>JANRBI010000001.1 GCA_030727625.1 Salibacteraceae bacterium
AATTTCGAAGGGTGCGGAAAGGCTGCATTCAAAGCTGTCTTTGGGTAATGAAAACGCAAAATTGGTATCAAAAGCTTCAATGAAAATGGTGTCAGAAAAAGTTCCGCACAGGTTGCTAGCTTCAAACCAAAATGGACCGCCTGATATTGCGTAAATGCTGCTCGACAGCTCGCCAGTATTCCAAAGCGCATCACTGCCATCTACAAGTGCTTCTAGCAGAATGGAGTCATTTTTACCACAAAAAAGGGCACTTTCGATCAGCGCAGATTCCAATAAAAACTCGTTATTCAGTTGCATGCTGTCGCTCTTGGTGCCACACTCATTAGTTACTTCAATCCAATAAATACCTTCAGTCGAAAAACTGCGAATGGGAGAGGAGTTGCCATTTTCCCAAGTGTAGGAAGCTGTTCCGGTGGCTGTTACATCAAGTGTAAATGAAGTGGTATCACAAATGGTGGTGTCATTTGGCAAATTCAATGTTGGCGGAAGACCAGGTTTTAAGCCAACCAAGGCGGTGTCAGTAGTGTCGCCACAAGCATTGCTCAAGGTTAGCCAAACTGTATCTGTATCAAAAGCCTTATAGATGGTATCGTGCGATCCATTGCTCCAAGTGTATCCTGCTAGTTGAAAAGCAGGATCGAAGGTGAAAGAATCGCCCAAGCAAATGGTAGTATCAGGTCCAAGGTCGAGATCAGGAATATCATTGACCACTTCTATGTAAATGGAATCTCTAAAATAGCACGGTTGATACCAAATATCTAACCAATACCACCCGGTTTGGTTGACGGTTTTGTAAGTAGGTGAAGTGCCATCATACCATTCGAAACAGGAGTTATACCAGCTTGCGCTCAGCGTTAAATCATTTCCTTGGCAAATAGTAGTGTCTGAACCCAATAGGTTATCGGTCACATTCCAAATGACCGTATTTCGATAAAACGTGTCAATTCTATTTCCGCGATAGGCGATTAATTGAACATTGTATGTATCAGCAGCAGCGTAATAATGTTGAGCATAAATACTTGTGCTTGTATTTAATATTCCGCTTGACGGATCATCAAAATTCCATTTTACAGAATCTAAACGAAAAGTGTCGTCAGGCCAGAAAAAAGTGGTGTCGAGCAAACAATTAGACCCAAATTCATAGCGAATGCCATCGCTGAGAAAAGAACTCGCAAAGTTGGTGAGTCCGTTATGTGAGTTTGAGTTAAGCGTTACTGCTATGTTTTCAAAATCGCAACTCAAGCAACGCTTTTCAGGTGAATGAATTGTCCCAATTTGAGATACGGGCGGTTGACCATAATAAGTAACATAAATTTTTTTATTTGGGGCAAGCTGTAAATCTGAGATGAGTTTGAAAGGAGAAACATTGGCAAATTCAACCTCTGATGCCAAAAGGCAATCGATATTTATGTGATCCAAGTCAAATTGATGAATGCCCACTGGATCGATGCCATTTGAAACTCTTCGACCGTAATAAAACTTCTTACTATCAGCGCTGAAGGCGATTCCGTAAGGAAATTGACTTATAATTCCTGGAGTAAGTTCGAGCATATTTGAAATTACACCTGTTTCATTATCAAAGTCATAAAGCTGCACTACACCCGATCCAAAATTTGCGGTTGCAATCTTGGTTCCATCAGGTGAAAATTTCATTTGACCTGTTGGTTCGCCACTGTATAAAGCACTGGTATGGAAAACACCAATTGAACTGATAACAGGTGTAGGATTTACCCCAGTCTCACTCACATGAAAGGCATAAAACTCATTACTTTCCCAACGATGCGCCACCACCCAATAATCAATATCATTTGTATGCTTTGTTGCACATACTTTTTCGGCTATGGAGTCTATTAAATGCAGTTGACTATTTGCTACCACATCTCCTAAACCACTATTAAGCGTCATGTCTATTTCAAACGCATTAAACCCATTGCCATTTGCTAAGCTAGATACAGTGAATAAAAAGTAGTTGTTAGATGTGTTAGGTTTAGGAACAATCATGGAAGTTTGGCTGCTCGATATGGAGCCCAACATTCCCGAACCATTGGGCATTATGTTATCATCGG
>JANRBI010000002.1 GCA_030727625.1 Salibacteraceae bacterium
GGTGTTGGGCCCGTTTCTTTCTTCGATTTTTGCACCTGAACGGTCAGTTCTTTAATGCGAATAAGCTCTAAACTGCGACCTGCAAACCAGAAATTATCTCCTGGTTTAAACTTAGCTACAAAGCTTTCTTCAATACTTCCCAAAAAGCCACCATGCTTCAGTTTTACCGCGAGCATTACATCACTCACAATGGTTCCGATGCTTAATCTGTGGCGCAAAGCCACGCGCTTGCTGGTTACTTTATAAATGCCGTCTTCTATAATTACTTTATGAAATTCATCGTAGTTGTTAAGTGTGTCGCCACCGTGTACAATAAAGTTTAGGCACCAGCTCCATTCTTCTTCCGAAATGCTTTCGAAGCAAAAAGTGGATTTAATTTCTTGGTAAAGTTCATTTGGCTTAAAGCCATCAGAAACAGCCAGCGTTACCAAGTATTGTATAAGCACATCAAAACTTCGAATAAAGGGAATGCGGCTTTCTAGCAAGTTTTGCTTGATGGCTTCGCGCAAAGCAGCAGCTTCTATAAGTTCAAGAGAATGGGTTGGAACAAAATATATTTTACTTGTAGCTCCTGGTTGATGACCACTTCGGCCAGCGCGCTGCATAAAACGCGATACTCCTTTGGGTCCGCCCACTTGAATGATTGTTTCAACTGGTCTGAAATCGACTCCAAGATCTAAGCTTGAAGTGCAAATCACCGCTTTTAGATTTCCGTTGTAGAGTGCATCTTCAACCCAATACCTGGTTTCGCGGCTCATGCTGCCATGGTGAAGCGCTATTACGCCTGCAAAGTCTGGCGAGTGCTCGAGTAGTTTTTGATACCAAATTTCGGCTTGACCGCGGGTATTTAAAAAGATAAGAGTGCTCTGGCTGCGCAGCAAAATCGGAATGATTTTATCGAGCAAGCGTATACCTAAATGACCCGCCCAAGGCAGCTCTTCTAGCTCATCTGGAAACACCGATTCTACCACATACTTTTTAGCATGCGTGCCTTTTATAAACACATGTTTTTGGTGATACCAATTGCCCAAAAGCACTTGCATACTTTCGTCCATATTGCCAATGGTGGCAGAAATGCCCCAAACTTGAAAAGGATTGCAAATGGTTTTGAATCGCGAAAGCGCAAGCTCCATTTGTACGCCACGTTTCGACCCAATCAACTCGTGCCACTCATCAATGACTACCGTGCGCAGGTTTTTAAAATATTGATGGTAGTTTTTTTGCGCAAGCAGCAATTGAAGCGACTCTGGTGTGGTGATAAGTATGTGTGGGGGCGATTTTTTAAGTCGCGTTTTTTCGTTGGTTTCTGTGTCGCCTGTTCTTATGGCAATTTTGGCTTCGATGTTCAAGCCCAAAGCAGCGCGCTCGCTACTTTGCAATATTTCTTTTGCCAAGGCACGGATAGGAGTGATCCAGATAGCCTGTAACCCTTTTTTCAAGTCAAGATTTTCGAGAATTGGCAGCAGAAGCGAATAGGTTTTTCCGCTACCGGTAGGCGCATTCACCACGCCACTCAATCCATCGTGATAGGCATCCCAAGCCTCTTGTTGAAATGGAAAAACCTCCCAGCCTTGGTTTTTAAACCAGAGATTGGAAGGTTTCTTAATATCGTTTTTCTTTTTGGTTGCCATTGCTCTTCATCAACAAAGAAAAGAGCAAAAAGGATGCTTAGGCAACTCTTTTTAAATGGCCCTTGCCAAAGAATCTTCTCTTTGGTTTGTTTACCGTCTCTGCAACAGATGGATCGTTCACAAAAGTTTTAACCTTTCTGAAGGCTATTACTGAACTTTTATAAAGAATATATGCATCAAGCAAAACGGACTGATTGGCTGCATAAAATCGATCCAGTTTTACTCTGTGTTTCATTTCCATTAACTCGCCTGTGTTTCCACATAGGTCATTTATTTGCGCTAATCCTGTAAAACCGGGTGTTACTAGTAGTCTATCATCATGATTTTCGATCAATTGACCATAATAGCTAGTATCTCGATGCATGTGCGGCCGCGGACCTATCAAGGTCATATCGCCTAAAAATATATTGATGAATTGTGGCAATTCGTCAAGGTGCGATTTGCGCAAAAACATCCCAATTCTAGTAATCCGATCATCGTTTTCTTTGGCTTGAACCAAGTGTGCTGTCCAACTAGGCTTCATCGTCCTGAACTTTAAGCAATAAAAGGGCTTCTTATTTTTTCCATCTCTTGATTGAACAAAGAAGACAGGTCCTTTTGAATCAAGTTTAATAATCAAACCTATAATCGGGATAAGCCATGACAGCAGTAAGAGAATAACCGCAGAAGAGACTAGAATGTCTATTCCCCGTTTTGTTGCATTGTAAAACCTCATAATTGTAGCATTGTTTCCGTAGTGATACCTAAACGCATTTCGAACCGAAAGCGTTTGCTCGTTATTTTGTTAAATAGCTTAATGGCCACTATTAATGTATAAACGGCTTGCTGTTAAGGATAAACGAAATCCAAGAAAATTAACCTAAAAAGGCAGAATAAAGCTTATTGTCTTGAATGTTAGACACGTAAGGCGCTTAGCGAGAAAAGGCGAATAATGATTTAGGTTTTGTGAAAACACGTATTAATAGCCGTCATCATTTCATCAGCAATGGTTTCGGCTGTAATAGCTCTAATGGATTCAGTACTGTTTTTTGAAAAATGTGTTAGCGTGTTGTCATCCGCATTTAAAGCTTTTGAAATGGCGGCAGCAAATTCATTTTCGTCATCAGGTTTGAAAAGCCAGCCATTCACCTCGTTTTTCACGAGCTCTTCTACCGCTTGACTATATAAACTTCCTAAAATAGGCAAGCCTGCCGATAGCGCCTCATTTACCACTACGCCCCATTCATCGGCCAAAGTGGGAAAGATGTAAATGTCTGCATCATTATAAAGCTTGGCTAAATCTTCATATGCAACCGTACCAAGCAGGCTCAATTCAACGTTTGCGCAGTTTCTAAGCATTTCAAAGTAAAGTATTTCTGGACCATTGCCTGCCACAATCAGCTCTAGCTCTTTATCTGGATTTTTTTCTGACCAAGTTTTTAAGGCAGCCGTCATTTGTTTCACCCCTTTTCTAGCAATGAGCTGGCCTGTAAAAAGAATTTTTCTTCGAGCGTTAAAACTTTTTTTTGGCTTTTGAAGCTCAAAATCACTTGTATAAGGAGCAAAGAATTTGGGTTTACTGATACCCAGTTGTTTCAAATAACGCTCGCTTGCGGCTCCGTTACATAGAAGTACGGTGGCCCTGTTTAATAGGAATTTTCTGAGAATTAGTCTTATTCCAGCTTTATTCTGCTCGGTATGATCAGATAGTGTAAGCCATAAAATCAATGGTTTACCGTAGATCATACAATAAATCGAAGCGAGTAAACTTCTAAACCCTAGCTCACCAGAAACTACCACATCCGGTTTAGCTTTTGCGAGTTTGAAGATGGTGTCAAACGGTATGTGCACCTCAGTAGTTTCTTGAAAACCCGCTTCGTGCTCCCATTTTTTAGAATAGCTAATGGTGCGTTGTTTTACAACATTCAATCCTTCATAATCAGGTTTCCAGGTGCGGTTTCCCTCCATATGCACCGAAACTAGAATCGTCAATTGATCTAACCTAGCGCTTAGATTTTTGAATAGCGATTTTCTGTATGGGGGAACAAAATTTGTAAGGAGTGCCGCCTTCATTTTTATGGATCAAAAGCTTAATAAAACTAACTAATCGTAAATCATCTATACTTTTGGGGCCTGCAAGGCTAATCATTTAGATTGTCATTACGTCTAAACTAAAAAGCGAAGCTATCATAAACGTAAAGCATGTTTGCTCTATAAATTGATCAAATTGTGCTTATTGAATCGCCACTGAGATAAACGATCATTAATGGATAAAAACAACATTCCGGAAGAAGTTACTGTAACCCCGGTTATCAGAGATATTGAAAGATTGATCAACAAGCTAGTAAGCTCTATTTGGTATTTGATTAGAGGTATGGCCAGTGGATTAGTTTTGTTGCTCCAGTTTAACATTAAGCACTTAAAATTGATCTTGCCAATAGTAATAGTGGCAATGATTATTGGTTTTGCTAGTGTGAATTTTATTCCTCGAACTTACAGCTCCAACTTGCTTTTAAGGCTAAATGTAGAATCTGAAGGCCAACTATATAGCGATGTTGGATATTTCAATTCTTTAGTACAAGAAGAAAAATTAGATGAGCTTGCCAAACTTTTTCAGATTTCTGAAGAAGATGCGTCAAGCTTGAAAAACTTTGAGATAAAACCACATTCATCTTACAGAGAAAAGCTTGACATTATAAATAATATTTACCGAGAGCTTGACTCTGCGACTTACCAGCATATTGATTTTGACCTTTTGTTAGAAGGTGGTTTTTCGGCCGTCAGTAGTCGTTTTATGATTGAGGTGGTAAGCACAGATCAAAAGATATTTTCTAAACTAGAGAGTTCATTGTTAACCTATTTAGAAAGAGTGCCCGAACTTCAGAAAATGAAGCAAGATGAGGTGAGTAGGTTGTTTTATGAGAAAGAGATTTTAATGGAAGAAATGAACAGGCTTGACACCTTGAAAAAAGTATACAATCAGGCGCTTCTCGAGAAAGCAAAGTCTGATAAAGGAGCAAGTGCTGGCACTACAGTAATGCTTGGTCAGCAAAAGGAAGGGTCGAGTTTAAATCCACTTGATATTTATAACAAATACCTATACTATTCAAAAGAGGTATCGAGAATTGACCAAATGATGAGTGCGCTGGATAATGTTTATGATGTGCACGCTCACTTTAGTGATTTTGGCGCAAAGTCAGGAGCAGGAAGATCTCTTAGGGCGCTGTATGCAGCTATAATGGGTTTGATTTTTTCTTATGCTATTGTTGGTTTATTCTCCATTTCTAAAAAAGGCAACGCATAAAATGCCCGAAGCCGTTGCGAGCAGAACCAAGAAGTTACTTTTTAATATTGCCGGTACTGGTGCAATAAAAGCCCTGAATATTGGAATTGGGTTTTTCTTAGTGCGTTTTTCCATTCAGTTTTTAGGTGAAGAAAATTATGGAGTTTGGCTGGCCATGCTCTCTTTTTTCACATGGTTTTCAGCGTTTGAAGTAGGGGTAAGCAGCAGCGTTAGAAATTTTATTACAAAAGCGTTTGCTGAGTCAAACTTTGAACAGATCAAAGCATTAATAGAGAAAGCGTTGAAGGCGCTTTCTATGATTTACGTGATATCTATTGCGGCTATTTTGGTAGCTAGTTTTATGTTTCCAATCCAGCATTTCTTTGTTGGCGATGGTTCTGAAATACCGAACTTTAGCTTCATTTTTAGATTTAGCACGGTTTTTTATTTATCTCATTTTGTGTTCTTTTTATTAAACACGGTCTATTTCGCCATTCATAGAACCACCGCTTCATTTTTGATTTTGGCGATTCAAAATGCGTTGCTTTTGCTTGGTGTAGTGGCTATGATTCAATTGGTTGATACCAACCAGTTTCTTTATTATGCTATTTGGTTTTCGGTTGTGCCAGCCGCAACCTGGTTCATAGCCTCGATAGTTAGCTATCTTACATCTTTGAAGCAAGCAAAGCCATCGTTCACCAAAACTGTGTTCAAAAAATCAGAGCCTTTCAAAATGGTTAACTGGGCATTTTTTCTTATTCAAATTTGTATGCTAGTTATTTATAGCACAGACAACCTGATTATCATAAATTTATTAGGCGGCACAGATGTAGCACTTTACAATATTGCGTTCAAGTACTTTAATATCATACAGGTTGGTTTCAACCTGATTATTGTGCCTTATTGGTCGTCTTTTACAGATGCTGCACATCAAAAAGATGTGCCTTGGATTAAGAAAAACGTTAGCATATTGCTGCAGATCTGGCTTGCTTTTGCTGTTTTGGCAATACTGATGTATTTGGTTGCCCCAACTGCGTATCGGCTATGGATGGGAAAAGAAATAGAAATACCAACATTACTTTCAATGATCATGGCTCTTTCTGCATTACTTACTGCTTGGATCGCCATTTTCTCCTATTTCTTGAATGCTGTTGCTGAGCTAAAAGCGCAGCGAAATATTATTCTTGTTTCTGCTTTCATCAATATTCCATTGTCTATTTGGTTACTAGGTTTGTTTGGCATTTCGGGCGTAATCATGGCCACGTGTGTTTCTCTGCTGCCTTTGGCCATAGTGCTGCCACAGCAATATTTACGTGTCGTTCAAAAAATGAATATTGAGTCATGATTTTTGATCGCGAAAATTTCATAAGAATCATTTTTCTCGAGTTGTTGAGCGTTACTCCATTGCTTATTATTTTGGGAAATGTCGTTCCCCCTTTTCCTATAAAAATTCATTTTATTGGGTTTGGGCTTACGTTTTTGGTTGCGTTGTATCTTATCCTTATCAATCCCACTAAAAAATGGATTGCCTACTTTGGGTTGCTTTTTCTTATCGTCCAGCTTTTTCTAGATCAATGGCATATCAAAGATCTGATTGACTTTTTTTTCGGCCCATTTGTTTTGGTCATTGCAATCGATTTAGTTGCCAATAAGCGAATTCCTATGTCTTTAATGCTGAAATATGAAAAGCGTTATTTCACGTTGATGTGGTTGCCCATTTTGATTGCCGTCTTTCAGTATTTTCATCTTTTACCACTTACATTTTGGAATGCCACTTATGTCAATTCGGCCATCATAGATGGTGTTTATTATCCCAGACCCAACGGTTTTTTATACCATGGCGCAGAGCTTTCGGTGATTTTGTGTTTCACTAGTTTTCAGTTGTTTTTTAAGAAAGAGCAACAAGCATTTTGGTTATTATTATTTCTAATTCTCGCTTCGTTGCTCACCTATTTCAAAGCTGTTTCTGGATGCATAATCTTGATTTTTGGATTTTATATCACATTCGTAAACCGAGGAAGCTTATCTCAATTTAGAATTTTAGATCGCAAAAGAATTTTCGCCTACGGAAGTCTTTTGGTTGCCGTTATCGTTCCATTTTTGTTTTACTATTTTAAGTCTGTTTACGAAAAAACGGGTTATTTCTTTCTGCCGCAGCTACTTACTGGCCGCGGTTCTATTTGGAATGTTTACATGGATTCTATCAAAGAATTCAGCTTTTGGAATTATTTGTTTGGGAAGGGCATAGGATCGCCATTTGAACTATTCCAGACATACGCGTCTCCCAAAAATTGGTGGCCGCTCACTGTTTCAGATCATCTTAAAGACACGTACGACCCGCACAACGCTGTTCTGAGTATATTCCTCAACACGGGCTTTTTAGGCTTCGTGTTCATGTTTGTGATTTATAAAATCATCTACACACAAGTGAGTAAACTTGCGCCAAGCGCTGCCTGGAATCGAATGGTGTTTTGGGGCTTGTTGTTGATTCCGCTTTTTACAATTGGCATTACAATTCCAATTTATGAAATGGCAATTTTATGGACAAGTTTGGCCTTCATTTTTATAAGATGGAACGCATACGGAAATCCCTCTGGGTCAATAAATCTGAGTGAAAAATGAGGCTCAGATTCGACCATATTGCCTTGTTTTCTTTGGCCTTTTATACCGTTAGTTTTTACCTTCCACATCAGGCAAATACAGTAGGTCTGGTTTTGCTGGGTTTGATGTTTGCTCTTGCTCTTTATTTGAAAAAGCTCAGATTTAGCGTTGCAAAACCATTGCTTTCTTATGTTTTGCTATTCGTGATTTTAGCTTTTGGCTTGCTCTACACAAACGATCTTGGCTCTGGTGGCAGGGTGCTGCTCAAGCATGCGCCTATGCTGCTTCTACCGTTTTTTACTCAAATCATTTTACTTTTCGATCGTTCAATGCTAAGCAAGCTGATGAATCTGTTTGTTGCCGCAAGCGCAGTGGCTAGTGTAATCTGTTTGGTGGCTGCAACACTTCATTTTTTTGAAAATGGCACGGTGTATTCTGCCACGCAAAAAGATCATTTTGTATACAATCATTTCATGCATCAATTGCTAACTAAGCCAATAAGGTTGCATGCCGTATACTTTGCCCTTTATTTGAATGTCTGTGGTTTGTGGGTCATAAATGAGCTTGTTTCAAGAGACTATCCTCGGGCTAGAAAAGCTTTGCTCTTAATTGCATTTGTTTTGTTTGCGGCATTGATTTTTCTGCTCAAGTCTGCGGTTTTCGGCATTTTGTTTCCGCTCAGCGTGAGTGTTTTGTTGGTTTATTCTTATCGAAATAAAATTTTAGGAAGTAATCGACTGAAAGGAATCATGGCACTGCTGCTGGTATTAGGGATTTTGTTTGCAGGCTATGTTACCAAAACCAAAGTTGAAGCCTTCGACTTCAATTTTAAGTTTGATGATGCCCATCTTTCACCATTAACTATGCGTTTGGGTCTGTGGCAAAGTGCTATTGATGCAATTAAAGAGCATTGGTTACTAGGCTTTGGAACAAGCAACGGAATGCAAGTCTTGGAAGAAGTTTATCGAGAAAAGGGTTTTGAGATAGCATTGAGCGAAGGATTTAATGCGCACAACATGTATTTGCAGTATTGGCTAACCAATGGTATTGCAGCATTAGCAGCATTTCTGGGCATTTTTGTGGCGTTGTTTAAGTCTGCTCTTAAGCACAAAAACTTGCTTCTGGGATTCGTTCTTTTTCTTTTTGCTTGCTATAGCATTACTGAGTCAACCATGCTTCGACATCATGGACTCACGTTTTTCGTGTTCATCACTTCTATATTTTATTGGTCAGACAAAAGCAACGCAGTTGAAAATACTACTAGTTCATAATTACTATCAGCAATCTGGCGGAGAAGATACCGTAGTAGCAAACGAAAAAGCGATACTCGAAAAGTTTGGTCATCAGGTGTTTACGTTTTTCAAAGCCAATGACTTGATCAACACGCTTTCAGTTTTTGAGAAATTGAAATTAGCCAACGAAACAGCTTGGTCTAAAAAATCATACGTTGAAATGATGATTGTTTTGAAGCGGGAAAAGCCAGATGTATGTCATGTCCACAATACTTTTCCTCTTTTTTCTCCTTCCGTGTTTCAAGCCTGTAAAGACTTAAAAATACCAGTGCTGCAAACACTGCATAACTACCGACACATTTGCTCCAATGGTTTGTTTTTAAGACAAGGAAAAGTATGTGAAGATTGTCTTGGATCATCTGCATATGGTGCAGTTTTAAAAAAGTGCTATCGAGATTCGGCCATTCAAACATTGGCTGTAGCTAGATTAATCGAGCAAAATAAGTCTCGAAATACTTGGAATACATTGGTCGATCAATTCTTCTGTTTTTCCACTTTCGCGAAAGAGAAATTTATAGCTTCAGGTATTGAAGAACAGTTGCTTACTGTAAAGCCGAACTTTATTCCTGAGTTTCAATTTCCAGCTTCGCCAGCCTCAAAAGACTTTTATGTTTACATAGGCAGATTAGAAGAAAATAAAGGATTAAAGCTTTTGGCTGAAATTGCTCCGAAGCTTGGTTTGCCGGTCAAAATTATAGGAAGTGGTGTGCTTTCGAATGAGCTGAAATCAGTAAAGAATCTGGAGCTCTTAGGACAAATGAGTCATGACCATACCCTAAAATATTTGTTCAATGCTAAGGCGCTACTATTTCCTTCATTATGCTATGAAGGCATGCCGATGACTATTCTAGAAGCTTTTTCTACCCAAACGCCTGTTATTGCTAGTGATTTAGGCGCCATGAAGTCAATGATTGATCACCGAATGAATGGACTTTTATTCGAGCCTAATTCAGCGCAAGATTTATTGGAAAAAGTGGAAATGCTTGACCAAAACAATGACTTTCAGCAACAGCTTGCATCCCGAGCTTTTTCCGATTTCAAAGAAAAATACAATGAAAAGGCGGTGTATGATTTGCTGATTAACACGTATCAACAGGTGCTTTCGAAATGAGGATTTTAGGAACAGAACTATACGATAAGGGATTTGATCAGCTCATTAGCGACAGCTTACAAATATTGGAGGGTCAGCCCAAAAACTTGCTCATAAGTCCGTCTGACGCTAATGTGTTGGTTACGGCAAAATTGGACGCTGATTTTGCGAAGATTTTACACGAATATCATTGGAATTTACCAGATGGTGTGCCATCGGTTTGGATGTTAAAATGGAAAGGGGCAAAGCATGCAAATCGCTGTAGTGGACCTGATTATTTCAAATCGATCTTAGAAACAACAGCTAAAAAGGACGTGAAACATTACTTGTGCGGTGGCGCACCCAGAGTGGCTGAGGCTTTAAAACTGACTTGCCAGCAATGGGGAAACCATCAAGTAGTTGGCACACTTTGCCCACCTTTTAAAGCCCTGAGCGAACAAGAAATAATAGAGATTGCAGATGATATAAACGCTAAGAGCGCAGATGTGGTTTGGGTAGGACTTGGAGCTCCCAAACAGATTTATTTTGCACACAGATTGGCAAAATATACTCAGGTAAAACTGATAGTAACTATTGGCGCAGCATTTGATTTTCACACAGGCAGAGTAAAAAAGGCGCCAGATTTTATTCAAAAAATGGGCCTCGAATGGTTGTATCGACTAGTGAGAGAACCGAAAAGATTAACCAAACGTTATTTTAAGATTGTACCACTGTTTATCTTCTTCAATCTACTAGAGATTAAAAGCTTTTTGTCAAAATCAAGTAGTAAAGGATGATAGATTAGACTATCTAAGTCAGTGCAAGAATCAATCGAGAGATAAACACCTAACAATCAATTGCAAATAATTAGTTGGCAGCGCATTAAAATCGCCCCAAAGCGTTGATACTTTTGTAAAAAATTACTGAATCAAGACTTATTATGTCTGAAACCAACCAAACTGAACAAAAAGGTAAAAA
>JANRBI010000003.1 GCA_030727625.1 Salibacteraceae bacterium
ATGCTTCAGCTTCACCTACGCTTGCCAATGAATTTGCTTCAGACGTTTTAATACGTTCATTTTGATTAGCTGCCGCTTCACCAATTTTTGCCTCGGCTAAGGCTGCCGAAACTTGTACGCGTTCATCTTGATTCGCTCTGGCTTCACCAATACTACCATCACGGTTTTTCTCGGCAACTGATTGACG
Source organism: Salibacteraceae bacterium (assembly GCA_030727625.1). GTDB lineage: Bacteria > Bacteroidota > Bacteroidia > Flavobacteriales_G > Salibacteraceae > SHAN690. The sequence continues at coordinate 188 of JANRBI010000003.1, forward strand.
TGCATCGTTTATTGCTTTTGCAGCAGCTTCTTTACCCAAAGCTTCGATGTAGCCACTTTCGTCTTTAATATCGGTAACGTTTACGTTGATTAATTTCAAACCGATCTTCTTCAACTCAGCTTCAACGTTATTGGCCACATTGCTCAAAAACTTATCTCTGTTGCTATTGATTTCTTCAATATCCATAGTAGCAACAACCAATCTCAACTGACCAAAAATGATGTCAATTGCCAAATCGTGAATAGATTGTTTGTCAAGTCCAAGCAAACGCTCAGCAGCATTTTCCATGATGCCTGGCTCGGTAGAAACACCAACAGTAAATCTTGATGGTACATCCACACGAATGTTTTGTCTACTCAGGGCTTTGGTAAGATTCACCTCAATGGACAGCGGTCTTAAATCTAGAAAAGCAAAATCTTGAAAAATAGGAAGCACAAACGCGGCTCCACCATGAATACACTTGGCGCTTCGCCCGTCTTTGTCTTTGCTTACCTTACCGTAAACCACCAAGATTCTATCTGATGGACAACGCTTGTATCGCGCAAGCAGAGAGTAGAAAATAATTACGACAAACAGGACCGCTAAAATGATCCCAATTACTACATAGTTCATATGATTATAGATTATTTAGATACTAAAAGAATAGAGTCGTTTACCGTATCAATCACCTTTACTAAGGTGCCACGTGCAAGGTCTTCTTCGCTGTCGCTGATGGCATCCATCTCGCGCAACGAACCTTGAAGCTTGATTTGAATTTTACCAATACCACCACGTTTGGCAGGGATAGTGAGGTAAACCTCGCCATAAGCATTCACAGCTTGGTTTATTCTAAGTGTGCCACTTTCTACCATATTACTCATAAAGTAAAAAAGGTATGCCATGATCACCATCATGATGAGGCCGCAAACAATACTGATAGCTAATGTGGCAAATCCGCCCAAACCTAATTCAATGCATGCAAGGCCACTCCAACTAAAAACTGTGAAAAAACCAACCATGTTTTTCACCGTGAAAAACTGCACTCCCATGCCACCGTCTACATCGGCATCTGCATCAAGTTCCACGTCTGCATCAGCGTCTGCATCGCCACCAAGTAGCGTCATCAATAAAATAATGGCAAAAGCAATAGATGATAGAAAAGCAGTAATCCAATACACTTGTTGAAGTGTATTTAGCGCATCCCACCAAAGGTTCAAATCAAATAGAAGCATGAGTTATGTGTTAGTAGGTTGTAAAATTAACCTACCGACCTTACCACACAAGCAAAATCGCATTTTGTGAAAAACTTATACTAATGAGAACAAATAAGCCCAGTCTTATATTTGTTACATGAATTCATTCAGAACGCTTTTAGTCGCTATCGCTTTGATATTGACGTATTCCAATACGTTTAGTCAAGCCATTGACACCGCAAACACACCTATTTGGATTGACATGATGGACGATCCGAATGCCAATTTCTTTGAAACACAAAAAGCCTTCAATGCTTATTGGAATAATAGAGAACGAAATCCGGGTGATGGATGGAAAGTATTTAAAAGATGGGAATGGTATTGGACGGACAGAGTGAATGAAGATGGGAGTTTTCCAGCGCCAGACGCTACAAAAAGCGCATATCAATCTTGGGAAATAGCTTACAATCAAACGCTGCAAGGTGCAGAAAGCATTGGTGGCGATTGGACAGAAATTGGCCCCCTAGCAAAACCAGATAACGGCACCGGTCAACCAAACGGAAATGGAAGACTAAATGCCATTGCTTTTCACCCAACAGACACCAATACTTTCTGGGTAGGAGCGCCAGCAGGTGGTTTGTGGAAAACAACAGATGGCGGTAGCACTTGGTCATCAAACACTGATCTATTGCCAACA
>JANRBI010000004.1 GCA_030727625.1 Salibacteraceae bacterium
CTTAGAGGCGAACTTTCAGTAGATTAGCAGCCATGTCGAAGCAGAGAAGATACCATAAAAATCAGCAACCTGAAGTTCAGCAACCCGAACCTGAAGTGGAAATATTGCAAGAAGAACCAAGCGCATCCAAAAAAAATTGGATGCCATATATCATCACGTTTCTCTTAGGTTTTGCGCTTTACGCGAATACCATTCCGTTTGACTATACGCTAGATGACAAGCTTTATATCACTGCAAACGAGTTCACCAAAAAGGGAATTGACGGCATTCATGACATTTGGACGAACGACCTGATGACAGGCTTTTTTGGTTCGAAAAAGAACTTGGTAGAAGGTGGTCGTTACCGTCCGCTTTCACAAACTACACATGCCATCGAATGGCAAATATTTGGCAACAACCCAGAAATAAGTCACTTGATCAATGTGGTGCTGTACGGGCTTATTGGTATGCTTTTGCTTTCTGTATTAAAGCGCATTTTTAGCTGGAAAGAAGACCGTTGGTGGTGGAGCATTCCTTTTGTAGCCACAGCACTTTTCTTAGCGCACCCAACGCATACCGAAGTTGGCGCCAGCATCAAAAGTCGAGATGAAATCTTAAGCGTTTTGTTTGCATTGATGGCTTTTAGATCTGTTTTGGTTTACATGAAAAACGGCCATTTTGTCCACGTAATTCTTGCCGGATTTTGGTTTTTCTCAAGCATTTTATCCAAAGAATCAAGTGCCACCTTTATTGGTGTAATTCCACTTACGTTGATCTTTTTCCCGCAAGGAAGTTTTAAAAGATCTGCGCTTTCTATGACAGGCATGGTGGCGTTTGTAGGTCTTTACCTCATGATCAGAACCAGTGTGTACAGCGATCATGGCGACTCGATGCTAGTGGCGAATGAACTGATGAACAAGCCTTATATTCTGGCAACAGAATCAGAAAGATTGGCGAGTATTTTCTTCACCATGGGGCTTTACGTGAAACTCTTGTTTTTTCCTCATCCTTTGACCCATGACTATTATCCATTTCACCCGTTTGCAACCTTTGCTGAGTTGCAAGCTGGCGGTTCGCAATACTTAGATTGGAACGATACTGGAGCCATGGCTTCGCTCATTTTATATGCAGCACTCAGCCTTTTTGGCTTGATCACTTTAGTGCAAAAACTGATGGGAAAACCTGCCAACATCTATGGATATGGCGTTTTACTTTACCTAGGCACATTTATCCTTTATTCCAACTTATTTTTTGATATCGGGGCTTTTATGAACGAACGTTTCTTGTTCATTCCTTCCATTGGTTTTGTGATCATAGTTGCCCACTTTTTAGTGAATTTTCTATCCAAAAAAATGGCTCAAAATGTGGCCGTTGGTCTTTTTGGAATCATCATGATTGGCTATGCAGGCAAAACTTTTTTTAGAAATTATGCTTGGGAAAACGATAGAGCGCTCGCCTCGGCTGACGTGGGCACTTCTGATGGATCGGCCAAAGTAAAAATGACCTATGGCAGCGAGCTTTTGGAGCAAGCCAAAGAAAAAGGTGTTTCTGAAATTGAGAGAACGCGCCTGCTCAATGCGGCCGAAGAATCTTGCCTCAACTCTCTTAGGATTTACCCTCAATATTTTCCGCCATTAGACATTTTGGGCAACATCTATTTCGAAAAGAAAAACTATGATTTGAGTGTGAAATACTTCAACCAAGCATTGCGATATAAGCCAAACGATGCACGCATAAGAAGCAACACCGAAGCAGTGGGCAACATGGCCATGCAAAAAGGTGCTCCAGATGCAGCCATCGAGGCATTTAAAGCGTTGGCCAAGGTGTATAAAGGCAAAGATTTGTCGCGTGTTTATTCTAACATGGGCGAAGTGTATGGCAAGAACAAAAATGATCTTCAAAACTCAATGAAGTATTTGCAACTGGCACAGCAAGCCGATCAGCAAAACAGCGCGGTTTATCAAAAAATAGGCATCGTATATGCCATGTCGGGCCAAGCCGATTCTGCACTTACCAACTTTAACAAGGCATTGCAGCTCGACCCTGAAAATGCACGTGTGATGTTAAACTTAGG
>JANRBI010000005.1 GCA_030727625.1 Salibacteraceae bacterium
TTAGCCTTTGCGGGATAGTCTCTGTGTAAATCTCCTTTCTCTGAGGCAAAATATGCGACAGCATATTGAAACGTATTAAACAAATAAGTGTATTAGCACTTCCAAATACTTACAAGAAACTAGCCACCAAAACCTATTTTCCTCGGCCTTGTAGCACTATCAGCACGGTATGAATCAGAATTTTTAAGTCGACCATGAGGCTCATGTTTTCTATGTAAAGCACATCAAACTTTAGGCGTTCGATCATTTCGCTCACATTTTCGGCATAGCCATATTTCACCTGCCCCCAAGAAGTAATTCCTGGTCTAACTTTATGTAAATACTTGTAATGTGGCGCTTGTAACACTATTTGATCAATGAAAAATTGACGTTCAGGTCTAGGGCCAACCAAGCTCATATCACCAATCAAAACATTCCAAAATTGAGGCAGCTCATCAAATCTAGATCTGCGCAAAAATTTACCAAAAGGTGTAATTCTGCTGTCGTTTTCGCTACTTAATGCTGGCCCATTACGTTCAGCATCTTGGTACATCGATCTGAATTTGAAGATTTTGAATGGTTTGCCGTGAAGGCCAATGCGCTCGTGCGAATAAAAAACGGGTCCTTTTGATGATAATTTCACTCCGATGGCAATCATCGAATAAGCAGGAATTAGCAAAATCAAGCTAAGTAAGGACAAGACAACATCCATTATTCTTTTTGAATATTGTTGCCATACAGGCATTATTTCTTGGTTGATGTCAATAAGTGGTGCGCCAAGAATAGAGTTCATTTTCACTTGGCCGCTCAGAATATCATACATCTTCGGAATGATTTTCACATTCACAGGTTTGCCTTCTAACTCATTTAAAATTGCTCCAATTTTATCATGTTCGTTGCTTTCAAGCGCAATGATCACATCTTCAATTTTGTGCTCCGCAATGATGGATTCTATATCTCTAAAATGTCCTAGGTGACCTAAAGAATCATCCAATTCATGATTCTTTCCGCCATTAATGTGCACAAATCCTTTGAAAATAAAACCAACAGATTTTTTCAGTCCTTCTAGTTCGTTAAACATCGTCAGCGCATTTTTATTACTGCCTATCATTAGTGTATTGAAACCAATTTTTCGCTTGTGAATGCGATGAGCGGTAATACTCGAAAGAATCATTCTACCAGAAGCTGTCAGTAAAAAATGAGCGGTGAATAAGATTCCTAGAGATTGATAAAAATCGCGATAGCTGTAGATTAAGTCATCTAATATAATTAGGAAAAACAATGCAAGTGAACCAACAATGCTTATGGTGAAGGTTTGCAAAAATTCTTTCAATCTTGATCTTCTGTATATGCTTCCATAAGTTCCTGTAACCATGTATAGAAGCAGCCAAAAGCTAATGATAATAATGAGGCTGGTGAAGAATTTTTGATCGTAATCTATTTTGAGATTGGCCCCGATGATTTTAGGTTCAATGTATAGTTTGCGGTATGCAAACATTGCCCAGTAGGCTAGAGCGGCTGCCAGCGCGTCAGAAAAAAGATATTTTAAAGTTTGCCAGCGCTTGTTCATTTAACGTAAAGCACCTTAACGTTGTCAATGATCACATTGCCAGACGTAGGAATCGAATCTGGCGAATAAATTGCTTTTGCATATAAGTAGAAGCTTTCAGGATAAGAGTATCCGTAGGCTTCATCTATAGTACTTTGCAACCCAATATATTGTTTCTTCCAAGTTTCACCAGTTGGTTTCATTATGTACACATCCATAGCAGCGTCAGATACCCTACTATTTACATAAACACCCCATTGCACCCAATAATCACTGTAAACGTCAACCTCCATAAATACAGAACCGTTTTGAGGAAGCTGAAGCGAGCCATTTGTTCTAATAGTTGCGTTTGTAACTGTGTCTGACAAGTACATTACTCCAGCTCCTTCGCCATATTTTACAAAACTGGCATCGGCACTACGAATAAACGGAGCATTTGACGCGCTAGTTGAGCTTACGCGATCATCACCGTCTTCAAAATCTTCTATAAGTAAAACCTCAAGTTGTGTACTGTTTTTGTAACGTGTAATTGGATCTAATACAAAAGTTTGATCGGCTGTTAATTCCATTTCAAACGTGTCAGCATCGTAGTATAAATAGCGGTCGCGTAGGGCAGAAGTTCCGCTTACTATGATACCCGGAGCTACTACCACTTGGTGTATCCCTTCTTTCAATACAGGAATTCGAGCTGGTAGTTCGTAAGTACCGATGCGCTCTCCATCTATCGTCAACCAAACATCTTGAATGTCTGCGTTTAGATTTCCCTCGTTGAGCAATGGATTATCAACTATTGTAAATGCATTCACTTCTATCCAAGCCGGAAGTTGCTCTTCTGTATTGAAAAGCTCGCAACTGCCTAAAAAAACTAAAATAAACGAGAGACTGAGTAGTGGTTTAATTCTATAGGTCACGGAGCTACATTAATAGTAAACACACCAAACGATTGAAGCACGCTTTTAGTATCTACTTTTTTCAGGACGCGAAAATAGAATTAGAAAAGCTTAATTGATCTAAAATTTGATTGGCTACTTGAATGGCAAGATATCCGTCTTCTACCGTTACTAAAGGCTTGGTATTGTTGTAGATAGAATCTGCAAAAGTTTCTAATTCGCGTTTTATAGCGTTGTAATCTGCCACTTTTGGTTCATCAAATACCAGTTGTTTTGAGGGTTTTCCATTGCCAGGCTCAATGATCAAGGCAAAGGGGTTGCTTTCATCTGCATCTGTGATATTCACGATTTTCGATTTTTTATTCAGAAAATCTACTGTGATATATGCATTGCTTTGAAAAAACCGCGATTTACGCATGTTTTTCAATGAAATTCGGCTCGCAGTTAAATTGGCTACGCATCCATTATCAAATTCTAACCTCGCATTACAAATGTCTGGTGTATCGCTTATTACAGCTACTCCGCTAGCGCTGGTTTTTCTCAAGTTTGCTTTAACAACACTAAGTACAATATCGATGTCGTGAATCATCAAATCCATAACTACCGAAACATCGGTGCCTCTTGGATTAAATTGTGCCAATCGATGTGTTTCTACAAACATCACTTTATCAAAATGCGATTGCACTGCGCTAAATGCGGGGTTGAATCGCTCAACATGACCAACTTGAGCTTTTACTTGGGCTTCATGTGCCAAATCGATCATTTTCTTGCCTTCTTCCAGTGTGTTGGTCATAGGCTTTTCAATGAAAATATGTTTGCCATTTCTGAGGGCATACATGGCACATTCAAAATGCGATAGAGTGGGAGTAACAATGCTAACTGCATCGCTAGCGTCAATCAGTGCCTCAAGCGAGTCAAAAGCATTTAAACCATATTGGTCAATTGCCGCTTTCGAAATGAGTATATCTGGGTCGTAAAATCCGATAACATCAAACTTTTCGATAAGCTCTAACGAAAGCTTGATATGTATTTTTCCCAAATGCCCTGCACCCAGTATGCCCAACTTTATCTTTTCCATATTCAGGATTCTAAAACAAAAGTCTTTTCAAATAGGCTTGTGTCGATAAACAATTACACTTTAAGTGAACATTCCATTGTCGAAATGGATAATTTCGGGGCGAAATGCAAGATACTTTAAAACACAAGGGTTTAAGAAAGAGGCTGGTTGAAGAGCTTCGCGAAAAAGGTGGAATTAGTGAAGAGGTTTTAGCCGTTGTGGGCGAATTACCAAGACATCTATTCTTTTTCGATACCGTTTTTCTTGATTACGCTTACGCGGACAAAGCCTTTCCCATTGGTGCGGGGCAAACCATATCTCAACCATACACAGTTGCCTTTCAAACGTCTTTGCTTAATGTGAAGAAGCGCGAGAAGGTTTTAGAAATTGGAACTGGAAGCGGTTACCAAACGGCAGTGTTGTCAAAACTTGGCGCGCGCATTTATACTATTGAGCGTCAAAAAGCGCTTTTTGATAAATCCAGTGTTTTGCTCGAAGAGCTACATGTAAAAGCCCGCACATTTTATGGCGATGGCTATAAAGGCAAGCCTGCTTTTGCCCCGTTTGATAAAATCTTGATTACTTGTGGCGCTCCAGAAGTGCCGGTGGCATTGCTTGAGCAGCTAAAAGTTGGCGGGCGAATGGTTGTGCCTGTGGGTGAAATTAATGGCGTACAAACAATGCTCGTGGTAGATAAAATTAGCGAGCACGAATATGAAACGTCAGAACATGGCTCATTTACTTTTGTGCCGATGTTGCAAAATACTGACAACGTTTTTTAGTCTATCAAAATAAAGTAAACGCATTGGCGTTTGCTCACAAACTCTAACGCTACATGAAAAACTTCACACTTTTCACCTTTTTATTGTTCATCTGTACCGGTCTATTTGCTCAAACAGATTCAAATAACGCTGCAAGTCTATTTTTTCCTGAATCAAAAGATATTGGTGTAGTCGGCAACGTAAGTGGGTTGATCAATGCCATTCAAGCAACCAATAGAACGGATTTAAGAAGTCAAAGTGCAGTAACCTTGAGGTACGTTTACGATGATAAATTGACCTTTAGATTAGGTTTGGCTCCTAAAGTTGATCGCCATTCTACACTGTCAACCGATAGCGTTGGTAAGGATCAAGTGCGTTTTGATAGCACTGCCACACAATCTTCCATTTCGTTTAGACCAGGAGTAGAATATCACTTACGCGGAACCAAAAGACTCGATCCTTACATGGCTGCCGATCTTGAATTTGGAATTGTAGGTGGTTTAAAAATTGGCTCATCCACAAACATTACTGATACTACCGGAACTTCAAGTCTTACAAGAACCATCACTGAAGATGGTGGCTTTTCTTTTGGCGCTAAGTTGAGCTTAGGAATGAATTATTTCGTCACTAAAAAGCTTTTTGTAGGTGCAGAATATGGACTTGGTTTTTATTCGATAGCAACAGGCGGTGATCGCCAAGAAGTGGCACAATTTGAGCCAGTAAGCGGAAGCGCACAAACAGATAGAATTTTGAGTTCAACCAGAGTAACTAATTCAAGCATGTTTGTAGATCCTATGATTCAGCTTACCATCGGTTATTTCTTTTCATCCAAATAACATGAAGCTAGCAGCACGTTCTCTATTATTGTTTTTAGGTCTTTCGCTATTTTCTTGTCAAAAAGGTGAAGATGATCCAAAGTTTACGCTGCTTACCAGAACAAATAGACTTGCAGGCGAGTGGATGGTTACGAGTTACTCTTTTGTGGCTTCAGATTCTAGTGCAACCCTCAATGGCGATTCGTTGATTACGACAGATGCCGATAGTTTGGTCGCGGCCAAGGCCTTTGAATGGAGGTTTACGTTTGAGAAAGACGGAGCTTACATCAGTGAAACAACGGAGCTGAATGGTCCAGATGCAACGCTAGATAAATTGATCACCACCATTTCTGGCGATTGGGAGTTTGCTGGAGCTAATAATCAAAAATCGAAATCACAATTGGTTTTAATTGAGAGCGAATTCAAACAATCATCGGGTGTGGAAGGCAGCAATATTGCCGTTTTTACTACTTCGGGAAACACTACCGCGCACATCTATCACATCAGAGAGCTTAGAGATAACAAGATAGTGCTTACGCAGAATGAAGTGGTTTCAGATCCTTTTACATCGTTTAGTAAGGAGGTAAATTTAGTGTTAGAACCAAATAACTAAGACAACTTCTTTAGTCGGTCTAATTGTCGTTTGGAGTCTTTATCTCTAATTGAGTCGCGCTTATCATAGATTTTCTTACCCTGCGCCAACGCTACATTGAGCTTAGCAATACCTTTTTCATTAATATAAAGTAGGGTAGGAATAATGGTCAGACCTTTTTCGTTGACTTTCTTCTGCCATTGCTTCAATTCTTTGCTATTAAGAAGCAGTTTACGCACTCGTTTTGGCTCATGGTTGGCGTAGCTGCCAAATTCATATTCTGCGATGTGCATATTCACGATAAAAAGCTCGTCATTTTTAAATTGACAAAAGCCTTCTTGAATACTTGCTTGACCTGTTCTGATGCTTTTTATCTCGGTTCCAGTAAGCATAATACCAGCGGTCAGCTTATCAATGAGCTCAAACTCATACGAAGCCTTCTTATTTTTTATTCTGATATCGTTGCTCATTTCACTTGCAAAGGTGACAATATAGCCGTTTTTGTCAAGCTATATTTTGGTTGATGAAGTATAATCTTAAAAAGTTTAGAGCATAAAAAAACCTCAGTATTTACTGAGGTTTTAATCTGGTTTGTGACCCGGCTGGGATTCGAACCCAGGACCCATACATTAAAAGTGTATTGCTCTACCAGCTGAGCTACCGAGTCTTTCCCGTTTAGCGGGGTGCAAATATAAATTCATATTTTAGAGTTCCAAACCCTAAATGAAAAATTCTTGAATTAATTTGAAATTACCTCGGATTGTTCCAAAAATCTAAGGCTTGATTGCCTACTACATTCGTGCTCGTACCTCTCAAGTTTTCGGAATAGATAACGTTTCCAGCTCCATTAATTGGTTCGTCATTACCATTGGGAGACAACAATTTAGAAGATAATTTCATATACCATTGGTCGTCTTTGTATTCGCCTGGTACGTTAGAATGAAGCATGATGTAGTCATCTAAGCCAAGGGCAGCGCTATAAAAAACAAACTTGGCGTCACTTTTTGATGGAACCGAATAATAGTGCCAAATTTCATAAGGATAATTGTCTGCACTGTATGGTACTCTTACTATCGTGTTTGGTTTTCCATATTGCAAATACACTCTTCCGCGATCTGTAGAACAGCCATTGATTCTGCTTATTTTATACTTTTCTCTTACTACGTCTATATCTTGATTGTATTCTTTGTATGCAGACTCAGGGTCCATATTGCTTTGGTTTTGCCAATAGCCATATAAAAAGCCACGTAGTTCGGTGGTATCTCCGTTTTCCCAATTTTTATCGATATAATCTTTTTCAAAGGTTGAGGCCCTTGGACGAAGGCAGTAAACCACCATTCGCAGCGAATCTTCATGTATATCCATGACAAACGTCCTTTTAATCATCTCCAACTGATTTGAATCTCCGAAATCAAGGTTGTTATAGCGATTGATTGCGATTTTCTTACTTGCAAATACTTCGTTCGTTCTGTTTCTCGCTTCAATGCTTAAAATGTAATTTCCAGAGTAAAGTGCATTTAAGTCGATGGTTGAAAAAAGAACATCTACTGATTGTGCTTTTTTTCGTTTAAAAAATTGAAGGTTATCTATCACTTCATCATTTTGAGAATTGATGATTTTGGTACTGATTATGAAATCTTCGTTTTCGCCTAAGAATTTATTCGCGTTGTAAAATTCTGTGTAAAAAGTAAGCGTGCTATCTACCGGACTGTAGAAGTTGCTCACCCTTGGCACCATGTCCATGTTTCCGCGTGTTAAGATGCTGCTTTTGTTGCTTGGTGTTGCACTCTGCACCAGCATGATATCACTAAAAAATGCTTCAAAGTTTGATTTCTCAACCTTGAAATCAATAACCTTTAAGCTGGAGTCTGATGTGTTATTTAAGTCAACCAATTTCATGGTGAGCTTATAATCGCCATATGGCAAAGCGAATCGCTGTAGGTCTAAAAAATCTTGAAGTTGGTTTACGGTATCGCTCGTAATTGGGCTTTTTACAAGTGTTTTGCTCCAATCTATTGTTTTGCCGTTTTGCTCGAAAATATAGGTCAATTCTACTTGCGCTTGAAAACCACCTTCTACCTTGTTATAAGCCAGCGAAACGCTGTTAAATAGAATACCTGCTTCAATATATGGTTCGAATTTACTGTTGTGAAAAACATTGTGTTTAAAATATGCATCAAGTGCGAAAGACTGAAAACTCAGTATGCAAAGACATAAAACGGATAATAATCTCATGGCTCAAAATTTGTCAAATTTAATAACGAGCCACCAGCGGCTTCGCTATTTCTAGATTATGGTAACAAGTGGAAGAAGAATGAGACGTTTTGCTTGCGCAAAAATCACTTCAGCTCAGCAAAAGGATCGCTGTTAGCGAGATCTAAAATTGACTGAGAAGTGCCCAAATCGCCAATTGCAATGGTAATAGGACCAAGCGAATGAGCATTTGGAAGCCAAGCACCAGTTCGGGTTTCTGTCCAATCACTCCAACTCGCTTCTAAACCGCCAATTGGAATAATACTTACCCACATTTCGTAAGAAACAGGACGGAAATTGTCGTCTAAATTCCAAACATATGTGTCGCCCGGAGTAACGCCACCGCTGCTGTATTGCACCATTACATGCTTACCTTGCTTACCGTCAATCAAATACCTTGTAGTTCCCGGATCAAAAAGTTTGGTGTGCGCACAAATCCAGAAACTATCGTTGCAGAAAAACTCCCACGCTTTTTGAATCAATTTAGATTTTTCATCGCCATCGAGCATTCGTCCGCTGCTGAAAGCCATACTTCGTTTTAGATTTTGAGTGTAAAGCAAAACTTCGTTATCCTCCCATTTTACTTGGACATAGTTGCGCTTTTTATCCCATAAAAAATGGTGATTAGCCGCAAACGTCCATTTCACAAACCGAGTTTTTTCCCAAGCTGCGGCATTTGTCGCTAATAATACCTTTTGTGCTATCTCGTCAGCCAGTTCAGTATTTGTTCCTTTCGGTGTAGGCTTGTCTAAGAAATAGATAGCCGCGCCACCTATTGCACATAGCGTTAAAAATAATATCAATACGATACGTAAAACTTTCTTCAAAACTGGAGGTTTAGTGTTACTTGTGTTGTGCGAATGTACAATTTGAATAGGGCTATGAAAGATAATATGGAACGATGAAACCAATATTTGAATTCGGCTGTTTTGTATGATTCAATTGAAGAACTTCGCAGCCAGTTGGGACAATGATTTTATTTGACGAACAAACCATAAATGATCTTGAGTTTTCGGTAGTAAGAGACATGCTTATAGAAGCATGTATAGAAAATACGGCCAGAGAACGTATGCGGATTTTAAAACCGCTGAACACGCCAAACGAGGCAGCCAAAGAGCTTGATTTAGCCCATGAATTGCTTTGTGTAAAACAAGAAGAATCTGAATCGCCACGCATCGAATTTGAAGAACTGAAAGCTGAAATTCAGCGTTTAGAAATCAAAGGTGGCGTGCTTGATTTAGAAGGTTTTGTGAAATTGCTGGATGCTTCTAGTCTCGGTAACGAGCTTGCGGTGTTCTTTAACAAGAGAGAAGAAAGCTATCCTAATTTGGTGGAGCTCACTAACGAGCTTTATTTCACCAATCATATTATTGATCCTATAGAGAAAGTGCTGGACAAGCGCCTTCAAGTAAAGGATGATGCCTCTGCTGAGCTTTTTAAAATACGCTCGCAAATAAGATCGGTGCGAAAGCAAATCAACCGAAACTTTGATAAGGTATTGCGCAAGCTTCAATCTCAGGGAATTTTGGGCGACACAACCGAAGCTTACCTAGATAATAGAAGAGTGCTTTCGGTGATTTCCAATCAAAAAAGATCTGTTCCTGGTAATGTGTTAGGTTCGTCAAATTCTGGAAGTCTGACTTACATAGAACCGCATGAAAATGTGCCGCTCAACTATGAATTAGAGAACCTTTTGGACGATGAACAAAAGGAAATAAGAAGGATATTTTTAAAGCTGACAAACGATTTGCGTGGCATGCTGCCGCTGATCAAATCATACCAGCACGTTTTCACAGAACTTGATTTTATTCAAGCGAAAGTGCGTGTTGGTATTCGCATGAAAGCAACTCGCCCAGCCATGTCTGATGATCAAACCATTGAGTTGATCGATGCTTATCATCCGCTTTTGCTCATGGCAAACAATGAGATGAAAGTGAAAACGCTACCGCAATCTTTGCTGCTCGACAAGTTTTGCCGCATGTTGGTGATTTCGGGCCCCAATGCGGGTGGTAAATCCATTACCTTAAAAACGGTTGGTTTGCTTCAACTTATGTTTCAAAGTGGCTTGCTGATTCCTGCTGATCCAAGTTCTAAATTTGGTTGGTTTCATGCCATTTTAAGTGATATTGGCGATAATCAATCTATTGCAAATCAATTGAGTACTTATAGTTATCGCTTAAAGCGAATGAAGTACTTTTTAGAAGTAGCGAATAGAAGATCGCTGTTGCTTTTAGATGAATTCGGTACAGGATCTGACCCAGATTTGGGTGGTGCTTTGGCCGAGGTATTTTTTGAAACGCTCTACAATAGAAAAAGCTTTGGCGTGATTACCACGCACTATAGCAATATAAAATTGAAGGCTTCCAAACTTCGTAATGCGCAGAACGCGAGTATGTTGTTTGACAAAGAATCGCTTGAGCCTTTGTATCGTTTGTCTTTGGGTCAACCGGGTTCTTCTTTCACTTTTGAGGTGGCGCAAATCAACGGAATTGACCAAGAGTTGATTGAAGATGCTAAAACCCGACTCGACATTAGAAAAGTAGAATTGGATAAATTGATTGCCGATTTACAAAAAGAGAAATCGCAAATTGATAAACTTAATATTCAGAACAAGAAGGCCAGGGAAGAGGCCGACACTGCCAAATCTGAATACGAAGCTTTGCAAGAACACTTTGAAGCCAGATTAGATAAGCAACAGGAGATGATTGATAAGAATAATCGCCAGTTGAATTATGGAAACAAAGTGGAGCAATTCATTGAAAAGTACAATCTGAAATCTCATAATAAAGAACTATTTGGCGAAGTGAAGAAATTCTTAGCCATTGAAAAAACGAAGATTGAAGACAGAGCAAATGCGCTGAAACTAAAAGCTGAGAAAAAGGC
>JANRBI010000006.1 GCA_030727625.1 Salibacteraceae bacterium
GCAGGTGGTTGGGAACACGACACCATCACCGAAGACCTCGACCTCAGCTACCGCGCTCAAATGAAAGGTTGGCGGTTTGTCTATTTAGAAGAGGTTGAATCTCCTGCAGAACTCCCGATTACAATGTCAGCACTCAAAAGCCAACAGCACCGCTGGATGAAAGGCGGAGCAGAAGTATTTATCAAAATGTGGAAGCGTTTGGCCACCACCAAAGGCATTAAAACCAGCGATCGCATTCATGGGTTGGCCCACTTGTTCAACTCATCTGTTTTCTTTTTTATTCTTATTCTTTCCTTGTTGAGCCTTGCCGTATTGCACATCAAAGATTCCTTCTCTGACTTGAATATTTACATCAAATTTGGAATGTACTTCTTCTCTAGTACTATTTTCTTAGCTTTCTATTATTGGAATTCTTTTCGCGATAAACGCGGTAACTTCTTCGGAGACCTCTTTCGTTTCTTAGGCCGCTTTGTTCAGTTTTTGACGGTTTCTATGGCGCTTGGGCTCAGCAATGCTGTTGCTGTCATCGAAGGATATCTAGGTATCAAGAGTTCTTTTGTGCGTACACCAAAGTTTAATGTTGCCAAAAAAGATGAATTCAAAGGGAACAAATACGACAAAAAGAGCCTTTCAATCATTAATATCCTAGAAGGTACGTTTATGGTGGTATTCGGATTTACGGCCGTGAACCGCACTATTTATGGTGATTTAGGAATGGTTCCTTTTCACGTAATGCTTGCTGTGGGTTACGGAATAATCTTCTTTAATACGCTCAAAGAAAATAGAGGACAACAAGCCTAATTTTTATTCTTTCACAATACTCAAGCTCTCGAGCTTGGTTTCGTATTTTCCGCTCCTGAATTGAAAAGTACTCCGGAAACTCGTGCCTTTTGTAACATAAGACCCGATAACCGTGCCGTTTCCTTCTACTGATTTTGCGTTTTTGTAGCGCATAGTAAAGATCCCTTTTGGGTTTTTTTGAAAAAAGCTAGTTAAGATCATTTCGGCTTGCGATAACGGGTAAGCGCCGTCGGAGCCAGGAACTTGCAAAACAATTTTGTCTTTTGCAAGATGAACGATAGCATGAGCGTCGTTACTTTCCATCCCTCTTTGAATCGTGGAATAAGGGATGTCACCACTAAAGCTCAGTGCTAGCAGAAGGGTGCTGAAGAAACCATAAATTGCGTTCATGCCACAAACTTAACAAAAATGATGCCGTAAAATTGGCTAAATTTGTATCTATAATCATTCTAAATGAAAGCTCAGCAAGATCAACTCGTCATTTATAACAGTCTAAAAGGTGAAAAAGAACCTTTTGTTCCGCTAGTGGAGGGTAAGATCGGTATGTATGTTTGTGGCCCAACGCTGTACAGCGAGCCCCATATGGGCAACATGCGAACCTTCATTAATTTTGACCTCATTTACCGTTACCTAATACACTTGGGGTTTCAGGTTAAATATGTGCGCAACATTACCGATGCAGGCCATATTACAAATTCAGCAGGCCAGGAGGTGGATAGCATTGGCGCCGCAGCCAAAGCAGAGCAGCTCCATTCTTTAGAAATTGTCTACAAATATGCTTTAAAGTTCCAAGAACTTCAGCGCGTATATAATATGTTGCCACCAAATATAGAACCTACCGCAACGCAGCATATTCAAGAGCAAATAGAGATAATAGAGCAAATTATAGCCAATGGATACGCTTATCAGGTGAACGGTTCGGTTTATTTTGATACGCGTCGTTACATGCAAGACTACAACTACGGCATTTTGAGCGGTCGAAAGGTAGACGAACTCGAGAACGAAACACGCACACTCAACGCACAAGACGAAAAACGCTTTTTTGCTGACTTTGCGCTTTGGAAGAAAGCCAATCCAGACGATATGCAAGTTTGGCGCTCGCCTTGGGGCAATGGCAACCCTGGTTGGCATATTGAGTGCACTGCTATGAGCACCAAATACCTTGGCCAGCAGTTCGATATCCACGGTGGCGGCATGGACCTCAAATTTCCACACCACGAAGACGAAATTGCCCAAAGTTGCGG
>JANRBI010000007.1 GCA_030727625.1 Salibacteraceae bacterium
CTTCGTGGCATGTAATACAATTCATTCCATTGCACAAAACTTTTCGCTTCTACATTTGTCCTCTTGAATATTCCTACATAAAACTATGGCAACAAAATCTGGATTACTAAACACGTCTGTAGCCAAAAAGGTGGCAATGGCTCTTTCGGGCTTTTTCCTCATGGTATTTTTACTACAGCACAGCACCATCAACATGCTTTCAGTTATCAGCCCCGATGCTTTTAACGAAACGTCCCAATTCATGGGAACTAACCCGTTGGTTCAATACTTACTTCAACCCATTCTCATTTTCGGTGTGATTTTTCACTTGGCGATGGGTATGGTTTTAGAGCAAAAGAACAGAGCCTCTAGGTCTATTAAATATGCCTACAGCAGACCAGAAACAAACTCATCTTGGATGAGCCGCAACATGATTATCACAGGTATCATGGTAATGCTTTTTCTTGGTCTTCACTTTTATGATTTTTGGTTGCCAGAGGTAAATACCAAATTTATCCAAGGCGATATGACAGGTATGCTATCTGATGGCAGTGGTTACAGATACTACGAAGAGCTTACGCACAAATTTGTAGATCCTATTAGAGTAGTGATTTACGTGGTTGCATTCGTGTTCTTGTCATTGCACTTAATGCACGGCTTTCAATCGGCTTTTCAATCTGTTGGTTTCAGAAAAACTAATTGGACTCCGATTATTCAAAAACTATCGATGATTTACGCTGTTGTTATACCAGCAGCCTTTGTTTTCATAGCTATTTATCATCATTTAGCTCACCATTAATAATTATCACATGTCAACGTTAGATTCTAAAATTCCTCATGGTCCAATAGCCGACAAGTGGACCGATTATAAAAACCACATCGATGTGGTTAACCCAGCTAACAAAAGATTGATCGATGTTATTGTTGTGGGTTCTGGTTTGGCTGGTGCTTCCGCTTCAGCTTCTTTGGCAGAAATGGGTTATAATGTTAAAACATTCTGCTTTCAAGATTCACCTCGCAGAGCACACTCTATTGCAGCTCAAGGTGGAATTAATGCCGCAAAAAATTACCAAAACGATGGTGACTCAACGTTCCGTCTTTTTTACGATACTGTAAAAGGTGGTGACTACCGCGCTCGCGAAGCAAACGTGTATCGTTTGGCTGAAGTAAGTGCAAGTATCATTGACCAATGTGTGGCTCAAGGTGTGCCGTTCGCTCGCGAATATGGTGGCTTACTTGACAACCGCTCTTTTGGTGGTGTATTGGTTTCAAGAACGTTTTACGCCAAAGGCCAAACTGGTCAGCAGTTGCTTTTAGGTGCATACTCAGCTATGTCTCGCCAAATAAACAAAGGCAAAGTGACGATGCTTAATCGCCATGAAATGCTTGATTTAGTATTGGTAGATGGTAAAGCGCGTGGAATCATTGCTCGTAACTTGGTGACAGGTGAATTGGAGCGTCACGGTGCACACGCAGTAGTTTTAGCATCGGGTGGTTACGGAAACGTATTCTATCTTTCTACCAATGCAATGGGTTCAAACGTAACGGCAGCTTGGAGAGCACACAGACGCGGAGCTTATTTCGCAAATCCTTGCTACACACAAATTCACCCAACGTGTATTCCACGTTCTGGAGATTATCAATCTAAGCTTACGCTGATGTCAGAATCGCTTAGAAACGATGGTAGAATTTGGGTTCCAAAGCATCTAAAAGATGTGGAAGCTATTCGCTCAGGCAAAATGAAGCCGACTCAATTAAAAGAGGAAGACAGAGATTATTACTTAGAAAGACGCTATCCAGCATTTGGTAACTTGGTGCCACGTGACGTTGCTTCTCGCGCTGCAAAAGAGCGTTGTGACGCAGGTTATGGTGTGAACAAAACAGGTGAAGCGGTTTACTTAGATTTTTCTGCGGCCATCATGCGCTACGGTAAAGAAAAGGCTCATACATCTCACATTCACAATGCAACCGATGCACAAATTCGCGAATTGGGTGAAAAAGTGATCGAAGCAAAGTATGGTAACTTGTTTCAGATGTATGAAAAAATCACTGACGACAATCCATACAAAACACCAATGATGATTTACCCAGCGGTGCACTACACCATGGGCGGATTGTGGGTTGATTATAACTTGATGACTACAATTCCTGGTTGCTACGCTACTGGTGAATCTAACTTTAGCGAGCATGGTGCTAACCGTCTTGGCGCATCGGCTTTGATGCAAGGTTTGGCTGACGGTTATTTTGTATTGCCTTATACCATTGGTGATTACTTGGCTTCTGACATCAGAACAGGTAAAATATCAACTGACAGTAAAGAATTTGAAGAAGCTGAAAGCGAAGTTAGAAATCGATTAGAAGCTTTGATAAACAATAAAGGAACCAAGTCTGTTGACCATTTCCACAAGCGCTTAGGTAAAGTAATGTGGGATAAAGCAGGTATGGCAAGAAATGCCCAAGGCTTGCAAGAAGCCATGGACGAGATCAGACAAATTCGTGAAGAATTCTACAAAGATGTTTTCGTTCCAGGATCTGTAAACGAATTTAATCCTGAGCTTGAAAAAGCAACGAGAGTTGCCGATTTCTTAGAGCTTGGTGAGCTTTTCGCAAAAGATGCCTTAGATAGAAACGAATCTTGTGGTGGTCACTTCCGTGAAGAATCTCAAACTGAAGAAGGTGAAGCTTTGCGCGATGACGTAAACTACGCTTTTGTTTCGGCTTGGGAATGGACAGGTGATCCACGCACTTCAAATCTTCACAAAGAAGAATTGAAATTCGAAAACATCGAATTAAAGCAAAGAAGCTACAAGTAGAACATCACATTGGTTTAAAGAAAAAAGTTAAGAGACATGAATCTTACATTAAAAATCTGGAGACAAAAAGGACCATCTGCTAAAGGAGAAATGAAAACCTATCAGGTGTCTGAAATATCGGGAGATATGTCTTTTCTTGAAATGATGGACGTGCTCAATGAGCAAATCATTACTAAAGGAGAAGAACCCGTAGCATTTGATCACGATTGCCGCGAAGGTATTTGTGGTATGTGCTCTATGTATATCAATGGCGAGCCACACGGTCCAGATCGTGGTGTTACTACTTGCCAATTACACATGCGTAAATTTAAAGATGGCGACACCATTCATATTGAGCCATGGAGAGCAAATGCTTTTCCTGTGATCAAAGATTTGGCGGTAGATCGTAGTGCTTTTGACAGAATTATTCAAGCTGGTGGTTACGTTTCGGTAAACACTTCTGGTAATTCTCAAGATGCTAACGCTATTCCAATTCCAAAAGAAAACGCTGACTTAGCATTTGATGCTGCTACCTGCATTGGTTGTGGTGCTTGTGTTGCTTCTTGTAAAAATGCTTCGGCAATGCTTTTTGTTTCGGCAAAAGTTTCGCAATTGTCATTGTTACCACAAGGTCAAGTTGAAGCAAAAGATCGTGTACTAAACATGATCAATCAAATGGATGAAGAAGGTTTTGGTAATTGCACCAACACCGGAGCTTGCGCTATCGAATGTCCTAAAGGCATTTCGTTGGATAACATCGCAAGAATGAATCGTGAATATTTAAGCGCTTCTATTTCGAAATAAGAAGCTCAAATTAAACTATAGAAAAGGCCAGCATTCAATGAATGCTGGCCTTTTTTGATTTTCAGCGCAGTCTGTTTTTAAAACCTCAATCCGTCTGACGGAATATATCTTCCTTCTATCAATTCTTGCTCTCGTGCTTGCCGCACGAATAGAACCGTTCCGCGAAAGCGCAATGATTTTCCTGCTAAAAAATGATTTTGATCTAAAATAAAATATTGGTCAGTTTTAAGAGAAACAATTCCTGTGTATTTCTCACCATCCAACAAAAGTTGCAGTCGATCACCAATCTGCATTAATTCAAATGGGTAATTTTCATTCTCGGCCAACTCATCTGCAAATATTTGCTTGAGTTTATCATCTTGATAAGCACCATAAGCGCGTGAAGCATCTAATTCAAAGTCAAACACAGCGCCAGCTGGCAGACCTTCGAGCTAAAATTCAAATGCCGGAAGCATTTTACCAGAGCCAAACAAAAACTGAAGTGGATATTCCGCTGTCATCTGTTCTATCATTTGATGGTTATGACTTTCGTCAAAAAGTTGATACGAAAGTTCCACTACTTTTCCGCTGCCAATAATCTGTGATTGCATGCTTTATAAACCCAGAAAAAAAGGCAATGTTTTTATCATCGATCAATTGGGTAAAACTGTTGATAGATAGTTGTGTTTATTAGCGTGTGATGCCAAAAGTCATTCTATTTTTGCGCCCCTTTCGACCTCGATATATATGCTTCACTATCCAAACTCGATAAGTTCAAAATTGCCAAAAGTTGGCACTACCATTTTTACAGTAATGAGCAAGTTAGCTCAAGACTATAATGCGGTAAACCTTTCTCAGGGATTTCCTGATTTTCCAGTTTCTGAAGAACTCATTGACTTGGTTTACAAGCACATGAAAGCTGGCAAGAACCAATATCCGCCAATGGCAGGTGTAATGGCTTTGCGAGAAACCATTGCTGTTAAAATGGAAAAGGCTTATGGAGCTAAATATGATCCTGAGGCAGAAATCACGATTACTGCAGGTGGCACTCAAGCTATTTTCACTGCAATCATGGCTACGGTTTCTGAAGGAGATGAGGTGATTATTTTCACTCCTGCTTATGATTGCTACGCACCGGCTGTGGAACTTGCAGGTGGAAAACCAGTTTATGTGCAGCTAAAGAACAGCGATTATAGCATAGATTGGAAACAGGTGAAAAAAGTGGTATCGCGCCATACCAAAATGATTTTGATCAATACACCACACAACCCAAGTGGTGCTATTATTTCTGAAAAAGACATTCAGGAGCTTATCAAAATCACAAAAGACAACGACATTATTATTTTGAGTGATGAGGTGTATGAGCACATCGTATTTGATGGCGAACAACATCTTAGCATGGCTCAATATCCTGAGCTGATTAACCGCTCGCTGATCGTTTACAGTTTTGGCAAAACGTTTCATATTACAGGCTGGAAAACAGGCTATATCGTAGGTCCAGAAAACTTGATGGCCGAATTCAGAAAAGTTCATCAATACAATGTTTTTACGGCCAACGGCCCAATACAATACGCTATTGCAGATTACATGCAAAATGCGGAGAACTACCTGCACATTTCTGAGCAGTATCAAAAAAGAAGAAACATCTTTTTGTCGGCTGTAAAAGCTTCTCGCTTTAAACTAAAGCCTGCAAAAGGAACTTATTTTCAATTGCTTGATTATTCAGCAATTAGTGATGAAGATGATATTGATTTTGCTAAGCGTTTGACGGCAGAATTTAAGGTTGCATCAATCCCTGTATCCGTTTTTTATCACAATCCGGTTCAAAATCACGTGTTAAGATTTTGTTTTGCTAAAGAAGAAGAAACACTTTTGAGGGCAGGCGAAATCCTAACCAAGATATGACAGCGATAAAAGACTTACGCATTACCCTTGTTCAAGCAGATTTAGTTTGGGAATCTAAAGCCCAAAACCTTTCGCATTTTGATGCGCTATTAAACCTTCACAAACCCGAAACGGACATCATTGTATTGCCCGAAATGTTTGCTACTGGGTTCAGTATGAATGCGCCTGCTCTTGCCGAAACAGAAAATGGTGAAACGGTGCTGTGGTTGAAAAATCTAGCTAAAAAGCACCATTGTGTTTGCACTGGAAGCATCATTACCAAGGATGGCGATCAGTATTACAATCGTTTATATTGGATGCAGCCAGACGGTACTTTCGAGACTTATGACAAGCGACACTTGTTTTCGTTTGCCAACGAAGAAGCACATTATTCTGCAGGTCAAAAACGGCTCATTGTTGAGCTCAATGGCTGGAAAATTTGCCCCATGATTTGCTACGATCTGCGTTTTCCTGTTTGGAGTAGAAACCAAGATCTAACTCAGCCAGAAGCTGCAACGGCTTATGATCTTTTGATTTATGTAGCCAATTGGCCCGAAGCTAGACGCAAGCCTTGGCAAACCCTTTTAGAGGCCCGCGCACACGAAAACCAAGTATATGTAGCTGGTGTAAATCGTGTAGGATTAGATGGAAACCAAATAGTGCACAGCGGTGATAGTGGCGTTTACAGCCCAAAAGGCGATCTTTTATCGCATCTTAAATCACACCAAGAAGGTGTTGAAACCATCATGCTTTCTTACCAAGAGCTTAGCGATTTCAGAGAAAAATTTACCGTTTGGAAAGACAAAGACCGTTTCGAGCTTAAAATCTAATACGATTTATTAAAGGAATAGAATTTCCGTAACTGCCTTTTCCAAGCTCTGTCAATCTATAGGAAACAGCAATCCCAAAATTGAAATAGCCATCGTTCGTCTCCGGATTTCCGCGGGTTTGCCCTGGTGTTCCTTTAGGTTGGCCGTTTAAAATTCTCGCATAAGCCAAGTCTGCAAGCATTTGCGAATTATCTGCTTGGTTCAAATCTGCTACATCTATATGTGCACCGCCTCCAACATCATCCAGATAGTCGGTTTGTGCCATGGTGTAATAACCATAAAAATCGATCGTGGTTCTTTGCCCTGTAGTGATGCTAATTTCACTACCCAATTTCAATCCCAAAGCCCAACTTCCATAAGGATCAGGGTAGGCCGCATTATTCAAATATTGACCTTCGGTACCCAACGCTCTTAAATCGATCATTTGGCCTTTGTACTCGCGCATTGGTTTGAAATTAAGAAAGCCCAAACCTGCTACTAACTTTGGATACACAACTGTTTTAGTAGATCTGGTAATACGCTTGTTCTGATTTAAAAGAGTAAGCTTTACTAAAAACTCTACATCATGTGTTTTGGTAGTGAATTCATAAGCTCGGTTATGTAAAACCGGACTTACCAGCGTGTCGTAACCCGACAGACCACCAAAAGTGTAGCTCGCCTGAAGCGCAATCAAGCGTTTATATTGTGTCATAATTCTCGCACCAA
Source organism: Salibacteraceae bacterium (assembly GCA_030727625.1). Lineage (GTDB taxonomy): Bacteria > Bacteroidota > Bacteroidia > Flavobacteriales_G > Salibacteraceae > SHAN690. Next base: position 6,974 of record JANRBI010000007.1, read on the forward strand.
TCGATGCGTGCAGGTATCCATTTGCAGGAAGCGAAGTCTTTTTTAGTTCGCCTACGTAATACATTGTTCCAACCGATGGCCCGGCATAAGTATGCCATTCACGCTTTTTGTACTGGGCTTTTGCTTCGCCAACAAAGGCAACAAACCCAATAAAAAGCGCTACCTTAAGTAGCTTCATAAATAACTCGTTACAGTATGTGCCGAAAATAGCACTTTAATCTTCTACCAACCAATCAATTTCGTTGGTCCAATTTGCTCTAACGTCAATAGGCTGGTCGTAGAATAAAATCCGCTCAGGTTGTTGTTTCAAATCGTAAATGCCAGAATCCCAAACTCCATTGCCGTTTGCGTCAAAAATGATTTGAATTTGATATGACCCTGCTTCTAAATTGGTATGAACTACCGTTCCTTTCGCGTTCACTTGCTGTGCATCTATCACATTGCCTTTGCTGTCCAGCAATTGCCAGATATATGGCATTTGGGCTGGCAACGCATGGTTGATCGTGAGCACGCCCATTTCTTCTTCTTTGTATACAGAAAACTTGATGCGGCTGCTATCAATAGCTTGCCCATACAAGTCTTCCACGCTTCCTTTTGGAAAATAGATGTCATAATTCACATCAGGAACAAAGGTGTAGTTGACGCTCAAAGAAAAGTTGTTGCGTGACAAATATTCACCAAAAGCGATGGTATCATTGGCTGCATACAGCATAATACTGTCTGTTTTTAGCAGCGCAATGGGTGTTTCAGAAATCAATTCTAACGACTGATTAGGGAAAAGTTTATTGCTAAAATTCTTTGAAAGCGTAAAGCCCTTGTCGCCTTTTTGCTTCTTGCCTTTACCTATTTTGGCTACATATTTTCTAAAGAAAACGGTATCGGCAGCGCCATCCATTATTACTTCAAGCTTTAGCGAATCATACTCTTTTATTTCCTCAAACCAATACACCACAGAATCTGACTCAGGCGCCCAGTGTTCTTGCCAAACGCTTACATCTGTTCCGTCAAGCGCATTAACCACCAACTCTTTTACTGGCTTGTTAAAACTCAAATAAATACCTCTATTGGTAAGCTGTCCGCTTCCTTTCAGATACTGGGCAGTGTCTTGTTGCACAAACAATTTAAATACCGTTTCAACCTGTTTTAAAGGGCGTTTAATCTTAACAGAATCCACTTTTGAAGTATCGACTGCTATCGAAACAGAATCTTGAGCCAATGAATCCAAAGCATTGGTATCCTTAATAATACGTGGCTTTGGAACATGTACTGCCGCAACTAAGGTGTCGCTAAAAGCAATGCTTTCTCGAGGTAAATCATACTTATAGCCTTTATTGGTGGGCAATAGGACAAATGCCTTGTAATCACCTTTGGCCAAGTATTGAATCTTGTACAATCCATCTGCATCCGTCTTTGCGAAATAATCTGGATTTCTAGTTTTGGGTAATGAATCAATATTTGCTCTGTACAGCATCACCAAAGCATCTTCCACTGGCTTTAGTGTAAAAGCATTGATCACTTTTCCTGATTGTGAAAAGGAATCGATGTAGCTTCCTGTAGAAAAAACAAAAATGTTACTATCCAGCGGGTTTCCTTCATTCAAGTCTTTGATTCCTTCGCCCATTTGAAACATGTAAGTAGTGTTTCCTGCAAGAGTGTCTTCCCAAGAAATCACCACTTTCTTACCCTTCATTTTTACTTCAGGATCTTTTTCAAGTGGTGGCGAAATCACCAATTCGTTGATCAAAGATTGTGTTACCACATACTCATCAAATTCCAATACAATTTCATTTTCATGAAAATCTACTGACTCATTTAATGGATAGCTCGACAAAATTTTTGGTGGAGTAATGTCTTTATCGCCTCCAGTTGGCGCAATTTGCTTGGCACAAGCCGCAGCTAACAGTGCTAAACAAGCAATGCCAAATGCTTTAGTAAATATGTTGCCCAATCCAGTCACAGAGTTGCTCTAAGTATTGTTTATCAATTGAATCAAACGTGTTTAGCTCGCTACTATCTACATCCAAAACACCTTTTATGGTTCCATTTGCGCTGCGCAGCACTACTACAATTTCTGAGCGGCTTTCGCCACTGCAAGCTATATGACCAGGAAACTGATCCACATCTGGCACTACCAAGGTTTGGTTTTGCTGCCATGCGCTACCGCAAACACCACGACCCATGGCAATACTCATGCATGCTACAGGTCCTTGAAACGGCCCCAAGATCAATTGATTTTGCTTAACTAAGTAAAAGCCTGTCCAAAAAAATGCTAAGGAATGATGCAATGCTGCTGCAACATTGGCCAGTACCGCAACTTCATCTCTATCATCACCCATCAAGGCTTTGATTTGAGGCAAAAGCTGCTCATATTTTTGCGCCTTGCTTGCCGATTGATCTATAAATATGCTCTCTGCCATAAGTGGCGCCAAATATAGCCTTATCCATGGCTACACAATGCTGGGGCAAGCAATGGTTGCCACAGAAAGCTTCACACCGGGCACAAGCAGCAAAGCCTTAGCGCAAGCCTCAAGCGTGGCGCCAGTAGTCACAACATCATCAATCAAAAGCACATGTTTATTGGCAATACGCTGCGGTTCTACTACACGAAAAAGCTCGTGAACATTTATCCAGCGTTCGTAGCGACCTTTTTTAGTTTGCGATTCGTTTGCTTTTATGCGCTGAACCGCAGTGGTTAAGTATTGCTTTTGCATGCTTTCTGCCAAACCATGAGCAATATGATCACATTGATTATACCCTCTCACTTTTAGGCGTTTGGAATGCAGCGGAACCGGAACAATGCAGTCAATATCCTGATAAACAGATGCTGAAAGATGTTCTCCAAAAAGCCGACCCAGCATCTGCCCTACCTCTGGCCTACTGTTATATTTTAGATGATGAAGCATTTCTTGCACTTTACCCCCCTTGGTAAAATACATAAAGGAGCACGCTCGCTGTAGCGGTAAGCGACCATAAAAAGTAGTCGCTACAGCATTGTCATTATAAGTCCAATAAAACGTGCGGGGTAAATTTTCGATGCAATGCTTGCAAATGATATGCTCGCTTTCGTCCAAAGCATAAGAGCAACCAGCGCAATTGTATGGAAACAATAAATGCGTAAAGTCTTGCCAAATATTTGCTAACGAAGCCATTAACGCTAAAGTAGTTTATTCGTGATTTGAAACAAATAAAAAACGTTGCTTTCGCGAAAAGCAAACAAGACAAAATGGTCAAAACAAAAAAAGCTCCGCAAATGCGAAGCTTTTTAAAGTATTTGAATGTCTTTTAAAACTTAGTGGCCACCGTGCTCGCCATGACCTTCAGCATGTTCTGCACCTTCATGATGTTCCATATCGTGTCCAGAACCATGGTCAGCACCTTCGTGCGAACGAGTAGTAGTAAGTGTAAATAATGTGAATACAAGTAGGCAAACTGCAATGCCACCCCAGAAAGAAGCTGATTTTGTCATGTCGTTAGAATTTGAGACCACGAAAATGGATAAAACCATTTAAAAAGGCTCGCAATTAGATTGGAAAATATTTGAATGATCGGAAATGGATGGAGAAAGTGAGGTTTATCTCCTGTAATCGAGTTAATCTTCCCGTCCATACATAATTGAAAAGAAAAAAGCTCAATCCCAGACTATGCTTGAATTGAGCTTTAATTGAAGTTGCCCCACTAAGACTTCCCGATGTTCGCTGCGCTCAATCGGGATAAACTTCTCGTCTGGAAACCTTTGAAAACAAAAAAGACCTTCCGTAATCGAAAGGTCTTTCCTTTAT
>JANRBI010000008.1 GCA_030727625.1 Salibacteraceae bacterium
AACTTGAATGGAATTGACATCTACTTTGTTTTTACAAGCAGAAAAAGTGAGTGTAAAAATGCTGAGGAGTGAGAAAAAAATGAAACGCGCAAATGGCTTAAAGCGAAGCATAGGCAAAAAATGAGTTCTGATTATCTATAGTGATTGCTGAGCAAATATGGCTCAATTCAGTCGAAAGTAATTCAGCCCGAGCCGAGTAGTTTTCAGAATCTATTAACCGTGGGTTAAGAGTTATTATTCGTGAAAATGAGAAAATAAGCAAAGTAAGTTACAAGCTTTACTTTGGTGAGAAAGCATGGTTTCGATAAATTCATCTTAGAAAATTGTTATTTTTGACAATCTTTTAAGATAAAATGAGCTATTTAGAATTTAAATCAATGTTCTCTCGTATTCCAATGTTCTCTATTCAAGACATTGAAAAAATATTTCCTGGGTTTGACAATAGGCGATTGGTAGAATGGCAGAAAAAAGGATACATCGCCAAAATAAGGCGTGGTTATTACTACTTAACCGATCAACCGATTAACGAAGCTTTTCTGTTTAAAGCAGCGAACAAAATTTATTCGCCATCTTATGTTTCGCTCGAAAGTGCCTTCTCGTTTTACAATTTGATACCCGAAGCTACTTTTGTGATTCGCGCTGTAAGCACCCAAAACACTGCACATTTTGACACACCCTTGAGTCAGTTTGATTACAAGCACGTAAAGCCTTCCCTGTTTTTCGGCTACGTGATAGAAACTGAAAACAATTACACCTTCAAAATAGCCGAGTTAGAAAAGGCTTTATTGGATTTTATCTACTTCAAAAAAATAGATGATTTGGACAAACTGGATGGGTTAAGGCTAAATATACAAATGCTTGAAGAAGGTATAAATTGGAATAAATTAGAAGCTTATCAGCTAAGGTTTCAATCAAAAACTTTGGACAAAAGAATGCGCATGCTAAAATCTCACATCTATGCTTAGTCTAGATCAAATCAAACAATTTTACCCTCAATCGCTGCAGGCTTACGAGCGATTTATTGTGCGCGAATACCTGCAATACAAAATTTTAGAGCTCATTTTTGAAAGCCCGTTTGCAAATAATTTATCCTTTTTAGGTGGCACTTGTTTAAGAATCGTTCACGGCAATCAACGTTTTTCTGAAGATTTGGATTTTGACAATTTCAATTTGTCGATCGATGATTTCACCGAAATAACCAAGTACGTGAAAGTCAATCTTGAAAAAATTGGTTATCAAATAGAAATGAGAAACATAACAGCCGGAGCCTATCATTGCTACATAAAGTTTCCACAAATCCTTTTTGATGAAGGACTTTCAAATCATAAAGAAGAAAAAATTCTTATCCAGCTAGATACAGAAGCGCACGACTTTGAATTTACACCTGACAAACCCATCTTGAATAAGTTTGACGTTTTCACTCCAATAAATGCCACGCCCAAGAGCCTTTTGCTCTCACAGAAGTTTTATGCTGTATTAAATAGAAAACGAAATAAAGGCCGCGATTTTTTTGACATTGTTTTTCTACTCGGCCAAAACGTATCTCCCGACTTCACTTATTTGGAACAAAAAGTCGGAATAAAAACTCCAGAAAACCTCAAGCAAGCCATTTCAGAAAAATGCAGCACACTTAATATGAAAGAAATGGCAGATGATGTGAGACCCTTTCTTTTTGAATCGAAAGACGAGAAAAAAATTCTACTCTTTTCAGAATACATCAAGCAACATAATCTTCATTGACCATACTTGTATTACTCTTTAGTTTGCACCTCCATTAAAATCAAAAACCAATGAAAGAATCTCCAAACATCAAACCTTACCATCTTATTTTCGGTTCGTTTTTTATGATGACGGCTGTCATTTTAGGTGCTTTTGGTGCGCATGCGCTGAAAGAGGTTTTAACCCCAGAGCAGCTCATCAGTTTCGAAACCGGTGTTCGGTATCAAATGTTTCATGGTTTGGCGCTGCTGCTCATTGCTTTTAAAGGACATCACTTTCATTTGCGCTACGAAAAATGGATTGTAAACCTTT
>JANRBI010000009.1 GCA_030727625.1 Salibacteraceae bacterium
GCTGATCTCAGGATTGTTGAGTGTGATATTGTTGTAGATCGAATCAGAAAAGAGGAAAACATCTTGTAAAACTACTCCAACTTGTCGGCTCAAATAGTTGGGTTCAAAGTCGCGGAGTTCTTTTCCATCAATAGTGATGCTGCCCTTATTGTATTCGTAAAAGCGGCTCAAAATATTGATGATACTGGTTTTTCCTGCACCTGTTGCGCCCACAATCGCAATTTTCTGTCCGTGCTTCACATCAAAAGAAACATCTCTCAGAATCCAATCTTCGTTGTTGTAGGCAAACCAAACATTCTTGAAGCTGATGTCTCCCTGAATAGGAGGCGTAATATTTTCTCCAGTGCCCTCAATGCGCTCGTTGGTGTCTAGAATTTTAAAAACTCGCTCACTGGCTACCATGCCCATTTGTAGCGTGTTGAAACGATCTGCCAATTGACGAATTGGTCTGAAAAGCATGTAGATAAATAGAATGAATGCTAGTAGTTGGCCATATTCAACATTACCAGCAAGCATTTCTCGGCTTCCCCACCAAATAAGCAATGCGATGGATGCAGCGCTTAAAATTTCTACCACCGGAAAGAAAATAGAGTTGGCAAAAACAGTACGAATATGTGCATCACGATGACGTGCATTAATCGCCTGAAACTTATCCATTTCTTGCTTTTCACGATTAAAAATCTGCACGATGAACATTCCTGTAATGTGTTCTTGCACAAAGGCGTTGAGTTTCGAAACTTCTGTTCTCACATCTTGAAAAGCCACCTTGATGTAATTCTTGAACACATTAGTTGCGTAAAGCAGAATCGGAATTGGAATGATGCAAATGAGTGTCAGTTTCCAGTTTATGGCAAGCATTACAATGATGACTACAGCTAACTTTAAAATTTCTCCAAGGATGATCAACACACCTTCTGCAAAAATATCGGCAATGGTTTCAATGTCAGAAACTGCGCGTGTTACAAGCGTTCCAATTGGAGTTTGGTCAAAATATTTCAGTTTGAATTTTGTGATTTGGTTGTAAACATCTACACGCAAATCTCTGATCACGGTTTGACCCAACCAATTAGCCAGATAGGTTTGCACAAACTGAACAACCGATTCTAAAATCAATAAACCGATGATGACTATGGTCAGAAAAGTTAGCATTTCTAGATCGGGAATCATCACCGAATTGTCTAGCGTGTATTGGATAAGCAACGGGCGCAACGGAGCTAACAAAGCCGAAAGTACCACCATGAAAGCGGTAAATAAGAACATGGCTTTGTAAGGCTTTACGTATTTCATCACTCGTAAAAACAAGCTTAGATCGAATGCGCTACCGCTTACTGATTTGTCTTTTTTAGTACTCATTCTAATAATCCGTCTGGATATCCAATATCAATTAAATACAGCCCATGCGCTGGAGCCGAATAGCCAGCGCTGCTGCGATCTTTAGCTTCAATAATTTCTTCAAATTGTGAAAGTGAAATGCGTTCGCGTCCAATTTCAACGAAAGTGCCAACCATAGCACGAACCATATTTCTTAAAAACCGATTTGCCTTCACTTCAAACCGCAATAGTTCGCCATTTGTTTCCCAGCGTGCATAGAATAAATCGCACAGATTTGTTTTTGTATCACTCGCTTTCGCGAAACTTGAAAAGTCTTTAAAGTTCGGAAGCATGGCTCCTGCCTCATTCATCAAGTCAACATTCAAATCTTCACGCAATTCATAAGCGCGTTCTACCAAGAAAGGATTCTTTTCTCTGGAAATTTTGTACTCATAAGTCCTGCTGATGGCAGAAAAACGAGCATGGGTGTCTTCAGCCACTTTAAAGATGCGCTGCACAGCAATCGACTTTGGCAGCATTCTGTTTACACGAAAGCAAACGGGTTCAATTTCTATTTCTTCCGATTCAAAATGTGCGAAAAACTTGGTAGCGTGAACACCAGTATCTGTTCTTCCGCATCCAACCACATATATTTTTTGTCTTGTGATGGTAGAAAGGGCTAAATTCAAGGTTTCCTGAATAGATTTGGCGTTTGGTTGAATCTGCCATCCATGGAAGGGTGTTCCGTCATACGAAAGCTGGATAAAATACCTTTGAATCATGCGTTGGCAAATGTAACTGCTCAAAATGGATGTAGAAACACAGAATACGACAACTAGTAAAACAAAAGCTTGGCTTAACGCAATGCGTTTAAGGACATTGCCATTGGCTTTAGCCAGCACTTTTTCAGGAAGTTTTTTAGCAATGGAAAAAGGCTTTTTTGATGTTTGGATTCTAGTCTTGACAGCCGTTACCACGATTTTGCTTCAGATCAATAGCAACTTAGCAAACGATTACGGAGATTTTGAACACGGAACAGATAATGACGACAGAATAGGGCCGCAGCGTGCTTTGCAATCTGGTGCGCTTCAAGCTGCTGAAATGAAGAATGCCATTATCTTATTTAGTGTGCTTTCGCTGTTTTGCGGTTTCGCTTTATTGTACTTCGCTCCGCTAGAAATTTGGTTGAAAGGCGTTTTGTTTGCCTTTGGTGTTGCGGCTATTTACGCTTCTATCAAATATACAGCGGGTTCTAATCCTTATGGATACAGAGGTTTAGGCGATATTTCTGTGATGGCCTTTTTTGGAATTTTGGGCGTAGTTGGCGCGTACTTGTGTCAAACGGGTGCTTTCGATTGGCAAATATTATTGCCAGCATTTTCTATAGGAGCATTCAGTACAGGAGTGCTAAACGTGAACAATACACGTGATATTGATAGCGATACAAAAGCCGGGAAAATCACGTTGGCCGTGAAAATGGGAGCCGAAAACGCGCGTAATTATCACGTCATTCTAATCACCGTTGGTCTTTTGTTGATGATTGGCTACGCTTTGCTAGAACTAAGTTGGGGCTGGAATTGGCTGTTTTTAGTAGCATTTCCATTACTTATTCTGAATGCAGTAAAAGTGAAAACCACTAAAGAGGCCCAAAAGCTTGATCCTTATTTAAAGCAATTAGCGCTGAGTACTTTCTTGCTTTCATTACTCATTGCCATTGGGGTTTCATTATAATTGAGACGCAAACACTTCCAATAAATCCACTTCTTCTTGTTGTATGTCAGCATGTGGAAGTGAACTTACCACATGGCATGTGTAGCCATAATAGTCCGTGTCAATTGGGTTTATGTACCAATATTTTCCATGACAAAATGCAACATCTGGTTGAATGAAAATCTCTTTCAAATCAAAGCTTCGCATGAATTTATCGGCCTTGAGCACACTTTCTTTAATGGTCCAAAATTCATAGAATCGTCTCAAAGGAATTACGTGTGAATAAATCTCGCGCCATTCTGCATAGGTCATCTGATCGCGAAATTCACTCAGGTTTATTGGTTTTTGACGTTCGATGTCAACCCCTAATACACTGTTTTTACTCAATGCGCATACTGCCACAGCTTCATCATTTGCTAAGCTGAAATTTGGCGCATCTACTATGTATGGTTTGCCAGATGCTTCATGCTGAATGCATTCAAATAGATCATTCATATCTGTGCCCATTTCATTCATTCCGTGCCAAAGCAGTAATTTTCTAGCTAAACTTCCATGTTGCGCTTCCCAACCTTCTTCTGCTAAAACTTTGTCTTGAAGGTTTTTAGGAATCAAATTCATCATCGACTTAAAGATACTTTCAGGCCATGGTTCTTCAATTTGGCAAGTGAAAATTCGGATCAAATTCTTATTCATGGTTTCGCAGTTGTCACAAATCTAAAATTCTGAGCTATGCGTACTTAAAAAAACCACTTAAAGTCAACAAATAGCCGTTTTCTCAATGTATCTTCATTTACTGGCAGTTGCAGTTTCAAATGCTAATTTTGAGCTTATGAAATATGCAGCTATTCTTTTGTTTTCCATTTTTGTTCTCATCTTTTCTTCATGCGATAGGGCTGAAGAGCCTTTTGAATATCCAGCCGATCCTATTGACACAACTAAAGTCTTAATACCAATTGCTCAGCGAACAATTACTTCGCAAGAAGTTTGGATCGGCACGAATAGTGAAAGCGAGTGTTCTGGTTCAAATCCCACCGAAAGCTATGCGCGGTTTGAGGTTGATTTAGCTGCAGGAAATAATGTTTTAAGACTTATTCCTGATAGTGCAACTTGTATTTTAGATGCATCGCTTGCTACAAATTTTATTGGAGATGAACTTTCAGATTTACCTCTGGAAGAATTGACGTTTGAATTTACTTTTTCAAATACAATTCTTAGCAACCAAACAGAGCTTTGGCTTTCATGGTATTATCATGAGCTTGAATTTGATCTGAATATTGCTCCTTATTTGTTTTCTGATCAACAACCTGATCTGCCTCTTTCAGGACTGGTTTCGTTAAAAATAGTAGGTGGCTCTCCTGTGGTGAATATTTTAGGAACCGAAGTAGACCCGGTTTTTAATAGCTCTATTTCTGATAATCATTTTGCGATTAATGCATCGAATCAACAGAACTATTTTCAAACAGCTATGCATTCTGAAAATACCAAAGAACAATCACTTTTGCTCTATAGATTTTTGAGAATATCTACCATGGGTATTCCTGAGTGATGCGATATGTTTGCGGTCTGATATGAACAACGAAATTCCTCTTGCCGAAAGGCTCAGACCAAAATCTTTAGATCAATACATTGGTCAGCAGCAAATAGTTGGGCCAGACGGTCCGCTTAAGCTTGCTATAAGGGCTGGCGCGTTGCCATCCATTATTTTTTGGGGGCCTCCAGGAGTTGGGAAAACTACGCTGGCTCAAATTTTAGCCGAAGAGCTGAAAAAGCCAATTTTCATTCTTAGTGCAATTAGCAGTGGAGTAAAAGATGTTCGTGAGGTTATTGAAAAAGCTTCTCGAAAAGATTTGCTTTCACAAGCTAAACCGATCTTATTTATTGATGAAATACATCGATTTAGCAAAAGTCAACAAGATAGTTTGCTTGGCGCGGTTGAGCGCGGTGTGATTACACTTATTGGTGCTACAACCGAAAACCCTTCTTTCGAAGTAATTCCCGCTTTGCTTTCGCGATGCCAAGTTTATGTGCTTGAAGCGTTTGGCGTGGAGCAACTAGATCAAATGCTTGAGCGTGCTTTTGAGAAAGACGAATGGTTGCAATCTCAAAACGTGGAAGTGGCAGAGAAGAAACTGTTGTATCAAATGAGTGGAGGCGATGGACGAAAAATGCTCAACACACTTGAGCTTGTAGTTCAGTCATTGCCTACTGACGATCGCAGAATCACTGATGATCTGGTGCAAAAAGTGGTTCGAACCAAAATGGCGCGCTATGATAAAACCGGAGAGCAGCATTACGATATCATTTCGGCATTCATAAAGAGTATTCGCGGAAGCGACCCAAATGCCTCTGTTTATTGGCTTGCGCGTATGATAGAAGGGGGTGAAGATCCAATGTTTATTGCGCGTAGATTGTTGATTTTGGCGAGTGAGGATATTGGTTTGGCCAATCCAACTGCGCTGGTCATGGCAAATGCGTGCTACCAATCGGTGCACGCAATTGGTTATCCTGAATGTAGGATTATTCTTTCTCAAACAACGGTCTATCTGGCGACTTCACCAAAAACAAATGCGACATACACTGCTATTGATGCGGCAATTGCCAAAGTGCGAGAAACGGGCGACTTACCGGTGCCTTTGCATTTGAGAAATGCTCCAACCAAATTGATGAAAGAATTGGGTTATGGTAAAGACTATAAATATGCACATGGATTTCAAGGCAATTTTGTAGATCAAGAATTTTTACCGGAAGCTATTGCTAATACTAAGCTTTATGAGCCCGGTGCTTCAAAAAGAGAACAAGAAATTGATGTTTTTTTGAAGACTAGATGGAAGGGGAAATACGGCTACTGAGATTAGCCATGCACAACAAAAAAAGGCGACCCAAAGGGTCGCCTTAGAAATATCATAGAACATTTAAGAATTACTTCTTAAACGGCATTTCGTCAGAAACTGTTAAACGCTTTCTACCTTTTGCTCTTCTACGAGCTAAAACTTTGCGTCCGTTCTTAGTGCTCATTCTCTCACGGAATCCGTGTTTGTTCTTACGCTTTCTTACTGAAGGTTGAAATGTACGTTTCATTGCTTTCTTTTAATAAAGGGCTGCAAATGTAATCCTAAAGATTAAAGTAACAAATGAATTATCGATTTTCTTTCACAAATTGAATGGCGATATTTTCATTACCAATCTTTACAATCATTAAGTACACACCCGATGCTAGGTTTTCGATGCTGATAGCATGATTACTGTGAGTGCTCAAATCATTGATGGTGCTCGATTTTACAAGTTTGCCATGTAGATCAATGATTTTGATTTCAGCTGTGTTTTCGCCTTTGTTTTCGAGCGCTTCTAAATAGATAATATCCGTTGCAGGTGAAGGAAAAAGCTTGAATTTGAAGCTAAAAATGTCATCAATACCGGTGATGATAAATGGATCGGACCATAAGCTCCAGCAACCATTGTCAAAAACGCGCACGGTATATGTTCCGTCACCTTGCTTGGCAAACATATCAGAAGTTGAACTTGAAATAGTTGAATCAACTTGCCACTCGTAAATCAAACCCGAAGTACTGCAGTTTAATGAATCCAAAATCAACGCAATGCTAGGTGTCCATGGTAGAGGAAGCACATTTAAATTAAGCGTGTTTGAATTGCCAATACAGCCATTGCTCGCAGTTGAGCTTACGGTGAAAACATCATTAAGTGCAATCGCATTTGTTTTAAAAGTGCTGATTGTTGAGTCTTGGACCGAAAGACCATTTTGAATGAAATTGTAGTTCAAAACATTACTTGCAGTGGCCGTAAAAATCACCGTATCGCTAAAGCACACTTCAAGATCTTCATCGCTGCACGTGAGTATGATTTCTGGCGCTTGATTCACAGTCAATACAATGGTGTTTCCGATTCCATTGCAGCCATTAGTGTCTGTAGCTTCTATTAAAATAGCATCTCCGTTGCTAAAATTGGTCAAACTAAAAATGGTGTCGATTCCAGATTGCATCGTATTTCCATTCACTTTAAAAGTGTATGTGTCGTAAAGATTCGGAGTAGTGAAAACCAGGCTGTCGTTACTGCAAACCACATTGCTGCTGCCGTTTATTGATATGGTTGGAGTAGGATTTGAGACAGAAATGTAATTGGTTTTTACTTCAAAATCAGCCCCGTAAGCATTGCTGGTTTGAAGTGTTACGGAGTAAGTTCCTGCTGCATTAAAGCTGATTTGTGGATTTTGAGAACTTGAATTTGACCCGCTTACATAGCTAAATGTATTGGGTAAAATAGTCCAACTCCACGAGCTTGGATTTTGACTTGAGCTATCGCTTAACGTGATAATTTCATTGATGCATGCTTGAGTATTTGAAGCTTCAAAGTCTGTATATGGGCTGGCGAAAATGTTTAATGCGTCAATGGCAATGTCACTTTGAAATTGATTTCCAGTGTTTGCAACAAGTCTAAATTTTACGGTTTCGCCAATGTAGCTGTTTAGGTTTTGAGTAGTTGTGAGCCATGCATTTCCTTGGTTTCCAGTAATAGTGGTGAGGTTTGTCCAAACGCCATTAGATTTTACATCAATAGCTAAATCACCCATTTGTGAAGCCGTTTGTGCATACATGTGATAAGCCAATGAAATTTTAGGATTGGTAACTTGATCAATCACCAGGCAAGGACTTTCTAAAACGGCTTGTTGCTCGAAACAAAAACTGGCTTCAGTATATAAGTACTGACCTGTTGCTGTGCCCGGATTGTAATCGGTTGTTGGTCCAGTAGATCCTGATGGTGTGGTTCCGAAGTTTACTCTAAAGTCAATATCATCCTCTATTCCATTGGTCAAATTGTTCCAATTCAAAACATTACAACTTAAGTTGCAATCGCTGGTGCTGCAAGGCGTATCTCCCTCAAAATCATCTAAAAAGGGTAAGGCTTGACCGCCATTGATGGTAATTGCATTGAATAATGTGGTTGAGTCGCTACCAAAAGCATTACTCACCACTAATTTCACGCTGTAAGATCCTGCTGCAGCTATAACTACTTTTGGATTTGTTGACGTGCTCGATGTGCCACCAACGAAGCTCACATTGGCGCTTGGTGTAATGGTCCAACTGCTGGATAAAGGTTGATAAGCAGTGTTGTTCCAAAGCGAAATCGTATCGTAATTACATACTTCGCTGTTCGATAAACTCACATCAATAAAAGCGAGTGGCGCTATGTTTTCAGGATCGTATAAATCGCTTTCCCAAAGACCTCTGCCATAAGTTCCTGCTCTTAATCTGCTAGTGCCCCAGTTTCCTTGGGGGTGATAAATTTCCAATTCGGTTATTTCAACAGTTGTTGGTAGTCCATCGTCAAACGGAATCCAAGATGAAAGTGAATTGTCGATGTAATAAACTCCTGCATCAGTGCCAATGTAAAGACCGCTATTGCTCAATGGATCGGCTACTAAACAGTTTAAATTGATCGAAGGTAAACCGCTTGAATAGAAACTCCAACTGCCGCCACTGTTGATTGATTTGTAAACGTTGTTGCCTCTGATAATCCAAAGTGTGTTGTTTGAAAAAGGAGAGGTTTCAATATCGGCAAGTGTTCCAGATCCTGGTAAATTGGTTGTTAAATCTGTCCAAGTAGGAGCAGTTCCTAACGCGTTGTCACTTCTGAAAAGTTTGTTGTCACTTCTTACCGCAAAAATGCGATTGCTGTTGAGTTTGCTTTGTTTTACTCTGCGCATGTTCGAGCTGTTGCTTCCAGCCAAGTTGTTCGATATTTGTTCAAAAACAGGCGTTCCAGCAGTGGCGTTGGTTGTTCTCCAGATGTTTTTGTAGCCAATAAACATAATGTCAGAATTCACTCTGTCTAGAATAAATGGAGTTATCCAAGCGCCATCTTCGGTAATGCCATTTGTTCCATTTGCTGCAAAGCCGCCAAAACCAACTCCCGCATTTGTAGATCGGGTTATGTTTCCGTAATAAACAGTAGCATACATTATCTGATCATTGTTAGGGTCAATGATGCATTCCATTCCATCACCACCTCTTTCTGTTCTAAAAAGGGTGTTGTCCCAAACCGCGGTTCCATTATCTTGGTATCCATTGATAACCAGCGCGTTTGTGTTTTGGCTTACGCCAATTCTGTAAATCTGTGCGATGCCTAATCCAGAGCTTAATTCTGGCCATGTGTTGCCACCATCATTTGTAGCGTATAAACCACCATCATTACAAACAAAAAGTTTGTTGTTTAAAGGATTGTAAGCCAACCAATGCTGATCTGCGTGAACAGATGCTGCGGTTGATGAACCAACCCAATGTGCTGCACAATCCCAATTCGCGCCATTGTCAGTCGATTTCCAAATATTAACGCCACCTACATAAACAATGCTTGCATCTGTTGGGTCAACTTCAATACATAGGTCATACCAGCCTTGACCTTCGGTGCCAGATCCATTTTCTGCATATCCTAAAAGATTTGGTGTGGTAGATTGTGTGTTGAAACTTGAACCAGAATCGGTGCTTTTGTAAAGCCCTTGGTATGCAGATGAAATACAACTTAACACATAAACAGCGCTTGGATCATTTGCGCTAACTCCAATCACATATCGCTGCCCGTTGCTTGGCAGGCCATTGGTTATTTCTGCCCAAGTATTTCCTCCATCGGTGGTTTTATAGAATCCTGCTGAGCCAGAAGTTTCAGTTGCATAGGCCACGGTGCTGCTTCCTGGTTTCCATTTTATGTCTTTATAAAAACTACTGTTGCTAGACTCTAATGTCCACGTGCTTCCGCTATTGATCGATCTGTAAATTCCGCCCGAAGTGGCAGCTAATATGTAAGCGCTGTTGTTAGGATGCATGATCATGGCGCCCACTTCTTTGTTTCCCATGCCGCTGTTTGATTGAAACCAAGTAGCTCCGCCATCGGTAGATTTATACACTCCAAGTCCAACAGCATCGCCAGCATCTCTATCTCCAGTGCCGATGTACATGATGTTGGTGTTGGTTGGATCAATCAATATAGCTGAAACGCCAAGTGTTGGCAAAAGATCAGTGTTCGAGGTCCAAGTACTGCCGCCATCCGTTGTTTTCCATAAACCACCTGCTGGCGCACCTACCCAAAACGTGTTTGTGTCTGTTGGGTGAAAGGCAATGGCATTTAATCTGCCATTTCCATTTGGTTGACCCGTGCCGTTATCTGGCTTTGCTAGTGGTCCAATTTCTGTCCAATCACCACCAATGCTTTCTGCACCTTGTAATGTTTGGTTGTACGCAATTTCCCAAGATTGGTATGCACTTTTGATAGCGTCTGGCGCTGGAAAGCTTCCATCTTGATTCACTCTGTCCGCCCAATACCATTCCCATCGTTTAAATACTTTCCATCCATCGCCTTTATGCCTTTCTCTTCCGTTCCAATAAGTATTGAACGCTTTTTGTGTTTCAAAGAAATTTGCATTTGGATCGTCCATCATGCCAATCCAAATGGGTGTGTTTGCAGTGTCGATAGCTTGACTTTTGGCAGCTTCACAGGTCATTATCAAGGCTGCAATGACAAAAAGTGTTTTGAATGAATTCATAAAGCAAATATAAAGTGGAGGAGAATGGATATGGAAGACATAAGTTTTTCACAAAATGCGATTTTGCTTGTGTGGTAAGGTCGGTAGGTTAATT
>JANRBI010000010.1 GCA_030727625.1 Salibacteraceae bacterium
GTGCAGTGGCCGCAGCATACGGCTCAGTAAGTGCAGTAACTTTCGTAACAGCCATCTCATTTCTTGAGCAGCACCTTACTCCATTTGATGGACACATGGTTGCCATCTTAGCCTTCATGGAAGCTCCAGCAATAATTGTTGGTGTTTTGTTGATCAAATATTTCAGCAAAAACAGCTCAAACAACATTAGTATGCTCAGCTTAATAAAACATGCCATCACTAATGGCAGCGTGCTTTTGATCCTCGGCAGTTTAGTTATCGGATACATTGCTAGCGACCAGCAAGCCAATGGTATTAAGCCATTTACAACCGATTTATTTAAGGGATTTCTTGCCATTTTCTTGCTAGATATGGGCATCACAAGCGGACAAAAACTAAAATCATTTTTCGAGCATGGCTGGTTTACAACGGCCTCAGCTGTCATGTTTGCTTTGGTAAATGGAAGTATTGTTGCTATAATAAGCAGTGCCATTACTCCAGTTGACGGCAACCGCTTTTTATTAGCTGTTTTGGCAGCAAGCGCGTCATACATTGCAGTGCCTGCAGCTATGAAAATTGCAGTCCCAAGAGCCAACCCTGGCATTTATTTGCCCATGGCACTTGCCGTAACATTCCCAATCAACATTACCATAGGCTTACCGCTCTATTTCTATCTTATTACTGTTTTTTAAAAAACTTCTCAAGGTGTGTTTAGTTAGTGTGTTCGGGCTCAAGATTTCTTGGGCCCGACTTACTTAATCTTGGTAAATGCAGAAAATCTTTCTTTAAAACACATTGAAGAGAGCAAAGCGTTGAACGATTTAAAATGAATCAACACGAAAATTGACCAAACTTAATGCGTCAGCTCCAAGAATATGAAACGCCACCCTTTTGCACTTGAACTTGAAATTGCACTTAAGCTTTGAGCCAGCAATAATTTCAGTTTGCATTTCTTTATTGTTGGACGCAATTTATCCCTGTATTTCACGCGCTCTAACTCCTTCACTCTTGCTACTTTTGCGCCTCATTTTTCACAAACGAAGGCATGAAGATTTCATACAACTGGCTATCGCAATACATTCACCTATCCGAAACTCCTGAAGAAATAAGCGAACTGCTTACCAGCGTTGGTTTAGAGGTAGAAGGACTTGAAAAAGTGGAGTCGATTCCGGGTAGTTTGGCTGGCTTGGTAGTGGGCGAAGTGATGGAATGCACAAAACACCCAGATGCTGACAAACTCAACTGCACCAAGGTAAACATTGGCTCGGGCGAATTGCTTCCTATTGTTTGTGGAGCACCAAACGTAGCTATAGGTCAAAAAGTGATCGTTGCCACCGTTGGCACAGAATTACATCCTATTTCTGGTGACTCATTCACCATTAAAAAAGCAAAAATCAGAGGCGAAGTTTCTGAAGGAATGATTTGTGCCGAAGATGAAATTGGCACGGGCAAAAGTCATGATGGCATTATGATTTTGCCAGCCGACACCAAAATAGGAACACCAGTAGCAGAGATTTTCAACATAGAAACAGATTATGTTTTTGAAATTGGACTAACGCCAAACCGAGCCGATGCTGCTTCGCACTATGGTGTAGCGCGCGACTTGAAAGCGGTTTTAGCTCAGCGCAAAAACAAAAAAATAGAATTGTGTCGCCCTTCGGTAAACGATTTCAAACCAGCAACCACCAACCTTACTATTCCTGTAAAGGTTGAAAATACTGAGGCTTGCCCGCGCTATGTTGGCGTTACGGTGAGCAATGTAAAAGTGGCTGCTTCGCCAGAATGGCTTCAAAACAGATTGAAGGCTGTTGGCGTGCGCCCAATCAACAACGTTGTAGATATTACAAACTACATCAACCATGCATTTGGTCAGCCATTACACGCATTTGATGCAGACAAAATAAGCGGTGGCCAAGTATTAGTAAAAACGCTACCAACAGGCACAAAATTCACCACACTTGATGCTGAAGAGCGCGAACTGAACGAAAATGACCTGATGATTTGTAATGCCGATGGCGGCATGTGCATAGCTGGTG
>JANRBI010000011.1 GCA_030727625.1 Salibacteraceae bacterium
TAGTGAACTTGCGCATAAATGCCATTTTGTTTTAAGTAATTATAAAGCCCAAGGCGATTTTTCACCTCTATAACGTATAAATGATAAGCATGGCCTTCAACAACGCCAGATTGACCTGTGATGAATCCACAATCTTTAAAAGCATCATAGTAAGCCTGTGCTATTTCAAGTCGTCGCGATATTCCTGCTTCTGCTTTTTTCAATTGAGAAGTTCCTAATGCAGCTTGAAAATCTGTTAGTCGATAGTTATAACCTAAACTTTGCATCTCCATATACCAACCCGGATATTGGCTTTCTATACCACCAATTTCTTCTGGTTGGTTCAAAAATACCTCTGTATTTTTAGTAATTCCGTGTGTTCTTAATTGGAGTAAGCTGTTGTATAAGGCTTCATCGTTGGTGGTAATCATACCGCCTTCACCCGTCGCAATATGCTTGACAGGATGAAAAGAAAAAATTGCTAAATCTGCATATTCTCCAGAACCAGCTCTAGGTTTTTTTCCATTTGAATCTATGAAGTAACCCCCTGGGCTATGACACGCATCTTCAATGATCCAACATCCGAATTCATCTGCTAATTTTCTAAATGCTTCCAAATCGACAACCCGACCAGCAAAATTAACTGGAATAATTCCTATGATTTGATTGGTAGTATCAGCCTCAAGAATCGTTCTAACAGAATCGATGTCAAGCAGATAAGATTCTCTATCGATATCTGCAAAAATCACTTCTCCACCGCAATAAGCAACACAATTGGCAGAAGCAACAAAAGTGATGGGAGTTGTTATTACCTTGTCACCTGGTTTAACATTCAACGCGAGTGCGCACAAATGTAAAGCTGCTGTTCCATTTGAAACTGCCACGGCATATTTCGAACCTACATATCTAGCAAAAGCGTCTTCGAAATCTTTTATAGCAGGACCTTGGGTAAGAAAATCACTTTGGAGAGCGTTAACAACCGCGTCTATATCTTCTTGATCAATAAATTGTCTGCCGTATGGTATTGATTTCATATTGAAAATGTTGGATCTACATGTTCTTTAATCAATGTCCTCAAAGAGTCGATGGTTTCCCATTCAGTATTAGTGCCTGAGTCATAATGAAATCCTTCAGCTACTTTTATTGCGTTATGCTCATTAATAAATGACTCTATTTTCCAAGAAGGAGTTTGTGGAACAATTACATAGTATTTTCGGAGGTCATACGTGAAAAATGAATCAGAAGAAGTGATCATTTCTTCGTGAATTTTTTCACCTGGGCGAATACCAATCACAGGATGTTCGCATTCGGGCCCTATAGCTTGTGCTATGTCAGTGATGCGGTAAGAAGGAATCTTTGGAATAAATATTTCACCCCCCCAAGCATGCTCTAAAGCATGCATCACCATATCTACACCACCTTGTAAAGAAATATTAAACCTTGTCATCGCTTCCACGGTTATTGGAAGAATGCCGTCAGTATTTTTTCTTTTAATAAAGTATGGAATAACCGAACCATTTGAGCCCATCACATTTCCATATCTCACAACACTGAAGCGTATTGGGTTGGTTCCTTTAATGTTATTTGCAGCTACAAATAGTTTATCTGAGGCAAGTTTAGTTGCGCCATAAAGGTTGATCGGAGCACATGCTTTGTCAGTAGAGAGTGCCACTACACGTTCCACATTTGTCTCCAAGCAAGCATCTATTACATTTCTGGCACCATCTACATTTGTTTTTACACATTCCTCTGGATTATACTCAGCAATATGAACATGTTTCATCGCTGCAGCATGAATAACATAATCAACACCTCTAAATGCCCTAATAAGACGATCTCTATCTCGAACATCACCAATAAAAAATCTCAATTGAGGATATTTATCAACAGGATATTCTTGAGCCATTAAGAATTGCTTTTGTTCATCTCTTGAAAAGATGATTATTTTTTTTACCTCCGGATACTTTTCTAAAATATGACTCGTTAAAGCTTTTCCAAGCGAACCTGTTCCGCC
>JANRBI010000012.1 GCA_030727625.1 Salibacteraceae bacterium
GGTTTAATTCATGGTCAAAAATATTGTTACATGATTGTGACCACTTTCAGAGATGGTTCTGAAAGCTATCCGTGTGCTGAGTTTTGCGGTGAACTTACTCGCGATGTGCCCATTTTAAGTAAAGTGTCTATCGCTGTTACAGATTTAACTCAAGGTGTTGATACCGTTTCATGGATTAAGCCGATTGACCTTAAAACAAATATTTGGGGGCCACCATATCAGTATCGATTGTTGCGATTTACGGATAATAGTTCCGCTTCAGAAATTGCTTTTGAATCAGAGGTTGAAAATGATTTTAATTTATTGGATACCTTTTTTATTGATCGCAACTTGAACACACAAGAAAATCAATACACCTACAACATTCAATTGCTGAGTGGACCTGACAAGCAGTTGGTAGGTAACTCAAGCAAGGCATCGTCAATATATTTAACTTCGGTGCCAAGCGATAATACACTTACTTTAACTTGGCAAGAAAGTGTGCCATGGCATAACAACGAATATTTGGTTTACAGATTCAGTAACGAGTTAGCTCCGAATGACACATTGATCTTTTTGGATACGGTGACAACCAATGTTTACGTTGATTCAAATTTGGCCAACCTTACAGAGTATAGATATGTTGTAAAGGCGCTTGGTGAATATTCTTCTTCATTGCTTGAAAGCAGTATTGTAAATCTATCTCAAATTCATGCTGGTGTACCAATTGATAATGAGCCGCCATGTCCGCCACCTGGAAGAAAAATTGAAGGTGATTGTGACTTGGCTAGTACCTCCATCGTTTGGGAAAACCCAAATACCGCATGCAGTGATGTGGATGATGTGCTTTCTTACAACATCTACTTTACACCAGTTTTGGGTCAAGAACCTTACTTGCTAGAAACAATTCCGGGATCAGAAATGACCGAATACAATCGCGATTTTCAAGAAAGTATAGCAGGCTGCTATGCCATCACTGCCATTGATAGTTTTGGTAATGAAAGTGATTTTGGTGAGTCATTGTGTATTGATAACTGCCCACTATATGAATTGCCAAATGTGTTTACACCAGGCGGAGATGGTAAGAACGACTTCTTTAAACCCTTTCCTTACAAGTTTGTGAAAGACATTGATTTGGTGGTTTTTAATAGATGGGGCGTTGAAGTTTTCAGAACAACAGATCCTGATATAAGATGGGAAGGATATGATCAGAAAAATGGCAAAGCCTTATCTGACGGGGTTTATTATTATGTCTGTATTGTAAACGAAATTAGATTGACTGGAATAGTTCCAAGAGAAATCAAGAGTTTTGTGCAACTTATCAGACAAGCTTCTGTTAATCCAAACACAGATTAAAAACACTTCATGTTTACAGGAATTATTGAATCTATGGGTACTTTGCTCGAAGTGCAGCACCATGGTACAAACGTAGACCTTTGGTTTACAAGCTCTTTTACCAACGAATTGAAAATTGATCAAAGTTTAGCGCACAATGGTGTTTGCTTAACGGTGGTTGAAATAGAAGGTGAGAAGTATAGAGTTACCGCTATTGAAGAAACCATGCTCAAAACAAATTTGGGAGCTATGGAAGTGGGCAACAAAGTGAACTTAGAGCGTTGCATGCCTGCTCACGGTCGTTTTGATGGACACATTGTTCAAGGGCACGTAGATCAAACTGCCGTTTTAATGAAGATTGAAGAGCGCGATGGTTCTTGGAATTTCTTCTTCGATTTTAACAATGCAGATCAAGCGTTGGTGGTTTCTAAAGGAAGCATTACTGTGAACGGAACCAGCTTAACTGTGGTAGAAGCATCGAAGCATCAATTTTCTGTTTCGATCATTCCTTACACCTACGACCATACCATTTTTCACACCCTTAAAGTGGGCGATTTGGCCAATATAGAGTTTGATATTTTGGGTAAATATGTATTGGAAGCCACTAAGCGCGCAATGGCAGGAGTGAGGTTTCCAGACTAAAAAACAGACGAAACAATCTTTTTAGCAGCATT
>JANRBI010000013.1 GCA_030727625.1 Salibacteraceae bacterium
ATGCTGGCATTCGTCAAAAAGCAATTGAACGCTACAACACCACTTTTGACGAAGTGGCAATGGAAAACACCTTCAAAAAAGTAAGTTGCCCTGTTTTAGGGCTTCACGGTTTAGAAGATAAAGATGTACCTCACACCCATCTCGATGTTTTAAAATCGATCCAACCAAATATGGATGCGCGCAAGTATGAAGGCATTGGCCATCGCAGTATTCTGAAAAATGAAAAAGTAATTGAAGAAGTGATGGGTTGGATTAACAACTTATAGCGTTACTCACTTTATATTTGACGAACATGTTGCCTTAAATGAGCTTGATTCGTCAACTACCTAATATTATACTTTTTGCACTACTTACATCTTGCAGTCAAAAAGAGGTTTTCCAAATCAGAAAAAAGACCATACAGGTTGATCTGCATTCAGTTGGCAGAATTCATCACGCTTACACTACCAAACACAATCGTAAAGATGCTTTGGTGGCTTATGATATTGTCAATGCAAAACTCCACGTAGTTGGTCTTTTTAAGCCTAAAATGCATAAGACTTTTAATCTTGAGCATTTGCAAACTCAAAACAATTATAGCTGCGTTGGAGCAGAGCCAAACAAACCTTTTTTCACATCATCGGGCATAGATGACGAAGAAACCATTTATGCTTTGGAATACGAAACCAATAAGCTTTTCATTATTGGTAAAACAGACACAAATTGGGTTGAAACATCAATAGCATATTCACTTTCACCCCCAAATCAAGGTGGGATTCAGGCGATTGATTCTCAGTTTGTATTCACTTGCCATGGTCCAGATAGCATGGGAAACTACTTCTCGAATACAATTGCAACGTTAAGTTTACTAGCAAAGGACAGTTCGAGCATTGCATCTAACATTGCTTATCCGCGACTTATTGAACTCTATAAAAGCAATCAGCTGCTTTTTCCTTACTTGATTGTAAATGATTCATTTTCAATTGTCAGCTTCAAACTAAAAGAGTTTGCGCTTTCTATCAATCACAAAACAAACATGATTGATACCATCCAACTTCACAACCCAACTCCGCCAAATTTTTTGGATTACAGAACAATGGACAAACCGCTTTTCGATAGCTGGCACGAACAAGAAATTTTCAAGAAAAATTCAGAAGAAGTTTACGGTCCAATATTGTTTGACGAGTACCGAAACCTCTACTATCGAATTTGCAAAAGAGCATCTTCCGATGCCAAAGAAAATTACATAAAGGATAGCGCTCTCCTCCAAAAACATTGGAATTTACTGGTCTACGACTCGCAATTCAATTTTCTCACAGCGTATAATTTTTCAGGAATCTTCGATCCAAATTCAATACTAGTTACTTCCAAAGGATTATTGATTTCGAAAACAAACGAAAGCAATCGTTCACTTGACTTTACACCCCGAAAATTGGCTTTTGAATTCGCTCTTTTCAAGGTAAATCTTCAGAAAATGAAGAAAGACCTGAATTCTAAAACTTGACGAATGTCCTAAGCTGCTTTTCCAGCAAGTCAATGGTTTTTTGTTCTTTCAGGTGACCATCTTCACTCAAATGCGCTTCAACATGAGTAATGTTGACTTTATGAGGTAAAACAGCAACATGCAGGTAATTGAGAATGTTGGTTAAATGGTCTAAGCCACGCACATTTCCTGCTCGTCCGCTAGAAATACCAACCAAAGCCGCCTTCTTGTCTTTAAACTGCTCTGGCCACACGGCATCAATAAATGCTTTGCAAACACCTGGCATGCTACCATTGTATTCTGGTACTACAAACACAAACTTATCGGCCGTACTGATAAACTGCTCAGCAATGGCACTCATGCCCGGATCGGCATTGCCAAAAACATCGTTGTGAAACACAAAATCACGCGGCAGTTTTTGAAGGTCAAGAAGCTGTGCATCAACTCCAATGTTTGTTAACAACTCCACCACACTTGCAGCAATGCGCACACTTACGTTGCCATTCCTATTTGTTCCGCTTATTACAGTAATCACTTCTTGTTCACAGATTTTTGTTCAAAACACCTCGATAACATACCCGTCAAAAGGCCGATTCACAATAGATTTATTCAGACTTTTGAGCTCGGCAAAGAAACGTTTCCAAATGAAAATAACCTATCTCGGACATTCTTGTTTTTTATTAGAGACACAAAAGGCCAAAATTCTGTTTGATCCTTTCATTTCGCCCAATCAATTGGCCAATGAAATCAGGACAAACAGCCTCGATGACACATTGATTTCGAAGCTTTCGGTAGATCAAATTGAATGCGATTATGTGCTTTTGTCTCATGGTCATGAAGATCATGTGGCTGATGCCGAAGCCATTTTAAAGCGAACAGGAGCCAAATTGGTAAGCAATTTTGAAATTGTTAGTTGGTTTGGATCTAAAGGAATTTCAAACAATCACCCGATGAATATTGGTGGTGAAGTAACGTTTGATTTTGGAAAAGTAAAATCGGTAAAGGCAATACATTCAAGTGCAATGCCCGATGGATCTTATGGTGGAAATCCTGGAGGCTTTGTAATTCAAGCAGATGGCAAAACATTGTACTATGCTGGCGACACAGCGTTAACAATTGACATGAAATTGATAGCCGAAGATTTCAATCTAGATGTAGCTTTGCTGCCCGTTGGAGATAATTTTACCATGGGTGTAAAAGATGCGATTAAAGCTTCGAATTTTATTGGATGTAACCACGTAATAGGAATGCATTTCGACACGTTTGGCTACATAAAAATAGATCATGAAGCGGCTATAAAATCGTTTAGTGAGGCTGGAAAGAATTTAATGCTGATGCAAATTGGCGAAACAAAAGAATTGTAAGACATGGGAAAAATAATAGCCGTTGCAAATCAAAAAGGTGGAGTTGGTAAAACCACCACCAGCATCAACTTGGCTGCAAGCCTTGGTGTGCTAGAAAAAAGGACCCTAATTGTGGATGCCGATCCGCAGGCCAACGCCACATCTGGTGTGGGCTTTGATCCACGAAATGTGCGCACTAGCATATATGAGTGTATCATAAATCAAGTAGAGCCAAAAGACATTATTCTCAACACCAAAAATCCAAACTTGGATATTTTGCCAGCGCATATCGACTTGGTTGGTGCTGAAATTGAAATGATAAACTTGCCAAACCGCGAGCGTATGATGCGCATGGCTTTGGCCAAAGTAAAGGATGATTATGATTTCATTATCATCGATTGCTCGCCTTCGTTAGGTTTGATTACTGTGAATGCACTTACCGCTGCAGACAGCGTAATTGTTCCTGTTCAGTGCGAATACTTTGCATTGGAAGGTTTAGGCAAGCTCTTGAACACGATCAAAATTGTACAATCAAGACTAAACCCAGATTTGGGAATAGAAGGCATGTTGCTTACTATGTATGACCAACGTTTAAGATTGGCAAACCAAGTGGTAGAAGAAGTGAAAATGCACTTCCAGCAATTGGTTTTTGATACCATCGTACACCGAAATACAAAATTGGGCGAAGCGCCATCGCACGGTGAATCAATCATCATGCACGATGCATCAAGTTCTGGTGCAGTAAACTACTTAAACCTTGCAAGAGAAATTCTACAAAAGAATGAGATGACAAGGATCAGTGAGAAGGATAAAATAGTGGAGGTTTTTAATGGCGAATCCTAAGAAAAGTGCTTTAGGACGAGGTTTAAGTGCTTTGTTAGAAAGCGCAGAAACTGATATAACAACAGGCGAAAATGCAGGCGGTAGAGCTACCGTTGGCAGTATTGCGATGATCAATGTGTCTCAAATTGAGGCTAATCCTTTTCAACCACGCACACGATTTGAGTCTACTGCGCTTGACGAACTTGCAGAAAGCATTCGAACACACGGAATCATTCAGCCGGTTACGGTGCGCAAGGTTGGTAACGATAGTTATCAATTAATCAGTGGTGAACGTAGATTTAGAGCTTCGCAATTGGCGGGTTTGGATGAAGTTCCAGCTTATGTGCGTGTAGCGAATGATCAAACCATGCTAGAAATGGCATTGGTTGAAAATATTCAACGTGAAGATTTAAATCCGATTGAAGTTGCGATTTCGTACAAGCGACTGATTGAAGAGTGTGATTTGACACATGAAGGTTTGAGCGAAAAAATCAGCAAAAGCCGATCAAACATCACTAACTTTTTGCGTTTGCTGAAGTTGCCACCAGAAATTCAAATGGCTTTGCAAAAAGGTTTGATTTCTATGGGCCACGCTCGTGCGTTGATCAATATTGACGACCTCGAAAAGCAGCTTGAAATTTTTGAACGAATCATTGACGAAGTGCTTTCTGTGCGTGATGTCGAAAATTTGGCTAGAAAAGCAAAAGCTCCAAAACCAACAAAAAACGAAGAGCAACAGGTAAAGCAGTTTTATTCTGATGCGCGCAGAAACTTGAGCGATCAATTGAGTGCGAAGGTTGATTTGAAGTTTTTACCGAAAGGAAATGGTAAAATAACCATCGAATTCAGCAATGAATATGATTTGAATAGAATCATGGATTTGATCAACAAATAGAAATCTCAATTTTTCTTATCGAACGAATAAGGCCGTTAGAATGCCGTTTATTTGCAAAATCAATCTATGAGTAAAGCAATCAAATACAGTATTCTATCGGTCTTTTGTTTTTTTTCACTCCTCGGTTCTGCACAAGACTCTACTCTATCTACTCAAGGAGACACTGTTTCTGTAAAAATTCCAAAGAAGAAGAATCCTAAAAAAGCTGCGCTTTTCAGTGCCATTATTCCTGGAGCTGGCCAATTCTACAATGAAAGCTATTGGAAAATTCCGATTGTTTATGCTGGATTGGGAACAGCAACTTACTTTATTCTCAGCAACAGAAAAGAATACTTGCGCTACAAACGAGCTTTTGTTCTGGACTATGACACCAATGATTTTGGTCTAATTAGCGAATTCAATGACGGATCATTAAATCAAGCACAGCTCAATCAACTCACTGCTTTAGAGCGTGAATATGCCGATCAATACCGAAGTTGGATGGAATATTCTTACATCGCTTTTATTGCTGTTTATGCATTACAAATACTTGACGCAACGGTTGACGCACACTTATTTTCGTTTGACGTGAGTGATGATTTGTCCATGCAAGTAATGCCAACCATGCAATACACCGCACATCGAGTTCCTGTAACTGGCTTGCAACTCAAATTCAATTTCTAGTGATGAAAATTAGTCTTTTTGGATATGGAAAAATGGGCAAAACCATTGAAGCCATTGCGCTGGAGCGCGGTCATGAAGTGATTGCCAAAATCACAAGTAACAGCACTGCTGAAGAAAAATTAAAGCTGAAGCATGCTGATGTGGTCATAGAATTTACGCGGCCCGAAGCAGCACTCACTAATTTTCAATTTTGCCTTGAGCATCGCATAAAAACAGTGACCGGAACCACTGGTTGGTATGACCAAATGACCGATGTAGAAAAGATGTGTGCCGAAAATGGTGGCTCCTTTTTTTGGGCATCAAACTTTAGTATTGGAGTAAATCTTTTTTGGGAAATCAACAAAAAATTGGCTTCACTTATGGCCGATTATCCTGCATATAAAGTGAGTATGGATGAAATTCATCACACGCAAAAGCTGGACGAACCAAGCGGAACCGCCATCACCACAGCCAACCAAATCATTGCGGCAAATCCGCGAGTAGACGCGTGGAAACTTTCGCATGATGGCCCATCAGCATCAGACTTGAGCATTCACAGTATTCGCGAGGGCGATGTAAAAGGCACGCACATAGTGAATTACGAATCAGAAAATGATTTGATTTCGTTTAAACACGAAGCAAAAACGCGCCAAGGTTTTGCAATGGGCGCAGTTTTAGCGGCCGAATTTTTACATGATAAAAAAGGTTTTTACACTATGAGCGACATGCTCGGATTGTAACAACCATTTTGTCAATCATCTTATAAATCAACCATTCAACAAAATAGCATGGGTTTACAAACGAAAGTTTGTTTCTTCGCCATTCATTAGCTTTTACATATGTCTTACATCATATACGCCATCATCCTTATCGGCTACTTTGTGTCGTTTTACATGCTTTTTCCAAAAGCAGGACGCAAATCTTGGGAAGGACTCATTCCATTGTATAATTTTTACGTGCTTTCACGCATCATTCAACGCCCTTGGTGGTGGTGTCTGCTTCTTATTTTACCTGGAGTAAACATCATTATGCTCATGGTGTATAATAGCAATTTGGCTACTGTTTTTGGTAAGCGCGAATTAGGCGAACAAGCATTTGCAGTGCTGTTGCCGTTCATTGCTTTTCCGGCTTGGGCCAACAAACCTGAAATGAAATTCATTGGGCAAATAGACCGAAGCTTGCTTAAAAACAAAAAAGGTCCAGCGCGCGAATGGGGCGATGCCATTGTGTTTGCCATTGTTGCGGCTAGTATTATCAGAACCTACTTTTTAGAAGCATTCACTATTCCTACAGGTTCTATGGAAAAATCGCTTTTGATTGGAGATTTTCTGTTTGTAAGCAAGATGGCTTATGGACCTAAAGTGCCACAAACTCCGTTGAGTATTCCGTTTTTTCACCACAGTATTCCGAGCAGTACGATGCCTAGTTATTTAGAGTGGATTGAACTTCCGTACCAACGTTTGCCTGGTTTTGGCAATGTTGAGCGCAATGACATTGTTGTGTTCAATTATCCCGAAGGTGACACTGTTTTGCTTGAATATCAAAGTAATAGAAGCTATGAGCAAGTGGTGCGCGACCAAGTGTATTTGTTGCGTCAGCGCGATGCAGAACGCGGTATAGCTGAGCGTCCACTGTCGGTTTATGAAAACTTTGCCCGAAGAACCATTAAAGAGCAAATGCCTTATGTGGTGCGCCCTGTTGACAAACGCGAGCATTACATCAAGCGCTGTGTGGCTTTGCCTGGCGATGAACTTAAGGTGGAAGGCGCCAAATTGTACATCAATGGCGAAACCGCTTTTATTCCAAACGACTTTCAGTATAAATTCAACATCACCTCTACCCGACCGCTGAATAAGCAGCTGATGAAAGACAGTTTTGATGTGAACCTTCAAGATTTTCAAGGGCAACAATTGGGCGAAAAATTCATGTATAATTTCCCTCTTCCATTGAGTGAAATGGAAGCGGTAGAAAAGTTGGCTTCTGTAGAAAGTGTGGAAATTGATGTGACACCAAGTGGCGAATCTCCAAACAGAATGTTTTTCCCAAACTCATATGATTACGATTGGTCGCCCGATTTTTTCGGACCAATTACCATTCCTGCCAAAGGAACTACGGTAGCGTTAAACGCGCATTCGTTGCCACTTTATAAGCGCATTATCACCGTTTACGAAGGTCACAGCCTGCAAGAAAAAGACGGTAATATTTTCATTGATGGCGAATTAGCTACGGATTACACCTTTGCAATGGATTATTATTTCATGATGGGCGATAGCCGACACAACAGTGCCGATTCACGTTTTTGGGGCTTTGTTCCAGAAAACCACATTGTGGGCGAAGCAGCATTTATTTGGATGTCACTCGATCCTGAAAAAGGCTTGTTTGACGGTAAAATCCGTTTCGATAGAATGTTTACAATTCCCGAATAAATGGCCGTATTTGCGCTTCATTACGCTGGCAACATCGCCTATTATCAGCAATTGTTAGCAGCGGAAAACGTGGTTTTCGAAATCAAAGAACACTTTGTGAAGCAATCATTCAGAACTCGAATGGAAATTTTGGGTCCGAACGGCATTCAGCTCTTAAGCATACCTACACTCAAAAACAAAGACCGCAGAGTGATGGATGAAGTGCGCATCAGCTATGCCGAAGATTGGCAAAAAGATCATTGGAAAGGATTGGAAGCAGCTTACCGCAGATCGCCCTATTTTGAATATTACGAAGATCATCTAAAGCCATTTTATAAAGAAGAAACGGAACTTTTGGTTGACTTCAACTTTAGATATCACACCAAAATCTGCTCCTTGCTAAAGTTGGAAATTGCATCCAAAATGACAGAAAGCTACGAGCCAGAAGTTGCAGACGATTTTCGATCAATCCCGCTGTCTCTTGCCAAACCAGAAAGCTACATGCAAGTGTTTGGCGATCGTAATCCCTTTCTCGCAAATTTGAGTATTCTAGACGCACTGTTTAACCTTGGTCCACACGCCAGTTCGGTGCTGATCTAAAACAAGTAAGGAATCAGTTTCTTGGTTGTTTTTCGGTATGCTTCATATTCAGGATACTGTTTCAAAAGCATCGATTCTTCTAGGTGAAGCTTGATCAATTGATTCACCAACAACACCGCATACATGATCCATTTTATGGTTGTTGGATTTGACAGTGCAATCGCCAAACAAAACAGCAGAATAGCCGTGTACATTGGGTGGCGAATGAATTGATAGGGTCCCGCAACAATTAAATTTCCATTCATTTTTGGTTGTGGAAAAATGCTCATCGTGGCTTGATTCATCACCGTAATGGCCCAAATTCCCAAGAAAACCCCGAGTACTTCGGCAAGGATCAAATACCATTGATCAGCAATCAAATTTCCGCTTACCGCGAAATAAAACAAGATGGAAAACTGAATGCCAACCAAGGCAAAAGATGCTAATACCATGTACCAAATATGCTGAAAAATGCACTGTTTATACAATGAAAAGACCTTAATGCCACCATTCTGTTGAAATGTGCTACTTTGGTTTAAACTCCTTGTGATTTGACCAACAGAAGAACCTTTATAAAGCAAGCCAGTATGGTATTGTCAGCAGCAACAGTTACTCCACTTTTCGCAGAAAATAGCATTGAACTATTAACAGAAAAACTAGCTGCGCACAGTCATTTGTCTGCCGAAGAATTGGCCAAAGACGAAGTCTTTTGGAATTGGGTAAGAATGAATTACCTCACAGGAACGGACATCATCAACTTTAACAGCGGAGGCGTTTCTCCGCACGCTAAGCCCGTGCAAGAAATGGTAGAAAAGCTGACTACACTTAGCAATTACGCGCCTTCTTACTACATGTGGCGCGTACTTGAAAAGGACAGAGAAGCCATCAGAACAAAACTAGCGGCAATGGCTGGAGTGGATGCCGAAGAAATTGCCATAAACCGAAATACAACGGAAGGTTTAGACACGATTATTTTCGGACTTAATCTGAAAAATGGAGACGAAATAGTGCATTCAAATTTCATCTACCCAAACATGAATCAAGCGTGGATGCAACGAGAAATGCGCGATGGTGTGGTGCGAAAAATAGCACAACTCAAGTTGCCATCAACAGATACCAATGCATTGGTAAAAGCATACACAGATCAGTTTACCAAAAAAACCAAAGTGGTGCACATCACGCACCTTATCAACTGGACAGGACAGATCATGCCGGTGGCTGAAATTGCGCTTGAAGCGAAAAAAATTGGCGCCAAAGTGATCGTAGATGGCGCGCACAGTTTCGGCCATTTCGACTTCAAAATCTCAGATTTACATTGCGATTATTTTGCAACAAGCTTGCACAAATGGCTTGGTGCGCCTTTTGGTACAGGCATGCTTTGGATGCGCAAAGCGTTGATTGCCGAGCATTGGGCGCTCTTTCCTGGCCCTGATCCTAAAAGCGATGATATCAGAAAATTTGAAAACCAAGGAACGCGCAACATTCCGCTTGAAATTGGCATCAATGCAGCCATTGAGTTTCATGAAAAAATAGGCATAAACAGAAAATACGAACGCCTCTATTTCCTCAAACAATATTGGGTTGAGCGTGTGAAAAACCTCCCTGGAATCCAAATTTATTGCCCCGAAGAAAAAGCATTCAGCGGTGCACTCACCGCCTTCGGTATAGAAGGAAAAACGGGCAATGACATTTCATCTGCTCTTATGCAAAACGCAAAAATTCATACCACCACAATAGCTATAGAGGGCATTGATGCTTGCCGCATCACGCCCAACGTGTTTACCAGCCTAGCCGAAATGGATTTGTTGGTGGCGGAGATTGGGAAGTTGGTTTGATATTCTGAAAGGGCACGAAAACCAACAAATTCATGTTACTTAATTGCAACAATTGTAACGTAGATCTACCTTAAATTGGATAATCAAACCTGCCTGTGGCAGGCAGGGATCGAATCTTAAAAACTATTCATAGTCTTTTTATTTCTTTAATGGTATTCATGAGCAATGCGTGATTGAAGGCAAATCATAGTAAACCTTTGACAAAAAAACAAAAGCCACACAATGCCCAAAAACAGCACATTAACTAAGACTGATGCGCTGTAAAACCACTCATTACCTTGCCCATAATAATCACTTTGAGCCAACGAGGTGTCATGCGTAAATTGTAGACCAA
>JANRBI010000014.1 GCA_030727625.1 Salibacteraceae bacterium
CCGGGCAAACCATCGGAAACTACTTTTCTGGAAGTGACGGAGTGGTAAATATTGGTGGACTTAGCCAGAATACAGATTATTTGCTTTACCCAAGCCATGCCGATGTAGAAATGTCGCTTTTTAGCCCTTATATGCTAAATGAAAAAGGTGAAATGATTCAACAACTGAATCAAAACTCAGATGGATCAATCGCTGCAAAAGCACTTTCAAAAGAAGAAATACAGTCGAAAGAAATAATGGCACGGCCTGCTTTTGCCGCTGGTATGCAAGGGGTTTACGAGCTTGAAAATGTACCTGTGAGAAATGTGCTGTTGGCGCTTGTTGACCAAAATGGCAAGCCAGTTCAGTATTCAAAAACAGACAACCAAGGCAAGTTTGCATTTGCAAATACGGATGACAGCTTGAAGCTGAGCATTAAAGTGCTTTCGCAGTTAGAGTATTTGAAAGAAAATGGAATCATCTATTTTACAGATGCTAAAGGCAAAAAACTGTTTAAAGCAAAAGCAATTGATACCGGAACATTTGCCTATCAAAAGCTGGAGGCACAGCAATTGGCGCAGCTAAAAATGTTGCAACAAGTAGACAAATCAAAGCCTGGAGAAAGCAAGGGGGTTTACAAGTATAAAAACCTTCCTAAAGAAGGTGTTGTATTGCATTTGTATGACGAGAATGACCAAATAATAGAAACAGTAACCACCGATGAAAACGGTGAATTTATATTTACCAAACTTCTTCCGAATCAAGCATTTAAGATTAAACCAGCCGATGAAGAAGATGGAGGTGGATCATTCTTAGCGCTTTACGATAATGACGGTGAAGAAATGGACCTTTTCAGTAGGTCGATAGATGGAACGGGAGGTTTTGATTACAAACCACTTTCAAGTGATGTAGTTTGGGGCTTGACGCTAAACGCATACGAAGACGCTGGAATGAGCTACAACGAACCTCAAAACATGGTGTTTTCAACTGGGTTGTTCAAATTTCAAAACTTACCCAGAGAAGGCGTAAAGCTTAAGCTATTAGATGAAAATGACAATGTAATTGAAACTGTAACTACAGACGCAAATGGTCAGTTTGTATTCTCCATGCTGCGAAATGACAAAAAATACCGCATCGAAGTAGAAAGCCTAAATAATGAGCAAGTCGACCAAAGTCAAATCTATTTTGTTGGACAAGAAGGTGATGTAACTACCGCAAAATCTATTGGCGATAAATCATTTGCGTTTGATGAACTGAACCCAGATTATTTCTTCAGTATTTCTGAAGTGAACGAGGGCAAAACGGAATTGATGCTAACAGAAAGCTTCAAGGATGTGAGTGGTAAATTCAAATACCAAAACCTACCTAAAGAAGGGGTAAAACTCTTCTTAGTAGATGAAAATGGAAATGTGATTGAAACGGTTTATACCGATGCTGACGGTAATTTCAAATTCAACAAACTCGCTCGTGAGAAGAATTATGTGATTCGCTTAAGCGAAGAAGATGGTGGCATGATGGATCAAAGTGCGTTTGTCATGACCAATGAAGAAAACGAAGAACTAGAGCAAGAGATGGACGCAAGTGGCGAATTCAGTTTCAAAACACTGCCCAAGCAGGCCAGCAAACTCACCGCTCAAGATTTAACCGATGGACCAGGATTAAATGCAAGTCTTTTTGAAACAGAAGACACGACTACTATAGATAAAAAGGTGATAGAAATTGTGCTAAAACCAGAACCTCTAGTAAACGAATCACTTGAAGAAGGCTTAGTATCAGATGATATGAAACTGCACCAAGTAAACTTTATGTTTAACAGCATCAGAGTGAGCGAGCGCGACAGATTCTACATCAACCAAACGGTAATGCCGCTTGCCAAAAAAACAGACGAACCCATACTTATTGTTGGGTATAGCTGCGATCTAGGTGAGCAAACAGAACAAGGCAGCATTTCTCTGTTAAGAGCACAACAAATCAAAGCTTA
>JANRBI010000015.1 GCA_030727625.1 Salibacteraceae bacterium
AACGAGGACTTGCAGCGAATAGCCCGACCGAGTGATGAAAGAACGAGGGCACGCCCAAAAAAATGTTCTTAAAAAGGGCTTTGATTTGAAGTGAATTGCAATTGTTAAAATCCTTTGGAAAATGATGGATAAATAAGTGGTGTCTATTTTGGTCAAAAGTTTATATTGCGGGCCTTGTTGATTTATAATCGATAGCCCAATGTCAGAAAAGAAGAAATTTGAAATGGAGTTTACCGTAAGGAGCTCAGTAAAGATATTATACCAATGCCTAAGTACATCTAGCGGTTTGTCTGACTGGTTTGCAGATGATGTTACTATTAAAAGAGACTATGCCAAATTTGTGTGGGATGGCTCTGAAGAAGAGGCTAAAATTATTGCCAAAAAAGCTGAATTGATGATTCGCTACCAAATGTTAGAAGATGAGGATACGGATTACTATTTTGAATTCGCAATTAAAACAGACCCTTTGACAGGCGATGTAGCGCTGATGATTACCGATTTTGCTGAGGAAGATGAATTGGACGAGCAACGTAGGTTGTGGGAAAGTCAAGTGGGCGAATTGCTTCATATTCTTGGTAACTAATTTTTAGAGTTCTGCGCTCTACATTTGGTGCATCACTTTTTTAGATCACCTTGAAGAAGCTACACAAGCTTATTATTAGCTCATATCTTGGCCCTTTTGTGCTAACGTTTTTCATAACGCTGTTCATTTTTGTGATGCAGTTTTTGTGGAAATATATTGACGAACTGGTGGGCAAAGGTTTGGAGCTGCACTTAGTGGCCGAATTGCTGTTTTATGCTTCGGCCAATTTGGTTCCTATGGCGTTGCCATTAGCCATTTTGTTGGCATCTATTATGACTTTCGGGAGCTTTGGCGAGCATTATGAGTTGGTTGCAATGAAAAGTAGCGGCATGAGCTTGCTGCGCATTATGTTTCCGCTGCTTATTGTTACGCTGATCACCAGCGGTGGTGCATTTTTGTTTACCAACAACATCTGGCCAAAGGCAAATTTGGAGTTCGCATCTCTACTTTATGACATAAGGCACAAAAAACCCGCATTTGATATTGCTGAAGGTGTGTTTTATTCGGGAATTGAAGGTTATGTAATTCGTGTTGCGAGTAAGGATGAAGATGGACTTGGTTTGAACGATGTGTTGATCTACGACCATACAGGCAAAAAAGGTAACACACGCGTAATTAGAGCTGAAACAGGTCGCATGGAAATGTCGAATGATGAAAACTACTTGGTTTTTACACTTGAAAATGGCACAAGCTATGAGGAAGCTGAAGATGGAAATACAAAACCGCACATGCTTTCTACCTTCGACAAAGAGATCATTCGATTTGACTTGAGTGGTTTTGAAATGGAGCGCACAGATAAGGATATTTTTAAAGACAACTATCAAATGTTGAATTTGGCTCAGCTTGAAAATGCCATTGACACTTATGAACTGGAACTTCAAAGAAAGAAAGATGATTATTATGAAATCATCAGAAACCGAACAATGCCTCCTGAGATTGATAGCGCAGCCATTGCTTCGGCACTAAATAATAATGACTCCATTGCTTGGGCAAAATTCACCGCTTTTAAAGGCAATAATAAACTGAACATTCTAGAAACCGCTATTTCACAAGTAAGAAGCAACAGTACTTATGCTCAAGGCAAAGGCGATGTATTTCTTTCAAATGAAAAAAGCATCAACCGCCATTTGATCGAGTGGCATAGAAAATTGACTTTGTCAATAGCATGTATTCTTCTCTTTTTTATTGGAGCTCCTCTAGGCGCAATTATCAGAAAAGGTGGATTGGGATTGCCCGTTGTGATTTCGGTGTTGTTTTTCTTGGCATATCACATCACCTCCATCACCTTCGAAAAACTGGCAAAGCAAGGCGAAATGGATGCTGGACTTGGAATGTGGATCAGCAGTATGGCACTTTTTCCGATTGGGTTGTTTTTGACATATCAAGCTACAACAGATAGTAAAGTGCTTGATATGGAAACATACACTAAAGCCATTGAGCGATTATTGATTGCACTAAAACTGAAGAAAGACACTAACACTAAAAACAGTAAAGCTTAGGCAATGCGAATAATGGTAGTATTAAGCAGAGTGCCTTGGCCGCTTGAAAAAGGCGACAAGCTGCGTGCATACTATCTGATGAAAGAGCTGGCACAAAAGCACGAAATAATGCTGTTTTGCTTGGCTGATAAAAAAGTTCATCCGATGGCTGAGCAAAAACTTAAAGAGTTTTGTTCTGAAATCTACATTTATCGCCTTAGCATTTGGGGAAGGCTTTGGCGGATGTTCTTAGGCTTGTTTAAGCGCTCACCTTTCCAAGTGAATTATTTCTATTCTAAACATGCTCAAAAAGCGTTTGATAGCTTCTTAGAAGAGCATTTGCCTCAACATATTTTTTGTCAACTGTTGCGCACTTCTGAGTTTGTAAGAAAGTATACTACACTGCCAAAATCTATGGACTACATGGATGCACTTGGTGCTGGAATGCTGAAAATGGCCAATGCGAGTAAATGGCCAGTCAGCTGGTTTATGCGCACCGAATACGAGCGCTTGATGCAATACGAGCAAGAAATTGAATCGCTCTTTCAAAGTCATTACATCATTAGTGAGCAAGACAAAGCGCAAATGTCTACAAGCCAAGAAATGAAAGTGATTCCGAATGGAGTTGGTCTTAACTTTTTTGATGCGAAACAGCAATCGAAAACAATCGACATTTTGTTTTCGGGCAACATGAGCTACCGACCAAACGTGGAAAGCGCAAGGTATTTAGTAAAAGAAGTGATGCCTTTGGTCTGGAAAACAGAACCAAACACTAATGTAACCATTGCAGGCGCTACACCAAACGCTACCGTTTTAGGTTTGAAATCAGAGAAAGTAACGATCACGGGTTGGGTAGATGATATTAGTGCCATTTTTCAACAATCAAGACTCTTTGTAGCTCCAATGCTGATCAACTCTGGCATGCAAAACAAGATTTTAGAAGCAATGGCCAGCAAAGTGCCTGTAATCACTACAAGCCTAGCAAACAATGCGATTGGCGCATCAAAAAACGATGCCATTTTGCTCGGTGATACCACTGAAGAAATCGCGCAACACATTATTCAACTGCTGCACAACAGCAATGAGTGCGAGCGACTATCACAAGCAGGTTATGATTTTGTAAAGAAGGCATATAGCTGGAAAGGCGCTGCCGAAATGCTACAAGCTGACATTGAGCAATGTGAATTAAAGCCTGAACCAAGCGCTTAACACAGGCCTCAAACTGAGCAAACAATTTGTTTACATAGCTCATTTTCAAGCAGAAATAAACAACAACGGTTAATTACTTATTCTGCAGCTGCTCCAAATCTGTTGTTTCTAAGGCTACATTCGGAAATATCATTAAACACCGATTAGCTTATGCCTCCTAGAAAGAAAAAAGAGAGAAAGATTTTTGTGTTGGATACTTCAGTGATTCTTCACGACCATCAAGCCATCAACAATTTTGACGAACATGACATTTGCTTGCCCATCACTGTGTTGGAAGAACTGGACAACTTTAAGCGTGGTAAAGACACTAAAAACTACGAAGCACGAGAGTTTATTCGCCTGTTAGATAAGCTTAGCGCTGATTATAGTTTGCAACAATGGATTCCGCTTGAAGGCGAAAAGAAAGGTAAGTTTAAGATTATCATGAGTTTGGAAAAATCAGCGATTGATGCTGAGAAAATTTTCAGTGATAACAAGGCCGATCATAAAATTCTGAACACCGTTGTTTTCTTGAAAAACACAGAAAAAGATGCTAAAGTCATTCTGGTAACCAAAGACATAAATCTTCGCCTAAAGGCAAAAGCGCTTGATTTATATTCTGAAGATTACGAAACAGGTAAAATCATTGATATCAGTCAATTATATCAGGGCAGCGAAACCATTGATAACGTAGACAGCGATTATATAAGAAAACTCTACACCGCGGGATACACGGATGATGTGTCGATTTTCAAAAAGGTGATTGACAATCATTATTACATCATCAAAAACGGAAAAACTTCATCGTTAGCTTATTACAATCCGCTGACGCTGAACGTAGAGCGTGTTGAAAAGCTTTATACGTATGGTATTAAGCCAAAAAATGCCGAGCAAACCTTTGCGCTGCATGCCTTGATGAATCCAAACATTAAATTGGTTACAGTGCAAGGTGTGGCCGGAACTGGAAAAACGCTGCTGGCACTAGCATCTGCACTTGAGCAGAAAAAAGACTACAATCAGATCATTTTAGCACGACCACTTGTGCCATTAAGCAACAGAGATATTGGTTTTTTACCTGGTTCGGCTGAGCGGAAAATTGATCCTTACATGATGCCGCTTTGGGATAATTTAGAGTTCATTAAAAGTCAATTCACTGAAAATGAAAAGCGTTACAAGCAAATCATGATCATGCTGAAAGAAAAGAAGATTGAGATTACTCCTTTGGCATTTATAAGAGGTAGAAGTTTATCAAATGTTTATTTCATTGTTGACGAAGCTCAAAATTTAACTCCACACGAAGTAAAAACGATCATCACACGAGCTGGTGAAAACACCAAAATTGTATTTACAGGTGATGTAAATCAAATAGATACACCCTACCTAGATGAGCAATCAAACGGATTGAGTTATATCATTGATCGCTTAAAAGGAAATGCACTTTTCGCACACATTACACTTACCAAAGGCGAACGAAGCGAATTAGCCAACCTTGCCAACGAATTATTGTAATGAGCTAAGCACTTTGAACCATAAATTCGCGGTGCTTTGAACAACGATGAAAATACGCACCTCAAGCGCTGCAAAGAATGCAACCGCTGGACCGATGGCAAGTCTGCGATTTGCGCTTATTGCGGACATGATCATGACAAAGTTTACCGCGAAGAAGTAGAGAAAAGAAAACTGAATGGTGATGTATCCGTTCCGGTTTTAAAAATCAATGAAAGTGACGCACTTTGGTTGAAAATTGTGAAGAAACCCATTCAGGTTTTTCAATTAATTCTGTATGCCTTGATAGGCTTTCTGATTTATCTTTCTACAGCATTTGCGCATTGAAAAAACAAGTGAATATATGGATTTATGGTTTGTTAATTCTTGCCTTTTTAAGCTATAAATGGTTTGAATCTCGGGCTTCGCTCCCACCCTTTTTTCATAGCTATTTCGAAGACTTATTGGCAATGCCCATTTTCCTAAAAACTGCATTGATTTTGATTCAATCATTCAATGATAAGTGGAAGAAAAACATCATTTTAAAGCGCGATATCATTATCATCACACTGCTTACCGGAGCGTATTTCGAATTGATTTTACCCGTGTTTGATCATCGTTTTACGAATGACCCGATTGACTTATTGGCATATTCCCTTGGAAGTTTATTCTTCGCATTCTTTTTGAACAAACCACTTAATTTAAAGGTCCGGTTAAACTCTAACTTCTAAATGTTGTTTCAAAGAAAAACGATTCAATATGAAGCAATTTAGACATGGCGACATACTCATTGAGCGAATAGATACACTGCCAAGCGCCCAACCAACTGAAAATAATTTGCTTGCACAAGGTGAAGGCAGAAATCATGGTCATTACATAGAAGGCGATGATGTTGAAATTTATCTTGCTAATGAATCTGGCACTGAATCTCACTTTTTGAACATAAAGACTGATGCCAAGATTCGCCATTTAAAAATTGACTCAAAAAACTGGACGGGTGAGCATCACGATATTTCCATTGAACCCGGAATTTACCGCGTGATCCGTCAGCGTGAATTCGATCCCTATCTGAGGACCATTCGCATCGTAAAAGATTAAGCTGCACCAATGCATCAAGAGCAGGACTTTTACTCTCATGTTGAAGAAAGAAAACCAAGTAGTCCTCGTGCTCTTTTCGATTTTCTATACGATTTAGCTGAGTTACCAAGACCAGAACTACTCTTGTTTGAAAACCCGAGCGAGTTACTTCATCAGCTTAATAAAAATGAGTTAAGGTCAGTTTTTGTAGAAGCAAGCAGTGTGTCGCGTTCCATAGCGTTGGCCGTGATAAAGCAACTGGCAAAACCACAAATAAATGCCATTACAGCAGCTTTTGATTATGAAACCATCAAAGAAAAGAGAGCTGAAAAATGGCAACTTCCCGCGTTAAAATACACGGATGGAATCCTGAATACGG
Source organism: Salibacteraceae bacterium (assembly GCA_030727625.1). GTDB lineage: Bacteria > Bacteroidota > Bacteroidia > Flavobacteriales_G > Salibacteraceae > SHAN690. Next base: position 6,191 of record JANRBI010000015.1, read on the forward strand.
CCATTGAGCATACTGGAATTCCGAGATCAGCCATTTCGCTCCATCCTCACACAGACGATTTGGCTTGGATGGCTTTCATAACTTCGTTTAAGGAGCTTAAAATCAATGAAAAGCTTAGCCAGTATTTTAATCTGTTAAAGCAAATGCCATTACTAAGCATTTGCACTAAAACAGCGGTCTATTGCCTCGACTGGCCTATGAAAAGCACTTTCAACCAGAATTGGCTGCTGCACCATGAAAGTGATGCGGCACTCAAATTTACCAACGATTTCATTTATGTATGGAAAGGCGTTAGTGTTACGAGCAAGCTTTTTACTGCACCAAACAAAATCACCAAAGAAGAAATCATTTCAGAGCAAAATGCAGAACGAAGACGCTGTTATTTAGAGATATTGGGAGCCAAAAAATTTGCAAACCTCTTGGAATTAGACATTCGCCACAGCGAAATAGATGCAAAAGGGAATCTGCAAGTGTTATATCGAAGTAGGGATAAAGACTTGGTAGCAAAAGAATTTCTTCAATTCGCTAAGGTTGTTTGCCCATCAACTCAACGAGAATATTTCTTGTGTGTTCCTGCATATTTAAACAATTGTACAGAAGCCGTTGCTTGGACTTTTGGCAAAACACCGGAAAACTACAAGCCCGATGTTGAGACTTAAATTGCTTCAAGTTTTTGCATAATACTACTAACGGCTGGACAAATACGCGCATTTTTTCGCGTTAGGTTTGCGATATTCATTTGCCCTTTTTGATCAGTATGCGGAAAAGCCCTACAAGCGCGGGGTCTATCCTCATAAATGCTACAATAATTATCTTCTAATAAAAAAGGACAAGGCATCGTATTAAATACGTAATCTTGGTCTTCGTCTATCCTTAAATATGTAGCGATAAATTCCTGTTCTTTCATTTTTAATCGAGAAGAAACTCTAGAAATATCCTTAGATGTGAGCAATGGGCCGGTTGTTTTGCAACAATTCGCACAATTCAAGCAATCTATTTTTTCAAAAACTTCATGATGTAAATCGTTCACAAGACGATCGGCTTCTTTTTTGGTTTTCAAGCGCTTAAGCGTCTTGTCTATTGATTTTTTGTTGCTTTTAGCCCAATTTATCTGCTGCAAATAAGAGTCAATCATGAAAGTTTTATTAGAGATTCAAAGTTATTCTACGATTATTTAAACTTTTTTTTAAATTTTTGTGCTCCGCACTGATGGCTGAACTAAATACCAAACCCGAATACGATCTCGTCTTTAATACAGGTAAATCTGTAGAAGAAGAACAATTCTTGTTCGCATGCCGCGGAAATTTCAATACAACTATTACTGATAATATCCTACTCCTAACAGAGGATAACCTTCTTGCATTGGACACAAACAAAGTTGCAAAGAAGGTTTATTATTTGATGGTTGAGGGTTTGCAAAACATTACGCGTCATCAGCACTTTGACGAAACTGGCGCTAATAGCATGTACGATGGTGGCCTTTTTATCATCAAGCGTAAAAAGGCAGCATACAGCATTACCTACGGCAATTACGTGGATGAAGAAGTAAGAGATGTGTTAACACATAAATTACATGCCATTTCTGAAAAAGATAGCAGCGAACTAAAAGAGTACTACCTAGAAATCTTAAATAACACGAGTTTTAGTCATAAAGGTGGTGCTGGACTGGGTTTGGTAGACATGGCCAGGAAAAGCAGTGGCAAGTTGATTTTTGAATTTCAACCTATTCCTGATGGTTTTTTCTATTACCTAAATTTGACTATAGCAATAGACAGCGAGCTCTACGAAGATTGCAACCAAGAAGATTATCTGAAAGAAGCTATTGGGTTACACAACGAGATGCTTTCTTCAAATTCGCTCATTCTTTTCAAAGGATTATTAAACGAAGGAAACGTAGCCCACCTTTCAAATCAAATTGATACAACAGTTAGTGATATTCCCGAAGGTGAAGGATTGGGCTTAGTGATGACTGAATTGCTCAAAAACGTTGCTAAACATGCTTACAATCGATTCAACCAATCAGGTAAACCAGGTGTTTTCTTGCTGCAACGTGAGCTAGATTACAACATGCTTACTGGTAATTTCATTCAGGAACGAAAAAAAGATCAGGTGAGAGAAGTGTTGCATGCAATAAATGATTTGACCACTGAAGAATTAAATGCGATTATTTCTAATAAGGTGGCGATTCATCAAGAACTAGGCGAACTTCCTAAAGGTCAAGGCTTAGCAAATTTGAGAAGAATTACTGGTCATAGCTTTCAGCACAACATTATTGATTCTGAAGACAACCCTCCCTATCTTATCTTAAAAATTCAAGTAAAAGGATAATTGCCGATTGGTTCCAACTATTACCTTTGGCCTTTAATGATATTTCAATCGCCAAACGTACTCTGGGCTCTTAGCCTTCTGGCAATTCCGATCATTATTCACCTTTTTCAGTTTAAGCGATACAAGCAACTACTTTTTTCTGACGTAAGTCTTCTCAAAGAAGTTCAGTCTCGTTCTCAAACAAAAAACCAACTCAAACACATTCTTATTTTGCTTACGCGAATGGCGCTCATTGCCTTTGCTGTGCTGGCTTTTGCTCGACCTTTTATTCCCGCTACGGATACGAATGTTGCTTCCAAAACCAATGTGAGTATTTATGTAGATAATTCATTTAGCATGCAAAATGCGGGTGAAAACGGAAACTTGTTTACAGAAGCGCTCCAAAGAGCTTTCGAAATAGCCGAAAGTTACCCTAGCGAAACTAATTTTCAATTAATTACTAACGATTTAGCACCATTTCAAAAGAGATTTCTGGATTTTGATGGATTTGTTGAAGCGCTCGATCAGCTAAGTGTGAGTCCAAGCAACGCTGTTGGTCAAAGAATCGTTGATTTTCACGCTTCCGCTTTGCGCGAAAATGAAACCGATGGCGGAGTCATTTATTTAATCAGTGACTTCAATGAGGTAATTGATGCAAACATCACTGCAAATAGCAACCAAGAATTGCGTTTGGTTAAATTGATTGGTCGCGAAACAAGCAACGTGAGCATAGACAGCGCTTGGATCGAAACTCCTGTGCTAACAAAAGGAAACCAAGAAAAGCTAAACATTAGAATCAGTAATCGCGGAAACGAGCTTAAAACGGACTTACCGTTTGATGTTTATTTACAGGATCAGCTTATCAGCAGTTTGATCTTAACCATTGAGCCGAACAGCTCTATCGATACTAATATTCAACTCTTGTTGAATGAAGCCGGCTATTTGAAAGGTAAATTGAGTATTGAAGATCGTCCAATTACATATGACAACGACTTTTACTTCACCCTTTCTGTTCGATCTGACATTTCGGTAGTTGAGATTTCAGGCGAAAAAGCCGATTCGAAACCATTCAAAAAACTATTTCAGGTAGAAGGAGAAACCGATTACCAGAAGATGACTTCCGAAAACATTCTTTTGGATACGGTGGCCAAGGCTGATTTTGTAATCCTTAACGAAGTTGAAAAGTACACAAGTGGGCTAATTGCTATGATGGGCGCAAAGCTTGAAGAAGGTAAGAATGTGTTTATCATTCTTCCTAAAAACCTTGCAAGCAATGAGCTAGCAACACTGAATACCGAATTTGGAATTGAATTGGGTGCTTTTGATAGTGCTCGATTGTCAGTGGTGCAGATAAACCTCGATGATGAAGTATACGCTTCTGTTTTTGCAGAACAACCAGAGAACCTGAATCTACCGAGATCAGGCGCGCATTGGGTTTTGAAGCAAAAGAATGGTAGCTCAAATCTGATGAGCTTTATCAATAGTGATGCATTTATAACTCGTTTCCCAAAAGGGAAAGGAAACCTATTTGTACTGTCTTCACCGTTGTCTGAAAAAGGAAACACGTTTTCGCAGCACGCGCTTTTCGTTCCTACGCTTTACAATGCAGCTTTGCTAGCTGGAAACGCTTCTGAAATTAGCAATACAGTTGGTGCTGTTAAAGTGGATTTGCCTAGCGCTGCGCTTGGCGAAATGCTTAAAATGACCGCCAATGATAGCGGCACATTTATTCCAACAGTTGCTTACGATGGACTCTATTTAGGTGATCAAATCAACACCAA
>JANRBI010000016.1 GCA_030727625.1 Salibacteraceae bacterium
TTGCGTCTGTGCTATTTTCGTTGCGCTACTTTGAGAATTTAAAATGATTAAGATATACGCTATTGCGAAAACCAATATTAGTGAAGATTGGGATATTGAGCTTATCAACAACCCTGATATTCAATCTGCTGCGAAAGAATTAGTATCCATCATGAAAAACTATGGCTATCTCGTGAGCCTGTTTTATGTTCAGTCTGTTTTAAAAATTCAATTTTTTGATCGGCAAGCAAACCGCAGCATAATCTCGGTACCAAAAAACTCTTTCGAGCACAACTTAAGTGCTGTGAGCTGATTTTTCGAGCACTTCTACAGATATCGGCTTCACGAAATATTCTCCACAGACTTAAAAGACTCTGCCTTAACTTTATCTTTTTTCATTATTATGGATGAAAGAATGTAAACAGTTGAGCGCTTTTTGAAATCCATCTTTTCAAATAATTCTAAAAACTGCCAGCCATTCATGAGTGGCATATTTATATCCAGCAGGATAATATCTGGCAAGAGCTGCTCGTTGTCCTTTATTTGAAACAATTCATCAATAGCTTCCTGGCCATTAGCAAACTCTAAAACGGGTACGAAGTCTGATATTTTATTCAGATACTTTCTCCGAATATAAACATGAACTGGATCGTCCTCTACTATAAACACTCGCTTCATTCCAACCACCTTTTAATAGAAGATCTATTTTTCCAAGTCGTTCTCACGTTTTGTGGCGCGAAATTATCCAAATATAAAAACCAAACGGCTTCGTATATATATAAATAGATATGTGACTGTTTATCATCCTATTTAAAATAATTCACAACCATTCTCACCTTATGAAACAGCCCGTTAAAAAACGAATAACTACTAAACGATGGTTTTTGAGGTCAGTCATCACCTTGTTTGTATTAATGAACGTTTCCGCAATTTTTCATGGGTATACGTTTACTCATTTCTCTGATGCTGAAACCACCAAGACATCAAAACCAAAGGAGCTGACCGCTGCAGATAAAGTGAAAGCGTTGCTGTTTGGTGTAAACAATCCAAAACCTGTAAACAATCAACAGCCCACCGTAGATTTTGAAACAATTAGTATTGAAAGCAATCGTGAAATCTCATGTTGGTATATCGAAGCACCTGAGGCAAAAGGCAGCGTGATTTTGTTTCATGGCTACTCGGGCAATAAGGCCGGATTACTGGATAAAGCAAGCATGTTTCAGAAATTGGGATACAACACCTTGCTGGTTGATTTTATGGGATGTGGTGACAGCGAAGGAAACCAAACTACCATTGGATATTATGAAGCTAAACAGGTAAAAAGCTGCTTTGAATACTTGACCAGCAAAGGAGAAGAAAACATCTACTTGTTTGGCACCTCAATGGGCGCGGTAGCTATTTTAAAAGCAATTCATGACTATGGGTTTGAACCGAAAGGAATACTAATAGAATGCCCTTTTGGAACCATGTATGAAACCGTTTGTGCCAGGTTTGATGAAATGGAAGTTCCGAGTTTCCCGATGGCGGGATTACTTACGTTTTGGGGCGGAGCCGTAAATGGTTTTTGGGCGTTTGATCACAACCCAAGTACCTATGCCAAATCAGTAAAATGCCCTACTCTACTTATGCATGGCGCAAAAGACACACGCGTTAGCATAAAAGAGATTGTCGAGATTTTCGGCAACTTACAAGGCGAAAAAGACTTGGTGATTTACCCCGAAGCAGGCCATGAGAACTATTTGAACAAGTATAAAGACCTGTGGAAATCGAATATTGGTTCTTTTTTGCTCAAATGCAAAATGTTACAAAACAGAAATTAGAAATTGAAAGAATATTATTCGGAAAATCTTAAAATTCAAGGCAACTTATGCCATTAAAGCAAGTCTTTGTATCGAGTTAATAATAGATTGCTTCACACGGAGAGATCAATGTTAGAAAAGCACCGCCTTCTTAGGGGGTGCTTT
>JANRBI010000017.1 GCA_030727625.1 Salibacteraceae bacterium
CATACTCACAAGCTGTATTGAAAAATGGCACGCTTTACGTGAGCGGCCAAATAGCACTTGATCCAGCAACAGGAGAGCTTCACATGGAAGACATCAGCACTGAAACGGAATGGGTGATGCAAAACCTAAAGGCAGTTTTAGCTGCCGCTGAAATGGATTTTAGCCACGTATTGAAATGCTCGATTTTCTTGAGCGACATGGGCAATTTTGCCGCTGTGAATGATGTTTATGGCAAATACTTCACTGAAAATCCACCGGCTAGAGAAACCGTGGCTGTGAAAACTTTACCTAAAAGTGTGAATGTGGAAATCAGCTGTATTGCTGCCATATGAAAGCACTGAAATTTATTCTTATCACTTCGTTATTCGCAGGTTTTGTTTTGGTCTCAAAGACCGAAGCAAATTCAATTTCAGAGCAAGCAGAAATACAACAAGCCCTTTCAGAAAAGGCGAAAATTGAACTCTTAATAAAATCCATTTCAGATTTGAAAGGAGCTTCTTTTATCAGAAACGGAAGCTCACATTCAGCAAAAGAAGCTGCCGAACATTTGAAAAAGAAATGGGAATATGCGGAAGATGATATTGAGACCGCTGCACAGTTCATTGAAAAGCTGGCAAGTAAATCTTCGATATCAGGCAAGGCATATATAATAAGACTTGCCGATGGAACAGATATTATGGCTAGAGTATTCTTAGTGAACGAACTGAGAAGAATAGAAAGCAAATAAAAAACGCCCGTTGCATCTCAGATACAACGGGCGTTTTTCTTTTCCGCGAAAGCGAAATATTATTGCTTAATGAAGCGAATGAACTCTTGATTTTGATTTTGGATAATGTAAGCTCCGTTGCTTAGCTTATCTAAAAACAAGGTGCTATTTCCAGCCTGCAATTCTAATTGAAGAACAACATTTCCTAGCATATCAATGATGCTATAATGTCCTTTTTCAGAAGAGGTAACATTTAACTGCTGATTTATTGGATTTGGATAAATTCCAAATGAAGTTTGGTTACCAAATTCGTCAATACCTACACATACTTTTACAGATAAATTCATCGAGTCAGAAGCAACGCATCCATTGCTATCAGTTACTTCAAGCCAGTAAGCATCTTCAAGAACTACAGCTATAGTTGATGTAGTTTGGCCCGTACTCCACAAGTAAGTTCCTTGAACATTTGAAGCTAACACAAATGCTGTTTCTTCGCAGATAGTGGTGTCATTTCCGATAAATACGTTTTGATTTTCGAACACTTCCACAACAAGGCTTTGCGATTGACTACAACCATTATTATCAACTACCGTTATCGCTAACGTATCTGATTGACCTAATTGAATTGCTGAAGACGTAGCGCCAATATTCCATGAGTAAGAACTATAGTCTTGATTTACCGAAACACCTCTGGGCGCACATTTACTGCTGTCTAGCGTAATAACAACAGGAACAGTAGCAAAGGAGCTAGCTACCAAAGTGTCTTGTTGATCACAATATCCGCCCGCTGAAACAGTAACATAATAATTACCTGCTGCTTGAATAAAAGTAGAAGCAGCCTGCGTGCCATTGCTCCATTCAAAATTCGCCCCATTTATGGTAGATGTAGCAGTTACCTCAGCACTATCGCCTCCGCAAATTTGAACATCTGCGCCTGCGCTTACATTGGCTAAAGGAATCAAAGAAAGAAGCTGAACTGTATCTCCGCCTTGACAACCAAAAGCATCTTCAACCATCACAGATAAGCTGCCAACTGCAGCAATGCTACCACTATTGGTGGTAGAACCATCAGACCAATTGTAGGTTGCGTAAGTAGTTGGTAACGTTTTAACTAAGGTTTCGCCATCACAAACAGATGTATCTGCACCTAATTCAATTTCAGGAAGTTGCTGAACATTTACTGTTTGAATAACAGAATCGCTGCATGTACCATCCGTTACTACAAGCTTTATTG
>JANRBI010000018.1 GCA_030727625.1 Salibacteraceae bacterium
CAAAGGGCAACATTACTTTTGCGCTCCCTTAAAATGAGGCGAAAAATGGCATGAATGCGCTGATCTATTACATATCTCTTCCGCTGATTTACCTTATTTCTTGGTTACCTTTTTGGTTCATTTACCGAGTGTCTGATTTTCTTTACGTTCTAGTATATATCATTTTCGGATATCGAAAAAAGGTGGTTTACAACAACTTAAAAAACTCGTTTCCTGAAAAGTCTGAATCGGAGATCAAGAAAATACAACACGATTTTTACCGCTACTTTTTTGATCTGATTGTTGAAACGTTGAAAACACTAACCATTTCACGGAATACGCTCAAGCAAAGACTTTCATTGGAAGACACCTCCATTTTTAAAAAGTATTACGACCAAAAGCAAAGCATCATCATTGTAATGGGGCATTTTGGCAATTGGGAATTGGGCGGTGCACGATTCGCCATCGAACCATATCACAAGCTCAATGTTATTTACCATCCACTCAAAGACAAATACTTTGATGCACTGGTTTATAAAATGCGCACACGCTTGGGCAATGGACTTTACGCCATGAAAAACACACTAAGAGGTATGGTGGCAGATAGAAACAACATAACCGCAGCGGCATTTATTGCAGACCAAACGCCTTCGGCTACAGGTGCTTATTGGATGGAATTCTTGAACCAAGACACGCCTGTATTTACGGGCACGGGCAAGCTTGCAAACAAGTTTAATTATCCTGTGATTTACGCTTCTGTAAAGCGAAAAAAGCGCGGCTACTACGACATCAAAATCGAAGAGCTGATTGCTAAACCTGCCGAAAAGGAGCCTGAAGAAATCATGTCGATTTTTACTAAAAGACTAGAAGAAGATATTCGCCAGCAGCCAGAAATTTGGCTTTGGTCGCACAAGCGATGGAAGCACAAACGAAGCATCAAAACTGAATGATCAAATGCTAGAAGGAAAACAACTCATTCTTGCAACCAAACCTTTTGCAAAAGAAGATCGAGCCAAAAGCTGGCTATATACGTTGTCTTCGTTTGCACTGTGGGCTTTGGCCGTTGGTGCTGCCATCTCGCCTATTCATTGGGTTTTCAGGTTGTTTTTCAGTTTATTGGCTGCTTTGTTGCTGGTACGCATTTTTGCCATTTACCACGACTTTCTTCACAAAGCCATTCTCAAAAACAGCAAAATCGCTCAAGTTCTATTCACGATTTACGGTTATTACACGCTTAATCCGCCCAGCATTTGGAAGCGTTCGCACGATTATCATCACAAGCACAACTCAAAGCTTTACACCTCAAGCATTGGCTCCTTCCCTGTGATTACAAAAGAAGATTACCATGCATTGAATCGTTCGCAGCAAATCAAATACTTGTTCATCAGACATCCGCTCACCATTTTGTTTGGTTATTTGTTTGCCTTTTGGTGGGGAATGTGCATGTTGTCATTGATTCGAAACCCAGGTAAACACTGGGATTCAGCCATTGCACTGCTTTTTCATCACAGTGTAGGTTTCGCGTTTTATTATGCAGGCGGCTGGCCAGCATTTTGGTTTGGGTTTATGATTCCGGCCTTTGTTTCTAGCGCTATGGGTTCCTATTTATTTTATGCCCAGCACAATTTCCCAACTTCCACTTTTAAAAACAAAGAAGACTGGAACTACGTAGATGCAGCGCTTGAATCGTCAAGCTACATGAAGATGAACCGGGTAATGCATTGGTTTACCGGAAACATTGGTTACCATCACATCCATCACACGAATGCTCAAATTCCGTTTTACAATTTGCCAGCGGTTCACGAAAGATTTGATGAATTTAATGTAGTAAAAACAACATCGTTACGTCCAGCCGACATAGCAAGTTGCTTTCGCGTAAAGGTTTGGGACCCAGAAGTGAACCGAATGCTTGCACTCAAAGAAATTTGATGCTCATTGCGCTAAATTGCTTTTTTTT
>JANRBI010000019.1 GCA_030727625.1 Salibacteraceae bacterium
TGGCAAACCAATGTTTCTATTTTCTTCTTGAGTTGTGTGTTGGTGGCGGGCCTTTACGGAGCTTATTCTGTGAGCAAGCGTATTTTTATTGTTCAAGGCATTCCTGCTTTGTTGGCGTTAGTGTTTATTATGCTAACCAGTTAGTGTGTTCTAACGAGCGCTAAAACTCGATTATAACTACAGTTTTATAATCGTTTTCTTTACTAAATCTTGTAATTAAGTTGCGCATCTATCCATTTGGTTTATTTTGCGACACGGACAAAAACACAGAGTATGAGCCAATCAATAAAAGAACTGATAGCAGGAAATAGAGCCTGGGTAAAAGAAGTAACAGAATCTCAGCCTGATTTTTTTAAGCAGCTAGCTGAAGGTCAGTCACCCTCCTTTTTATGGATCGGTTGCTCTGATAGCCGTGTTCCAGCTACCGAAATTACAAAAACAATGCCCGGAGCTATTTTTGTTCAGCGCAATATTGCCAATATGGTTGTGCACACAGATGTGAACTTACTGAGTGTGGTATACTACGCGGTGAAAGTCCTCAAAGTGAAGCATATCATCGTTTGCGGGCATTATGGTTGTGGTGGTGTGCTTGCTGCTATGAGCAACAAGAAATTTGGTTTTTTAGACAACTGGTTAATGAACATTAAAGATGTGTATCGCCATCACGAAGCAGAGCTTGACGCAATTGAAGATGAAACTGAAAGAGGTGATCGTTTTGTTGAGTTAAACGTGCTGGAGCAAGCGCAGAATTTATCCAAAATAAGCTTCTTACAAGAAGAGTGGGAGAATGGCGAGTTCCCTTATGTTCATGGTTGGGTCTATAGTCTAAAAGATGGTTTGATCAAAGACTTAAAAGTTTCAGCCAATAGCAATGCAGATCTAGATAAAATCTTTCAATACGATGTTTAATGAGCCTCAGGAGAGGACTATTTTTTGATTTTGGAGGCGAGCAATTTTGGCTCGCCTTTTTTATTCTCTAATGAGTGTTAGTGAGCCTTTAGCAATCAGGTTGTCTTCATGAATCGTGCAGTATTCTATCAAGTAATAATAGGTTCCTTCAGCTGCTGGTTCGCCAGTGTTTCTAATAGCTCCATCCCAACCAATATTTATATGATGGCTCAAATGCACCAAAGCACCCCATCGGTTATAAACATATAAGGTAAAGCAAGTATGTTCGGGTAAAATGGCTCTGAACAAATCGTTAACGCCATCGCCATTTGGTGTGAGGTAGTTTGGTACAAAAATGTTGTCGCAATCAACCACGTTCACATCAATACTTATGCTATCAGTAAAGCAATATCCATCTTCTGACCACACAAAATAGGTAGTGTTTTCATAAAGGTTTGGAGTTACATATGTGTTTCCTGTCATCACTTTTTCTTTATTGGTACTATCATACCATTGAATGGTTCCGATAACATCGGTAAAAAAGCTGGCCGCGTCACCAATGCAAATGGTTGTGTCTTGCAAGGAAGGTGAATTCAAAAGGTATTTCTGAACAAATACAGTTATTGGTGCAGATTTAGACAAACAGCCAAATGTGTCAATTACATTAACGGTGAATGTGCCTGAACTATCAATTACTAGCGCATTTGAATCGGTCAAGGTTGTGTTCCAAGCATAGGAAAACTTACCGTTTGTTGGCGTAGTTAAGATCACCGAATCTCCTTCGCAAAAAGATAGATTGCCTCCAATAATAACCTTGGCGGTAGTATCTGGTGTGAAAATTACGGTAGGATCTGACGTACTTCTACAACCATTTGAATCGGTTGCGATCAAAGTGTAGGTTCCAGCTTTTGTAACTGTTATTTGCCGTGTGGTTTCGTTGTTTGGTAACCATTTAAAAGTAGAAAGCCCTGTAATAGCGCTAATGTTCATGGTATCGCCAAAACACAAAGCGTTATTGTTTACTGTTTCTATATCTGCGAAAATTTG
>JANRBI010000020.1:0-4142 GCA_030727625.1 Salibacteraceae bacterium
AAAATATTACAATTCATGAGATTCATGTTTAGTTAGCAGTTGACCTTTCGAACGATGAAAGTTGAACAATATTTTGAAATGTGAAAGTTTATTTAAGCTAATAGAGATATAAAAAACTTAGCTGCATTTCCTTTAATTTGCAAACTATGGAAGACTTGCTAGGGCTAGCCTCAAAATTTGTAAACCAAACCAGTGCGCACATTTACCTCACAGGTAAAGCTGGAACTGGAAAGACTACTTTTTTAAGAAACCTTGCTAAAACTACCCACAAGCGATTTGCCATTGTAGCGCCCACGGGCATTGCTGCGCTTAACGCGAAAGGGGTTACCATTCATTCGCAATTCCTGCTTCCACTAGGCTTGTTCGTGCCCATAGAAGATGCAAGCGGCACTATTTCAGAATCATCACAACTTTATACCAAAAGCACGCTTACGCGCAAGCATCCGCTGAATGCTGCAAGAAAGCAAGTACTGCGAGACATTGAACTCCTGATTATTGACGAAGTAAGTATGCTTCGCGCTGATGTGCTTGACGCGATTGACCACCGTTTAAAATCTGTAAAACGCAATTACCAGCTTCCCTTTGGTGGTGTTCAGCTATTGATGATTGGCGATCTTTTTCAGCTGCCTCCCATTGTGAGAGACCATGAATGGCACATCATGAAAGACTATTATAGAAGCGCGTTTTTCTTCGATTCTTTGGCTTTGCAGCAAAGCGGTTTTGTGTATTTAGAATTGGAAAAAATATTTCGTCAAGATGATGAAACGTTTATCGCACTGCTCAACAACTTGAGAAACAACACTACCACACGTGCCGATATTGAACTGCTAAACCAGCATTACAAACCTGAAAATGACCGAAAAGGTCTTGAAGGAGTAATTACGCTTACCACACACAATCGCACGGCTGACACCATGAATCAGCAAGCACTGAAAGACCTTAAAGGCAACTCTTTTTACTACTCGGCAGAGATTGACAAAGACTTTCCAGAATCTATGTTTCCGGTAGATCAAACGCTTGAACTTAAGATTGGCGCGCAGGTCATGTTTATCAAAAACGATACGCAAGACGGCAAATACTTCAACGGCAAAATTGCCAAAGTGGTGAAACTAGACGAAGAGCGCGTGACGGTTGAATTTGAAGACACTAAGGAAGATTTTGTACTCAGAAAAGAAACTTGGGAAAACAGAAAATATACCATTGATCAAGAAACCAAAGAACTAGAAGAAGAAGTAATAGGAAGTTTTAATCAATTTCCATTGAAATTGGCTTGGGCTATTACGGTGCACAAAAGCCAGGGTTTAACCTTCGATAAAGCCATTATTGATGTGGGCCGCGCCTTTGCACCAGGTCAAGTATATGTGGCGCTATCCAGATTACGATCGCTTGATGGTTTGGTACTTGGTACACGCATCGATCCTTCGGTAATTTCGAGTGATCATGAAGTCGTAAATTTTAGTCAGCGCAAAGAAACCCAACCCGATTTAAATCAATTATTTGATCTAGGGAAACGCCAATATTTAGAGAAATTGGTTCAAAGCACATTCGATTTTAGTGGGATAACTGGCCAATTGGCTTACACTAAAAGAGGCGCAGCATCTAAAATGGAATTTGAAGATGAAAGCATGCGAAGTGCGGTTTCGCTCATTGAAAATCGATTTTTTGAAGAACGCGAAAACACCAATAAATTTCAGCGACAGCTTTTGCAACTGCTTTCAAGAAACGAGTCTGCAAAGTTGCTTGAGCGCATAAAAAGTGGCAGTTCATACTATAGCAAACTTTTGAAAGAAAGCATGAAGCACATGCTGAAGCACATTGCCGAAGCCAATCAATTTGCACGCACCAAAACGTATGTAACAGCAATGGAAGAAATAGATCAATTGCTGATGTTAAAGCTAGTAGAAGTGCACAACGCAGCCTACATTACCGAACAGATTCTATTAGGTAAAGAAGTTGATTTAAAACTTTCGGGGCAAGAACGTGTGCAAGCCGAACGCAAGAGCATGGTGCTAGAAATAGAAGCTTGGGCAAAAGCTAATCCCAAGAAAGGCGGCAACAAAACGGGCAAGAAAAAGAAGGGTGATAGCGCTGCTAAACCTGCCAAAGGCGAGACTTATCAAGTAACGCTGGGAATGATAAAAGATGGCATGACGGTAGAGCAAATCGCTGAAAAGCGCGGAATGACTGAAGGCACAATCGAAGGCCACATCTCTAGATTTATCAGTGAAGGCGTTTTGGAAATCAGCAATTTTATTGGCGAAGAAGAGGTGAAAACCATCAAAGAAACCTTGGAAAAACTGAAATCGGTAAGCGAAACAGTGAAAGCGCTCAACAACGATTTCAGCTATGGTCAAGTGCGCATGGTTCAAGCACTAAATTCGGCTAAAGCCGAAGATTGATCCATCCATAAAAGATGCTTTTATTGTTGAAAGTTTCATTGAAAATAAGTCTCCACAGCACAAACTTTCATTGCTGATATTTGGCGCATGAAATTGTCAAATAGCACGATCATTCTGTTGCTTGTTGCGTTGTGCATTCCATACATCATGGGCATTGTGAACATTGATGTGATGGATGTGGATGCTTCTCAATATGCGAGCATAAGCCGAGAAATGCTAGAAAATGGCGACTATCTCCAAGTAAAGCATCGTCAAGGTGATTATCTTGACAAACCACCCCTACTCTTTTGGACTTCAGCACTTTCATTTAAAATTTTCGGGATTGGTCTTTGGCAGTATCGATTGTTTTCACTCTTACTTTCTATCCTCGGCATCTGGAGCGTTTATCAATTAGGCAAATCGCTTTACGATAAACTCACTGGTCAATTCAGCGCATTGATTCTTGCCTCCACGCAAGCATTTTTTTTAATCAATCATGATGTGCGCACCGATACGTTACTGTGTGGCGCCATTGCATTTGCTGTTTGGCAACTGCATTCATTCTTAGCTACAAACGCTTGGAAAAACTTAATTGGTGGATGTCTTGGGATTGCAATGGCTATGCTTTCAAAAGGACCAATTGGCATAATGGTGCCCGTTTTAGCGCTTGGTACGCACATGATTTTGAGCAAACAATTGTATAAACTCCTCAACTGGAAATGGCTGGCTGGGTTTGCAGTTGTAGCACTTTGTCTTTTGCCAATGAGCATCGGCCTTTATCAGCAATGGGGATTTAAAGGACTCCGATTTTATTATTGGACACAGAGTTTTGGAAGAATAACAGGCGAAAGCGAGTGGAATAACAATACCGGTTTCGAATTCTTTTTGCACACATTTCTTTGGGCTTTTCTGCCATGGTCGCTGCTTGCAATTGGTGCTTTGTTGAATAAATTCAGGCATTTGAAACAAGGCGAATACCTAACCCTTGGCGGGTTTTTACTTCCATTCATCGCACTGAGCTTTTCTAAATATAAACTGCCACATTACATCTTTGTAACCTTCCCATTTCTAGCTATTCTCACTGGACATTATATCAAATCATTTCTCGAAAAGGGCAAATTACTCAAGCGCTGGTATATAGTTCATTTGGTGATATTGGTATTGCTTCTGCTTGTAGGTATTGCGCCCATCACTTATCCTTTTGGATTCGCAAGCTTTTGGTTGTTCCTGCTCATTGCTGTTTACTTAGCAGTTTTCATTTATTTCAGCTTTCAAACCACGCCCAAACCTTTGAAAATAATCACACTCTCGGTAATTGCTATATCAACTGTAAACCTTGGACTCAACGGTCATTTTTACCCAAAGCTGATGCATTATCAATCCGGCAGTGAAATGGCCAAATATGTACTCGATCAAAAGATTGATTTGGAGAAAATTCATCCATTCAACTATTTCGACCACAGTTTTGAGTTTCACACCGGAGTGCGCGATGAGGGCTATAATTTGGAGATAATAAATAAGGCAACCCGAAACAATGAAACCTTTTGGATCAACACAACAAGTGAATATGATCAGCACTTAACTCCATTTTCGACTTTCGAAACAGAAAGAGTCTATTTTGAAAAGTACCCCGTTACAAAACTAAAGGCTCGCTTCTTGAATCCTGAAACACGAAAAGAAACCTTGAAGCAAGGCATTCTAATCAGATATAATTAACAAAAAAAACGCCCCAGCGAAACCATCGCTGGGGCGTTTTAACTTATA
>JANRBI010000020.1:4242-10109 GCA_030727625.1 Salibacteraceae bacterium
TCTGCTGGCAACTTATCTCCAAATTCCTTCAATTGCTTTTCGGTTTGGAAAATCATGTTATCAGCTGCATTCAACTTCTCGATTTCTTCTTTCACCTTTTTGTCAGCATCAGCATTTGCCTCCGCTTCTTGCTTCATCTTTTGAATTTCTTCATCGCTCAAACCTGAAGATGCTTCAATTCTGATGCTTTGCTCTTTGTTAGTAGCCTTATCCTTAGCGCCTACGTTTAAAATACCGTTAGCATCAATATCAAATGTTACTTCAATTTGAGGCACACCGCGTGGTGCTGGTGGAAGACCATCTAAGTGGAAACGACCAATAGTTCTATTGTCTTTTGCCATTGGACGCTCACCTTGCAATACATGAATCTCAACCGTTGGTTGATTGTCAGATGCCGTGCTAAATGTTTCGCTTTTCTTAGTTGGAATAGTTGTGTTAGATTCAATCAATCTTGTGAAAACACCGCCCATTGTTTCAATACCCAATGAAAGTGGAGTAACATCTAACAACAATACATCCTTCACATCTCCGCTTAATACGCCACCTTGAATAGCTGCACCAAGTGCTACTACTTCGTCAGGATTAACTCCTTTTGAAGGCTCTTTACCGAAGAATGCTTTTACTGCTTCTTGAATTGCTGGAATTCTAGTAGAACCACCAACCAAAATAACTTCATCAATATCACTCACGCTCATTCCAGCACCTTTCAATGCTGTTTTACATGGTTCAATTGTTCTTTTAATTAATGAATCTGCTAATTGCTCGAATTTAGATCTAGATAAAGATCTTACCAAGTGCTTTGGTCCTGCTGCAGTAGCAGTAACATAAGGCAAGTTGATTTCAGTTTGAGCTGTGCTTGACAATTCAACCTTAGCTTTTTCAGCTGCTTCTTTCAAACGCTGAAGTGCCATAGGATCTTTGCGAAGATCAACACCTTCGTCATTCAAAAACTCTTGAGCCAACCAATCAATAATAACTTGGTCAAAATCGTCACCACCAAGGTGGGTATCGCCATCTGTTGATTTTACTTCAAAAACGCCATCACCTAATTCAAGGATAGAAACGTCATGCGTACCACCACCACAGTCAAATACTACGATTTTTACATCATTTGATTTTTTGTCTAAACCATAAGCCAATGATGCAGCTGTTGGTTCGTTGATGATTCTTTTCACTTTCAAACCAGCAATTTCACCGGCTTCTTTAGTAGCTTGACGCTGAGAATCATTAAAATATGCAGGAACGGTGATAACCGCTTCCGTTACTGTTGTACCCAAGTAATCTTCAGCAGTTTTCTTCATTTTTTGAAGAACCATTGCCGAAATTTCTTGTGGAGTGTACATTCTACCGTCAATTTCTACACGTGGCGTATCGTTATCGCCTTTCACTACCTTATAAGGAACTCTAGATGCTTCAACCGAAACTTCGCTAAACTTGTTCCCCATAAATCTTTTGATAGATGCTATGGTTTTTTCTGGATTTGTGATCGCTTGTCTTTTGGCAGGATCACCTACTTTTCTTTCGCCACCTTCAATAAAAGCTACGATTGAAGGCGTTGTTCTTTTTCCTTCACTGTTTGGAATTACAACAGGTTCGTTACCTTCCATTACGGCAACACAACTGTTGGTTGTTCCTAGGTCAATTCCAATGATTTTTCCCATTATATGCTGAATTTACTTTGTTCTTTTAAAATTTCGTTGGCGGATAGTCAAAGCCTATGCCAGCAAAAATTTCAGCAAAATGGGTGAAGAGTTGTCAGTTTTGAATCGTACAAGCCTTTTTGGCCTGTCATTTTCTATGACATGATGACATTATAGGCAGTTACCATTATTACAACGGTAATTTGTAAATCCTTTGCTGCCGGTAGACTCCGCTGTATTACTTGCGCTAGAATAAAGTAATTCTTCCATGCTCGAAGCAGTTAAAATACGGCCACTGCAAGTAACCTGCGCTGTTCTAGTGCTTGAAATATACTTACTGGCAAACAAGCCAATTCCATTGTTAAGATTAGTATAGCTTGGTCGCTCTTGAACAATGTTAGTTGCTGGTTTATTGATATCAACAAACGTGGCGAGTTCTTCATTTGCCACTTCGATAAAGAACTGAATCGTATCTACCGCAATACGAGTAAAATCATCTGTTCCAATAGTATAATCCGGAACCGCTCTGCCAATAGCCGAGTAAAATTCTGTTGGTGAAATCACAAATTCAACCTCTCCAAGATTTGAAGAAGCAGTTACCTTTTCTACACCGATTGGCAAGGTAACACTGTCTCTTTTTACAGTGCCGTCAGGATAAACATCGGCATAATAAAAGCGACCATAAGAGGTATAAGAAGATGCGTTGTTTGCAGCTGACCACTTCAACGACCAAGAAGTGCGAATTTCATTACGATCAACCCAATCTATTTCGCTGTTGTCTCTTCCTTCGCAAAACTCACCGTTGCCACCAAGGTTTGGCTTGTTCACTCTCAAAGCAGATCCATCATTAGATCCGAGCAAACTAGTAAGTGCAGTCACTTCTTTTTCATCTTCGCCTTCAGGCTGAATCTTTAAATAAAGCTCGTATTCATAATTTACGTCAAGATTACCGTCAAAATAGTATACTTTATTGCTATCGCTGAAAAAATCGCCAGCTTCTTTGTTATAGACATAAGTAGGCTGAAGCCCGAATCTTCTTCTCACAGATCCATCCGCATTCAATTCTCTTACTGATGCTTCAATCATTTCTGCATCACTGTATTCATTAGCTCCAGGCTCACCAGCTAATACTGAGGCTGAGTCTTCACCCACAAAACTTTTGTTGATGCGTATATAATGTCTTGATTGATTTAGCTCAAGTAGGCCATACACAATGGTTACATCTGTTTTGGGTGCTATAATATCTACATCTGTTGAACAACCTGCAAATAGTATGATAGAAGAAAATAATACAAGTACTGATAATCGAAGCTTTGACATAAAAATCTGTTACGTTTGCCGTTTGAGTGGCCGAAAATACATTCTATAACTGTCCAAGACGATAGAAATTGATTTTCGGTAGTAAATGAATAGTTAACGGCAATGTCATATTTAGCAGACAATACAGATAAACTTTCGCCAATAGGTTCGAAAGCAAAGAAAATAACCACCAATGTGCTGAAGCAAATGAAGGCCAATGGTGAGAAAATAAGCATGCTCACCGCATACGACTACAGCCTTGCAAAATTGGTAGATGGCGCAGGCGTAGATGTAATATTGGTTGGCGATAGCGCATCAAATGTGATGGCCGGGCATGAAACCACTTTGCCTATTACGCTAGACCAAATGATTTACCACGCGCAATCGGTCATCAGAGCCATAAACTATGCGCTTGTAGTAGTGGATTTGCCGTTTGGTAGCTACCAAGGAAACTCAAAAGAAGCCCTTACAAGCTCTATTCGCATCATGAAAGAAAGTGGTGCTCATGCAGTAAAACTAGAAGGTGGCCGCGAGGTAAAAGAATCTATCGAACGTATTTTAACTGCTGGTATTCCAGTAATGGGCCACTTGGGCTTGACCCCACAAAGCATCTATAAATTTGGAACTTACGAAGTGCGTGCGCGCGAAGAAGCTGAGCGCCAGCGCTTGCTTGAAGATGCCAAAATGATGGAAGAAGTGGGTGTATTCGCAATCATACTCGAAAAAGTCCCTGCCGATTTAGCGAAAGAGGTTGCCACTTTAGTTGACATACCAGTAATAGGCATTGGCGCTGGTGGTGGAATTGATGGCCAAGTGCTCGTTTTACACGATATGCTTGGCATTAACAAAGAATTCAGTCCTCGATTTTTAAGACGCTATGCCGACCTTCACACGGTGATTACCAATGCAATTGGTCAATACATTAAGGATGTGAAATCATCTGATTTTCCAAACGAAAAAGAACAATACTAAGTGGCATCAACTTTAGCAGAACGCGTTTTATACCAAGATAATCACTTGATCATTTTGAATAAAAATGCAGGAGAACTGGTGCAAGGCGACAAAACCGGTGA
This sequence comes from Salibacteraceae bacterium, assembly GCA_030727625.1. Taxonomy (GTDB): domain Bacteria; phylum Bacteroidota; class Bacteroidia; order Flavobacteriales_G; family Salibacteraceae; genus SHAN690. The sequence goes on from JANRBI010000020.1 coordinate 8,255, forward strand.
CAAAACACTGGCTGACGAAGCACAAGTTTATTTGAAGGAAAAATTCAAAAAGCCAGGTGAAGCGTTTATCGGAATTCCACACAGATTAGACAGACCTGTAAGCGGAATCGTGATTTACGCTAAAACCAGCAAAGGTTTGAGCCGAATGACCAATCTTTTTAGAGTAAAAGAGATTGAAAAAACTTACTGGGCAGTGGTTGAAAAAGCGCCAAAAGAAAAAAGTGGAACGCTCAACAACTACATGATTAAAAACGAAAAGCAAAACAAAAGCTACGTTTCTGAGACTGAAAAGCCTGAATACAAACAAGCTATTTTGCATTATCGACTCATTGCGTCAAGCGACAAATATCATTTGATCGAAGTAAACTTAGAAACAGGTCGTCATCATCAAATTCGCGCACAATTGGCACACATGGGCTGCATTATCAAAGGCGATTTAAAGTACGGAGCAGCGCGCAGCAATCCTGATGGCAGCATACATCTGCACAGCAGAAGATGCAAGTTTATTCATCCCATAAAGGACACGGAAATCAATATCACGGCTCCATGTCCTAAAGATGCACTTTGGCAGTTTTTCGAAGGAGCTTCTTAGTGCTAAACATGCTACTTATGGTAATGCTTCCTGTCTTATATTTGGCTCATTATGAATCATAAGAGGGCAATTTTTGTGGTTTGTTTGGCGATGTGTTCTGTGATTGTATTCACGAACTGTCAACGAAACCAACTCAATAAAGACACATCTGCATCAGAAGATAACAATACAGCTCAGTCGCTTTGGGATGATGTTGGCGATCAGGTAGACGGTACCTATTCTTTAGAAGAATCGGATAGTTTGCCCGCTTGGAACAACTGCGCCACCATTAGAATTGACACACTTGGTTCGCCCTTCCCTATTTTATTCACAATAGATTTTGGCGAAGTAAACTGCGAATGCGTTGATGGCCGACTTAGACGTGGTTCCATAATCTATGAAAGCTCTGGACCTTTTCGCCTCGCAGGCACTGTGGTCACAGTTACTACAGACGATTATTATGTGAATGATTATCGTGTAGAAGGTTCGCGCATCACCACCAATCTTGGCAATAATGCGCAAGGTTTTCCTCATTTTAGTATTGCGGTAATAGAAGGAATGATCACTACGCCTAACGATGAGATGATTTCATGGGAAAGCAACCGCGTCAGAACTTGGATTGAAGGCAGCGAAACTGGATTTTTCACACCAGATACCATCAATGGTGGATTTTTGGGTTGGGAAGGAATTTTAGATGACGTATTCGAAATAAGCGGAACAGCCAATGGAACCAGCATTGACGGCCGAACTTTCAGCGCAGAAATCACTGATCCTTTACGCGCTCAGCTTGATTGTAAATGGATTACAAAAGGAACCATAGCCCTAACACCTGATGAACTTTTGACGCGCACGATTAACTATGGTGATGGTAATTGTGATAAAAATGCTACCGTATCTATCGGCAGCAAAACGTATGACATCACTTTACGCGACTAGTTACTCGTCAAATTTCCAACCTCTGTTTTTCTTTTGATCGCTAAGCTTTGCTTTTGAATCTAATCGCTTTTGAATAGCCGCCTTGCTCGGTTTCGCTTTTTTTCGTGGCTTTGGTTTTTCTAACGCAAGCGTCAGCATTTCAAGCACACGTTGCGTTACTTCACGTTTGTTTCTGAGTTGCGACCGCGTGGTATTGCCCACCGCATGCAGCACCCTAAAAGAATCCATTCTGTTTTCGAGTTTTTGGGCAATCAATGCTTTTTCCACTTCATCCAATCCATTGCTCTCATACACATGAAAAAGCAATTCAACCTGAGTTTCGGTTTTATTTACATGCTGCCCGCCCGG
>JANRBI010000021.1 GCA_030727625.1 Salibacteraceae bacterium
GGCTTCTTTGCGTCAAGGCGATTTTAATATTTATGTGATGTCGGCTACCATGGACGAAATCATGGATCGATATGCAGATCCAAGGGTTTCGGTGTTTTTTAGAAGAGCTGACAACGATGGTTATCGTGGTTTGCTCAACGGTCAAGATGCTTCCCAATCTTCGATTACTGTGAGCAATTATTCCTTTGCGGGAGCCAGCTTTAGAGAAAATACAGGTGATTTGGATGCTAATTTTCTTACCGCTTGGGAAACGCAGTTTTGGTTAGCCGAAGCTGCACTAAAAGGCTACATTTCGGGCGATGCTCAATCGTTTTACGAAAGTGGTGTAGCACTCGCATTTGATTATTGGATGACCGATTTGCCAGAAAGCTATCTCACCCTTGATTCGGCTGCTTATGGTGCTCTTGGCCAAGATCCATTAGAGCAAATCATCACTCAAAAGTGGATTGCAAATACCATAAATGGTTACGAAGGTTGGATAGAATACAATCGTACGGGTTTCCCGAAATTCAAAACCTTGGCTGCGAGTTTAAACAATGATTTAATTCCAAGTAGATTGCCATATCCGACAGACGAACAAGCACTTAATGCCGCAAACTTTGATGCAGCCGCAGCAAATACCAATGGCAATAGTGTGAATGCTGAAATGTGGTGGAAACCTTAACTAGTAACTAGTTTTTAGTAGGTAGTAACTAGTAGAGAGATATATGAGCAATTTTCTCATTTTGACACCTTCGGTCTTTTGTCTTTTATCTTAATTCTCTTGTCTAATATCTAAGGTCTAAAATCTCTAATCTATAAAATGACAATCCTCCAATGGCAATGGCTACTTCTTGTTTCGCTTAGCGCGATCATGTTTTGGCTTGCGCCAAAGGCCAAAACCATTGCTCAGTTTTTTAGTGCGGAAAATAAAAATGGCGCTAAACCTGGGTTGTTTTTGCTAACCAGCAGCTTGGTTATCAGCTGGATTTTTGCAAAATCGATTACCAATGCGGCCAATTTGGGCAGCGCATTCGGTATTGTTGGTGGTGTGGCTTATGCAGGTTATTATGGTTCGTTCATCGTTGCAGGATTGGTCATTTACAACATGCGCACGCAAGGTGGCTTCGAAAGCATTCATCAGTTTTTACAACAAAAATTTGGCAGAACAGCACTGTTGCTTTTCTCCGTATTGATTGCCTTTCGTTTATTTAACGAGGTTTGGTCAAACACCATGGTTATCGGTAGCTATTTTGGTGAAGCAGAATCTTTTGAATATTATGTTTCTATTTTGGTGTTTACCGCGCTCACACTGGCTTATGTACTCAAAGGCGGCATGAGCAGCAGCTTGCTGACGGATGCTATTCAAATGGTGCTTTTTGCAGTGTTGCTCGCAGTTATTTTAATGGTCCTTTTGCCTTCAGATTCTCACCAATTGGCCGATTATTTCCAAAGCGGAACATGGACTGCTTCTCAGGGATTGAACCTGCTTTTTGTAGCGTTGATTCAAATGTTTAGCTATCCATTTCACGATCCTGTGATGACTGATCGCGGTTTTATTTCTGCACCTAAAATCACGCGCAAGGCTTTTATTCTGGCAGGAATTGTTGGCGCTGCTTGTATTGTGCTTTTCAGTTTTGTAGGCATTTATGCGCAGCTAAACGGGCTAGAAGGGCAAGCGCCTGTGGTGGTGGCTCAAACCTTGGGCACAGGATTAATGTTGGCCATGAACCTGATCATGATTACTTCGGCCGCCAGCACACTTGATTCTACCTTTAGTTCGGTAGCCAAACTCACGGTGATTGATTTGAAGCTTGCGCAAAAGATTGGAGCCATAAAAGCGGGCAGGTTGGCAATGATTGTTGCCGCCATTGCTGGAACCATTCCAGTTTTTCTAAGTGCAGAAATATTATCAGCAACCACCATTAGCGGAACCATGGTGATTG
>JANRBI010000022.1:0-19290 GCA_030727625.1 Salibacteraceae bacterium
ATTCCAAAGCCGATCATGACAGGCATACTAGGCATGCCATCTATGTAGCTAAGCCCAATGGCTGCAAGCATTGCAAAGAAAACACCACCCAAACTTCCTTCAATGGTTTTGCCTGGAGAAAGCCGTTCTATCAACTTTGTTTTGCCGATTTTTCTTCCTACCAAATAAGCGGCAGCATCATTAATCCATATCAATGCGAATAATGAAATTACAATCCATGGCTGAGGTAAATCGTCACGAAAGGTGGTGAAATAAGCAATTCCTAAAAAGGAAATAGCGGTGTAAAAAGGAGCGAAAAGGGTAGAAGCAAGGTTTTGAAATGGAGTGCTTCCAGTTCTAAATATTTCGATGAAAATGGCAAGGAGAACAAGCAGCGCAAGTAATAATAAAGTGATGCGCTCGTTTCCGTAACTCTCAATCAGTAGCTCGTATCCTAAAAAAACAAAGGTGCCAAACACCCCAAAACCTAAAGGCTTGTTTGTGTTGGCACCATTTTTATCTGCGAGTTTGAGTAATTCATTCAAGGTTAGTGCTCCGAAAAGAGCATAAAGCGCATAAGCAATTCTGTCGTTTATAAAAAGCGGGCCTATAATCAGGACCACAAAAAAGATGGAAGATAGCGTGCGCTGAACCAGATTACTCAACTTCTGAATCTTTGATGATTTTGGCTGCTTTGTCCAATTCAGATTTATGGACATACAGACCGATTTCTTTATTCACGTTTAAGCTTTCAAGTAAATGGTCGTGACTATTAATCATTTCTGCCATTACACTATTGTCAGCCAACATTGCCTTCACAATGTCTACTTCATATTCAGAGGTAGATCTGAATACAAGTACCCAGTTATCAGGCGGTTGGTTCATCGCTTTCGGTTGTTTTATTCTCTGTTTCTACAGGTGTTTCGTTGCTTTGCTCTGCCTCAACTGTCTTTTCTGTTGGAGCTTCAATTGATGCTACAACTTCTTCTTTATGAATCAGTGGTTGCTCTTCTTTTGATGTGTTTTTCTCACCAAAAATGCGCACCATGTCTTCTTTAAAGATCACCTCTTTTTCTAGAAGAAGCTCTGCCAATTGGTTCAATTTATCGCGATTGTCACGAAGTATTTGCATCGTACGCTGGTAAGCTCCGTCCACAATTATCTTCACTTCTTCATCAATCAATTCAGCAGTTTTTTCACTGTATGGTTTCGAAAATGAGTAGTCACTTTGACCACTGCTATCATAGAAACTGATGTTACCGATTTTGTCATTCAATCCATAAACAGAAACCATGCTGTAAGCTTGCTTGGTTACTTTTTCAAGATCGCTGAGCGCTCCTGTGCTTACTTCTCCAAACACTACTTGTTCAGCAGCACGGCCACCAAGTGCAGCGCACATTTCATCCATCATTTGTGCAGCAGTCGTCAATTGACGCTCTTCTGGTAAGTACCATGCAGCACCCAATGATCGGCCTCTTGGCACAATGGTCACTTTAATTAATGGTGACGCATGTTCTGTTAACCAGCTTACTGCAGCGTGACCAGCTTCGTGGTAGGCAATAGCTTTTTTCTCTTTTGGAGTGATGATTCTGTTCTTCTTTTCTAAACCAGCAACCACGCGGTCTACAGCATCAATGAAATCTTCTTTTTCCACCATTTTCTTCTTGCGTCTTGCAGCAATAAGAGCAGCTTCGTTACAGATGTTAGCTATATCAGCACCAGAGAATCCTGGAGTTTGTTTTGCCAAGAATTCAACATCTACTTTGTCATCCAATTTCAATGGTTTGAGGTGAACTTTGAAAATTTCTTTTCGTTCGTTCAAGTCAGGCATGTCAACATGAATTTGACGGTCGAAACGTCCTGGTCTCAATAATGCTCTGTCTAGAATGTCTGCTCGATTGGTTGCAGCCATCAAAATCACACCACTGTTTGTTCCAAAACCATCCATTTCAGTGAGCAACTGGTTCAGTGTGTTTTCGCGCTCGTCATTCGAGCCTTGCGCTGCACTTTTACCACGAGCTCTACCTATCGCGTCAATTTCATCGATGAAGATGATACTTGGCGCTTTTTCTTTGGCTTGTTTGAAAAGATCACGAACACGTGATGCACCAACTCCAACAAACATCTCTACGAAGTCAGATCCTGACAAGGAAAAGAATGGAACTTGGGCTTCACCAGCGACAGCTTTCGCCAAAAGCGTTTTACCTGTTCCTGGAGGTCCTACAAGCAAAACTCCTTTCGGAATGTGAGCTCCAAGGGCAGTATATCTATCTGGATTCTTAAGGAAATCGACAATCTCTTCAATTTCTTCTTTCGCTTCTTCTTGACCAGCAACATCTTTAAATGTCACTTTTACTTGGGTGTTTTTGTCAAACAATACGGCTTTTGATTTTCCGATATTGAAAATTTGACCACCACCTCCGCCAGGGCCACTCATTCTGCGCATAATGAAAATCCAAAGACCCACCATCAATGCGATTGGTAGCAACCAGCTTAGCGCATCTGCACCCCAATTAGTGCGGTTATCATATTCTGGAATGATTCTATCTTCCGTTGGTAAATCTTTTTGAGCTTCGTCTAGTTGCTTCACAAAAAGCTCAGCATTTCCTATTGAGATTTGGAAATGAGGACCTTTGGAATTCGCTTGTCCAAAAGGCTTTTCGAGTGCTTTCGAATAAAGTTCTGGTTTGGAATCTAAAGCCGCGTCTTTTATGTAAATCTGCGCTACTCGTTCTGCTTGGACGATGATAATTTTATCTACGTCACCGGGCAACAACATTTCTGTTTTGAACTCGTTCCAAGAATCGATTTTAGGTAATCCAGAACTAAAGCTAAATAGTAATTGTCCAATTAGAATCACGGCAATTACCACATAAATCCAGTAGGGATTGAAAGGTCTGTTTGGAAGAACCTTTTTCTTTTTGCTTTTGTCCTTTGAGCCTTGCTCAGTGGGCTTTTCTGTATTTTGATCGCTCATTCTCTCTTTATCCTATTCTATCAATAAATGGTTTAATCGTTGATTTGTTCAATAAGGGCATCAGCCCAAAGATCTTCAAGAGCATAATGCTCCCTAAATTCTTTCTGAAAAACGTGAACCATCACGTTTGCAAAGTCAATTAGAACCCATTCACCATTACGTTTTCCTTCCACGGCAATTGGTTTTTCGCCTGTGGTTTTTCTTATTTCGTCTTCAACAGAATCTGCAATAGATGAAACTTGTGTTGTTGAGTTTGCGTGGCAAACAATGAAGTAATCGGCAATAGCATGATCTAATTTTCGCAGATCAAGTTTTACGATTTCATTTCCTTTTTTTTCCTGTATGCCTTTTATGGCAATATCTGCCAATTTTTCCGAAGAAAGTGCTTGTTGTGTTTTCGTCATTAGAGGTTTTTAAAACTCATTTCAAAGTTAAGCAATCAATTTCCGTCTTTTGTAGGAATAGAAACATCGGTTTTACTCCCAAGATGAACGGTAACAGAATTCGCTTATCGGTTGTTGCTTCAACCAATTTATATACCACTCAGCTTCTCGGCCAATGTGTCATAGACGAGTTTACTTTGGTGTCTGCCCAATTTCAAGAACAGGGCAAAGGGCAACGTGGTAAATCTTGGCAAAGTAATGCTGGAGAAAACATGCTTTCATCTTTGGTTTTCTTGCCTAAAATCAAGGTGAAAAATCAGTTTTTGGTTTCGGCAGCTACTGCGCTTTCGCTGATAGAATTGCTACAGAATTATGGCCTGATTGCGCAAATTAAATGGCCAAACGATATTCTCGTGAAAGGGAAAAAAATTGCTGGAATTTTAATCGAAAATCAAATCAAAGGTGAAAAGATTGAAAGCAGTGTGATTGGTGTTGGACTGAACGTAAATCAATCTTTGTTCGATGCTTTTGATTGGGAAGCAACTTCCATTTCCATAGAGACTAAGTCTGCTATAAATGTAGAAGAGTTTATTGTAGCTTGGCAGCAACTAGCCGAAGAAAAGCTTCGTTTTTGGATTCAAAATTCAGCAGCTTTGATTGACGCTTTTAATAGAAAGTTGTTTTTGAAAAACAAGACCGTGAAGTTTCTTTTTCATGAAAATGAACTAGAAGGAGAAATCATCGGTGTAGGTGACGATGGCGCACTTAAAATGAAAGTGCAAGGCGATGTAAAATCTTTTGTGAATGGAGAAATTAAGCTCCTGAATACTTCTTTTGAATAGCTTCTCCCAGAGAATCTAAAAATGCTGAAAGCGGCTTCTTCAGCATCATACTCATAAAGCTATTTACATCAGCATCAAAAGATGCGTCAAGGTTTGAGTTTGCATTTCCCGCATCATTCGCATTAATGTTTAATCTAAATGCAAACGGCTTGTCAGAAGTATTTGCATACACAACTTGAGTATTGCTTTTTGAAGAAAGCTTTAAAGAAATGTGAGCTAATCCTTTGATCTTGAATGAGCAAGTGTCACATTCACTCTTCCAGTCTTCTATACGATCCGCTGGAAGAATTTCCAACAAGTTAGACGGAACACTTAAAAAATCAAGCAATGTTGCGTTGCCTGCGTTTATAGAAAAAGATGAACTACTGAATTCTGCCAAAATATTGTTGTTATTGTTTCCAGGCGGAAGGATTCTTACGCCACTCGTTTAAAGATTCTAAATCTGCTTCTTGAATATAGTTTGATTCGATGGCTTTTTCAAGCAGTGAATCAAAGTCTGTTAATGTCACCAAAGGACATTTGTGGTCCAAAAAGTTCTTCTTAGATTCTTCAAAGCCATAAGTGAACATTGCCACCATACCTTTTACTATGCAGCCTTGTTCGCGCAAGGCATCCACAGCCATTAAGCTTGAATTGCCTGTAGAAACCAAATCTTCAATCACAATTACAGATTGACCAGATTCTACCACACCTTCAATTTGACTTTGAGTACCGTGCGCTTTTTTGTTTGGACGCACGTAGATTAATGGTAAACCAAATTCTTGCGCAACTAATGCAGCTTGGGCAATTCCACCTGTGGCAACACCTGCAATCAAATCTGGACGACCAAAATTTTCGTCAATCGTTTTTACAATTTCTTGACGAATAAAGGTTCGGATTCTTGGGTATGAAAGTGTTTTGCGATTATCGCAATAGATTGGAGATTTCCAGCCAGAAGCCCAAGTGAAAGGATCTTCTGGTTTCAGTAAAATAGCTTTGATCTGCAACAAAAACTCAGCTACTTTGTGGGCAGAATTGAAACTGTAATTCATGGGGCGAAAGTATAAGTTTTTCATAAAGGATAAGAGTGTAATCTTTACTCAAGATTCGAGTTTTGAGCAATCGATCATACCACAGACGCTTTTTGGTAAAGAACTCGAGCAGCTTCATTTTTGGATCAATTGTTTCAAGGAGATGAGCTTATCTGAAAATCAAATTGTTAAGGTAAAAAATTTAGATGCATTTGCCAATGACTTGATGACTCAATTGCCGATATTAAAGGCAGGCGGTGGTTTCGTGCTCAATGCACAAGATCAACTGCTAATGATTCATCGAAGAGGTTTTTGGGATTTGCCAAAAGGCAAATTAGATGCAGGCGAAACGATTGAGCAATGCGCCACACGCGAGGTAGAGGAGGAGTGTGGTGTTAGCGATTTGAAAATCACTTCTGATGCTTTTCATACGTATCATCTTTACTCAGAACGCAATGGCGAAACAGTGATCAAAGATTCTGTTTGGTTTATGATGAAAACAAGCCATCAATCAGCTTTGGTGCCACAAACAGAAGAGGATATTGAACAAGCTATTTGGGAAAATCTACCTGTAAGTGCAGAAAAAATGAACGGAGCTTACGGTTCAATTCAAGATGTTATTTCCCACTTTCAAGATTTACTCCTTCGGGTAAATTAAGTTTTTCGCCAGTAACTTCTGGGGGTTGAAGTTTGAATAATAGCGGCTTGTTTGGGTGATTTTGTTGCCATTTTTTAGCAAAAGCTTTTTCTATTTGCCCGCCTGGAGCTGGAGCCGGTGAAAGCACAAATTTCATTTTTTCATCAATGAAAAAATACGCGGGTAAAGCCCGTAAATCATAGGCTTCGCGCAATTGAGAACTCGAAGTTGCTGTTCCAAAAAACCAATCAAATCCTTGTTGCTCCGATATCTTTTTCAATCTAGCATTGGTTTCAGAAAGGCTTATTGAAAAGAATGCGACATCTGCGCCATATCCCTCCTTAAGCACTTTCATTAGGCTCATTTCTTGCAGTGCTTCAGGAGTGAATCGGTCAAAGAATTGTACATAAATCAGTGTGCCTTTATATTCGTCAAATCGATAAATATTGCCAACAACATCACTAAACTTAAAATCAGGAACGTGGGTACCTGGAGCTAGCGTCATAAGGATTTCTTGAGCGTTTTGAGCAACCATCATCACATTTCTTGATGTGGTTTGGATTTTTATCGAATCCAAGAAATTTTGAATAAGCTCTTTTGAGTAAATCTGCTCTGCGCCCAACAAGTACAATTGGTTTGCGATTAATAATGAGCGTACTTCCATATTTTCAAGCGTGGAGTCAGAAGCAAGAATTCCATCAATATCTGAAAATCGTTTTTTCTCAAAAGCTCCTTCTATGAGATCGTTTCTTTTATTGGGCGAACCAGGAAACATAGTTTCCCGATAAAAATTATTGAATGCGTTACTGTAACTGAGCAAATCAAATTGTGGCGACTGGCCTTTAAAGTAATTATTGTAAACCACCTTTTTGCTTTTGCCGATGAGAAGTTCAAATTCTGCTAACCTAAAATGAAGGTGACGTTTTAAGTATTCATCGGTTGAGCTGGCATACTTTTCATTGAGTTTACTTACTAGTGAATCGGCAGGCGGACGAATGGAAGAACTCACCCCACCCGACTTATACATATATGTGTGATCAATGATGAATTGATTCAGAGTTTGCTCAATCTTAGTGATCTCATAATTGAGTTTGTATTTACTCTCAAAAATCTCGGGCATTACAAAAATGTCTTTTGCCGGAATGTAACGGTCTTCCTCATAAGGTTCTGGAATTACCATGGTGTATTCATCGCCTGGGATGACGAATAAATGAGAAAATACTTTTCCAATTTTTACTAGATAAAGGCCGCTTTCTTTTATCTCAATTTGAAATTTGAAATTTCCGTTTTCAGGAATATGTTGGTTTGCAAGTTCTAGTGTTCGAAAAGTAAACAGATCTAAGTATTGGTGTATTTCAACTTCTTGGCCTCGGTAAGAAAATGCATTGCCTTGTATAATTGTGGGTTTTGAAAACGCGCTAACGGCAGCGAAACTCAAGAAAAGACTCAGAAATAAATGCTTCATTTTGCTTGATTCAAATCAATGTTAGAAGGTAAAAATTGGGCGACATCGCCACCGTTTTTGTGTATTTCACGCACAATGGTCGAATTTATTGCGCCAAACTGCGCGTCACATGCTAGAAACACAGTTACAATTGCTTGATTGAGTGCTTGGTTCATCATCGCAATGTTGCTTTCGTATTGAAAATCATTTGCATTTCGCAATCCCCGCAGAATAAACTTGCTGCCGATGCTCTTACAAAAATCAATGGTTAAACCGCTGTATGCCATCACCTTTACTTGTTCGAAGTCTGCAAAAGTTCCTTTAATCCAAGCCTCGCGTTGCTCAAAGCTAAACATGCATTGTTTGGTTGAGTTTTGACCAATCCCAATAATGATTTTATCAAAAAGAGGAAGCGCTTTTTTTACCACCGATTCGTGGCCAAGTGTAAATGGGTCAAAGCTTCCCGGAAAAACAGCAATCTTCTCCATAGCGTTTAGTTTTCTTTTGTGAAGAACGTGAATTTTACTTCACCATAGTGCCTTTCTGACTCGAAATGTGGGTGTGTGGCAAAGGAATCTGATTTGCGATGTTCCAATACAAAAAGGCCATCATCAGTCAATTTTGTTGATATAATTTGTTCGATCAGTTCATTATAAAATGGTGAATCATAGGGCGGATCGGCAAAAACTAAGTCGAACTGTTTGTCATTTTGCTTCAGCCATTTAAAAGCATCTTGCTTCAGCGCTTGCCAATTTTTTATTTCAAATTCACGCTGCAATTGCTGATACCATTTTATCGCTGCAAAGCTTGTATCCACAGAGGTTACTTGCTGTGCTCCACGAGAAATTGCTTCTAGTGAAATACTCCCAATTCCAGAAAAAAGATCTAGAAAACTGGTTTCGCCCCACAAAATTCGATTGCCCAGCATATTAAAGAGCGATTCTTTGGCGTAGTCTGTTGTTGGCCTTGCAGGTATTTGCTTTGGAGCAAGAAACCTTCTGCCTTTTAATGTTCCACCTATAACGCGCACAACAAGCTTTGGGTTAAATAATCGAGTTCGGTAGTTGGGTAACTTGGAAAATGATCTGAAACGGTGGCATTGTGAAGTAAACTTGCGGGTTCAATATTTTGCCAATATTTTGAAAGCAAATCGTGTGTTTCGTCTTTTGCTTTTATGGCACCAGAGATAATCATCAAATGTGCTTCAGTATCTAGTTGTAGCGCTTCTGCGCAAAACAAAGTATAGTATGCCACGTCTTCTTTACTTGCGATGTAAAAGCAGTTTGAAAGAATCAATTCATGGTCTTTAAAGACTAAAATATCTAGCCAATCGCCATTAGAATGAATGACCATTCTATCTCCTTTTGATCGACTATTGTGATTTAATTGATGCTCGATTCGAGGCGCTATGTGCGGAATCAAAGCCAATCGACTAAAGCTAGACTTTATAGCTTCATGCTCTTTTTTTGGAATAGCATATAGCACATTGGCTCTTAGATTTACCATAGGATGATTGAGTAAAACTTCGTGCTCAGTATCAAAAGAGTTGGTGAGTTTAAAAACAGTTTCAAAATCGTTTCCCAAATACGTTCGCGGAACCAATGTATAGTTATTGGTGCGAATAGAAAGAATGGTTTGTTCGAAATCTTGATTCAGTTTCGATTCACTTTTTAGTGTTTTCGATAGATTGTTTTCTATTCCCACCAAGGGTAAAATAGAAAAACCTACCACCTTATTTTTAGTAAGGTGATAGGCGCAAGATTTAAGCTTGTTTTGATCTAGCTCTAGCAGTAAATACTGCAGCGAGGCTGGTTCTATGGCAAGCGAAGTGTCGTAATAATGTTGGGTTGAATCCAGTGTTTGTGCAGACAACTTATTCCCAGTTACCGTTGGTTTTAGGGTCATTCATTGATCCTACTTGCTTTACATCTGACTTGTCAAATGGAGCAGCATCTGTAGCTTGAAAAACAGCCACTTTCACACTTGAACGCTCAACAAATCCAGCTTGAAGATCAAATCTTTTACCACCAGAAAAAGGAACCATTGGCAATGAGTCGATCACAAATTTATGAACTCTTGAGTCTGGATCTTGACTAGCGAATAAGCTGTCATAAACATTCACCAAAGAAGTATCTCTAGTTACAATACCAGCTGCTAATGCGTTTTCTAAACTCATGGTGTCTGGCACCAAACCTTCAGCTTTAATAACCAAAAGAGAATCGTTTCTCAAGAAATCAACCAAAGTGTCGAAACTTCCAGCGTACTTCTGGTATTTTGTTTTATAAGCAAGTTCAGCGGTTCTGATATCTTTCAATCGCTGAATTACGTGCGTATATCTACGTTCTTTTTCGTTGTTAAATTCAATAGGCAATTTGATAGAAAGATAATTGGCAACAGTAAGACCTGAAACCAAAGCTACAAGCACCACGCTTAACACAATTTTCAAAACGGTGCTTAATTGAACCGAAGCTGCAATTAAACTGATAGCTCCAGCAAGAAACAATGCTAGTGAACCGAACAAATACATGCTGTTTTGACCTGTTTTGAAGCCTACGATAAGTGCCACAAGGCCAAGAAGTGTAACTACACCTGGGAAAATGAATTTTCTAAATTCTTGCATTTCTACTTTTTCTATTGATAACGGGCAAATCTACAATTTTCCCAATATGATAAAGCAGATGTTTGTTAGCAGAAGATTAACTCTATTTTTCGGCCGTTAACATGCAAGAAATAGACTTTGTGAATGAGGTTTCGGGGAAGATCAATGTTCCCTTGAAAGAAGATCAGGTAGAAGCGCTTGAGTCTGTGTACCAGTTTTTATTTACTGGTGGCGCTAATTCTGTGTTCATTTTACGCGGATATGCGGGTACTGGAAAAACCACTTTAATGGGTGGTTTGATTCGTTGGTTTCATTCTATAAATCGAAAAACGGTGTTGCTTGCGCCAACAGGTCGTGCCGCAAAAGTGCTTGCACAACACAGCGGCTATCCAGCATCTACCATTCATCGCAAAATTTACACTGTAAAGCAAGATGACTTTGGCCGGATGAGCATGCAGCTGATGCACAACAAATCAGAAAAAACGATTTTCATAGTTGATGAAGCTTCTATGATTGGTGAGGCAACCATTTCTGAAGATGGTCAGGTAAGCAGATCGCTATTGCAAGATTTGCTCGAGTATGTTTATTCTGGCGAACGCTGCCGATTGATTTTGATTGGCGATAATGCACAGTTGCCGCCTGTTGGAATGGAATTGAGTCCTGCACTAGACAAAAAGAAACTCAAGAAAATCACAGGTGCTCCAGTTTTCGAATACACATTGACCCAAGTAGTGCGTCAAGCGCAAGAGTCTTTGATTTTGAAAAACGCTACTGACTTAAGAATGCAATTATCAAAGAATGCGTTTGAAAATCTTCACATCGAAGTTTCTGCCAATAGAGACGTAAACGAGGTAGATCCTCATGAATTGGAAGATCGTTTGTCAGATAAGTTTCAATCGGAAAAAGCCCACGAATCGGTGATAATTTGCCGAAGCAATAAAGATGCAACCAAGTTTAATCAACAAATACGCAATCGCATCTTGTTTCGTGAATCTGAGATAGAAGCCGGAGATAAGTTGATGATTGTTAAGAATAATTATTTCTGGAAAACACCAGGCAAGCGGCAAAACTTTTTGGCCAATGGCGATATGATTTCTGTAGAAAGAGTGAATCGTTTGGCAGAGTTTGGTCCGTTTCGATTTGCTGATTGTCAGGTTTATTTTAGTGACGATCCCGAACAATCTTTTGACTTGTTACTTCTTTTGAATGCACTTGATTTTGATGGTCCGTCCATACAATCTAGGCAGCTGTTTAAAATGCGTGAAGCCTTGATAGATTCTGGAGAAATTGACTCAAATGATCCTGAAGCGAAGTTCTTTCAAAACCCTTATTTCCATGCAGTTCAGGTGAAGTATGCTTATGCGGTAACTTGCCACAAATCGCAAGGTGGGCAATGGACAGATGTTTTTATTTATCAAGGATATTTTACCGAAGAAATGCTTGATAGGTCTTATTTTCGGTGGCTCTATACCGCATTGACTCGTGCTACCACAAAAGTTCATTTAATTGGTTTTCACGAAAATTTCCTAGAAACGGTTTAGTAATTAAGTTAGATATATGAAGGCACTTCTTTCAAAATGGTTTTTAGCTCTGTGTGGTTGGAAGGTTTCTGGAGAGTATACTGAAGAAACCAGAGTTGCAGTAGTAGTTGTAGCTCCGCATACCAGTAATTGGGATTTTATCTGGGGAATTCTCGCCAGAAATGTCTATAAAATGAATGCTAAATACCTAATCAAGAATTCGTTTTTTAAACCTGGAATCGGTTGGTTTTTTAAATGGACAGGTGGCATTCCAGTAGACAGATCAAAGAAGAATGATTTGACGGCTCGTCTAAAAGCCATGATTAATAGTGGCAAGAAAATTCAGATTGTATTTACCCCCGAAGGAACGCGTAAACATGTTGATAAATGGCGCAGTGGATTTTATTGGGTAGCCTATGAAGCTAATTTACCCATTGTATTGCATGCAATAGATTACAGAACAAAGCTGGTAAGCATGCGTGAGCCATTTTACCCAACTGGCGATTGGGATTCAGATAAAAAAGTCTTCGAGGCATTTTATGCAGACAAAACGCCCGGAAACGCTGAGGGCTGGAATACTAGTTTTTAGATTGAATCATTCGGAATTGGCCACAAAAAAAACGACCCCGAAGGATCGTTTCAATTCTTTGCAAATCATTCAAGATTAAAATCTTGAATTCAAACTGTCTTAATTATATCCTAGCAATAATTGCGTTTAAAGTAGCGCTTGGTCGCATGGCATCAAAAGCTTTGATTGCGTTTGGATGATAGTAACCACCAATGTTTATTGCATTGCCTTGTGCTTTGTTTAATTCGCTTACAATAGCGTTTTCATTTGCCTTCATTTCGGCAGCTATTGGTGCGAAGTGCGCTTTCAATTCAGCATCGCCATTCTGATTTGCCAAAGCTTCGGCCCAATACATTGCCAAGTAGAAATGGCTTCCACGGTTATCAAGTTCACCCACTTTGCGAGATGGTGATTTGTCAGTTAGTAAAAACTTACTGGTAGCATCATCCAAGGTTTTTCCAAGAACCACAGCTCTTGGATTGTTGTAAGTGTTGCCTAGATGTTCTAATGAAACTGCTAATGCTAAGAATTCACCAAGAGAATCCCAACGTAAGTGGTTTTCTTCCATGAATTGTTGCACGTGCTTTGGCGCTGATCCGCCAGCACCCGTTTCGAACAAACCTCCGCCATTCATCAACGGAACGATAGAAAGCATTTTTGCACTTGTACCTACTTCTAAAATAGGGAAGAGGTCGGTCAAGTAATCACGCAAAACGTTTCCAGAAACGGAAATAGTGTCTTTTCCAGCTTTAATGGTTTCGCATGAAAATGTGGTTGCTGCACCTGGCTCCATGATTCTAATATCTAAACCAGAAGTGTCATAGTTTGGCAAGTACTTATCTACTTTTTTGATGATTTCTGCATCGTGTGCTCTGGTTTTGTCTAACCAAAATACTGCAGTGTTTCCAGTTGCTCTGGCACGGTTCACGGCCAGTTTAATCCAATCTTGTATCGGAGCATCTTTTACTTGGCACATTCTCCAAATATCACCTGCTTCTACCGTGTGCTCAATTAGCGTATTTCCATTGCTGTCGGTTACTTTAACCGTTCCGTTTCCTTGAATTTCAAAAGTTTTATCATGCGAACCGTATTCTTCCGCCTTTTGTGCCATCAAACCTACGTTTGATACGCTACCCATGGTGGTTGGATCAAAAGCTCCGTTTTTCTTGCAAAAATCGATGGTAGCTGCATAGATGCCAGCATAGCAGCGGTCTGGAATTACCGCTTTCGTGTCTTGTGACTTGCCTGCTTTATTCCACATTTGGCCCGAAGTTCTAATCATTGCTGGCATAGAGGCATCAATGATAACATCGCTAGGAACGTGTAAATTGGTAATTCCTTTATCAGAATTTACCATGGCAAGATCAGGTCCGTTGGTATAGCAGGCTTCAATATCAGCTAAAATTTCAGCCTTTTTGGCCGCGTCTAATTTATCGATGCTTCCCAAAATGCTTCCAAGCCCGTTATTGGCGTCAGCGCCTATTTCTTCAAATGTTGCGGCATGTTTATCGAATACAGATTTGAAAAACACTTTCACCACATGGCCAAAAATGATTGGGTCAGAAACCTTCATCATAGTTGCTTTTAAATGAACTGAAAACAATACACCTTTTGCTTTTGCATCGGCAATTTGTTCGGCTAAAAATGCAGTCAATGCATTCTTGCTCATCACCGAAGCATCAATGATTTCGCTAGCAAGCAAAGGCGTTTTTTCTTTCAAAACTTTGCTTGAACCATCGCTTGAGATGAATTCAATTTTTGCCACTGTTGGTTCTGCCACGGTGATTGATTTTTCACTTCCGTAAAAATCACCATCATTCATGTGCGCAACGTGTGTTTTTGAATCTGCGCTCCAAGCACCCATCGAGTGTGGGTTTTGACGTGCGTATTCTTTCACCGCTTTTGGTGCTCTGCGGTCAGAGTTTCCTTCGCGAAGCACAGGATTTACAGCGCTACCTTTTACTTTATTGTACTTGGCTGCAATGGCTTTTTCTTCTTCAGTATTTGCC
Organism: Salibacteraceae bacterium; assembly: GCA_030727625.1. Taxonomy (GTDB): domain Bacteria; phylum Bacteroidota; class Bacteroidia; order Flavobacteriales_G; family Salibacteraceae; genus SHAN690. The sequence goes on from JANRBI010000022.1 coordinate 13,969, forward strand.
TCTTCAGGATAATCTGGAATAGGAAAACCTTGAGATTGTAATTCTTTGATAGCGGCTTTCAATTGAGGAACCGAAGCGCTAATGTTTGGTAGTTTTATGATGTTGGCTTCGGGCGTTTTTGCTAAATCGCCTAGTTCGCCTAAGTCGTCAGATACACGTTGCTCAGCACCAAGCAATTCTGGAAAAAGCGATAAAATTCTACCTGCAAGCGATATATCGCGCGTTTCAACTTTAATGCCTCCTGTTGCGGTAAAAGCTTCAACAATTGGTAAAAAAGAATAAGTAGCTAAAGCTGGAGCTTCGTCCGTTTTAGTGTAAATAATTTTCGAATCTGACATAAAGGTGTATTTCTAAATTTTAATGAGGATCACGCCATTTTCGGGAAAAAGCCCCATGAACTATTTTCCGACAAAGGCATGAATTAAGGTCGGCCAAAGGTAGGATTTTGAGCGGCTTTTTTAATGTGAAGTTTGTATGAAACTTATCAGGTAACTGAGGGGTTTTTGCAACAAAAAAGGCGAACAGATTTCTCTGCTCGCCTTTTCCTATAATTGGGTTTGTCGTTATTAATATCCGAACACTTGCTTCAATGTCAATTCTTTCACTGGACCAAGTTTTTCCAATGCTTTCATATCCATTTCACTCTTCTTACCAATCACCATATAAGTGTATGGCTTGTCTTTGATTTGTGCATCAAAAAAGCCTTGCACATCTTCAAAAGTCATGGTGTTAATTACAGGGTAGATTTTCTCATTCAAATCATAATCTAAACCAAGAGTTCTAGCTCTTTCATAACTCCAAAGAATGCTTCGGTCTGATGTTCTTGATGTTTCAATTTGTTTCAAAGCACTTGTTTTTGCTTGTTCAAATTGTTGATCAGCTTTTGGTAATGTGCTCATCAACTCTAGCAATGCGCTTGTTGCATCTTCAAGCTTGTTAGCTTGTGTGCCAATATAACCACGCACATAATGGTGCTGATCGACCTTGCTTGGGCTTGAATAGCCAGCATAAGCGGAATAGGCCAATGCCTTAGATTCTCTGATTTCTTGGAAAACAATAGATGATAAACCACCACCGAAATATTCGCTAAAGATTTTTGCCTGTGGCAACAAGTCAGGAGTGAATTCAGGTCCGCGGTGCATCAACATCAATTCTGCTTGAACCATGTCATATTCTACAAAATATACTTTGTTTTCTGTTGTTGCGATTTGCTCAAACTTAGTAGCTTCTGGAATAGCAGTAAATGTTGCTGGCAGGGTGTGGTGCTGGTTCAAAACGGCAACTGCATCTTCCATGCTTTGTGGCCCGTAAAATAAGATACGGTGCTCGTAATTAGCTAAGTTATGAATGATGTTTACCAATTCGCTTGGATCGGCTTCAAGCAATTCTTTCTCAGAAAGCACATCGTTGAAAGGATTCTTTGCTCCGTATTGCGCCATACTGCCCAAACCACTGAAAAGGATAGTACTCTTATCAAGTTTACTATCGGTTCTTTTCTTCAGAATACCTTGAACCAATTCTTGGTAGCTTGCTGGGTCCGCCACTACATTGCTTAGAAGTGATTCAAACAATTGTACACCTTCAGCATACGTTTCTTTCAATCCATTAAGCATCACATAAGCCTTATCGCTTGAAGAGAATACTTCGAAGCTTACGCCTAATTTGAAAAGTTCTTTTTGCACTTCAGCTGGCGACATATCTACTGTTCCCAAATAAGGAAGATAGTCAATAGCTATTGGCAACCATTTGTTGTTGTCGCTACCCATGTCAAACACATAATACAAGCTGTAAAGCTCGTTGGTGCTGTTGTTTACATAGCTCAACTCTACTTTGTCTCCAACAGTAGTCTTCTTGATGGCGCTCTTATAATCAATAAACTGTGGCTTCAAACGCATGCTTTCCATTAAGTCAAGCTTGGTGAAAAAAGCGGAGTTTTCTTCGCGATTTATGTTCACTGGTGTGATAGCTGGTTTCGCAACTTTGGTTACATTTTTCTCACCAATGCGCTTGTTTACAGCCATGTAGTTGTTGCCAAATTTCTCGTTGGCCCAAGCCTGCATTTCTGCTTTCGAAATTTTCTGCATTTCGTCATAGCGATTCACCACTTTGTTCCAATCTTTTTCAAGGATAAATGCATCGCTCATTAGGTAAGCACGCACGTTGTTGCTTTCCATTTGGCTCATCAACTCTTTCTTGTACTTACGCACCACAGCGTCAATCATCCAATCGTCAAACTTACCTTGCTTTACGCTGTCAAGTTGGTCAAGCAAAAGAGAACGAACTTCTTCTAGCGACTGACCTTGACGATTGTAACCCACAAGCATGAAGTAAGAATAATCTTCCATCACTGTTTGCGTTGAATAGGCTTGAAGTACTTTTTGAGATTGATTCAAATTCAAATCGATCAAACCAGCTTTTCCGTTTGCTAAGATTCCATCCATCAACTCTAGGTACATGTCATCTTTGCTTCCAGCGCCATCCAATCTAAAGCCGATCATTTCAAACTCAGCCTCGCTACCCATCACATCCTTAATTTGAGGCTCAGTAATCGGAGCTTCTTTAGGCATTTCGATGTTTTCTAATGGCTGCTTTTCATATCCACCAAAGTATTTATCTACCATAGCAATGGTTTCTTCTGGATCTACATCACCAGCAAGAATAATTGCCATGTTATTTGGTACATATCTTCTTTTGAAGTAGTCATGGATTTTAACCATGCTAGGATTTTTCAAATGCTCGCCAGTACCAATAGTGGTTTGTTGACCATAAGGGTGAACTGGAAAAAGCATTTCAAGCAAACCGTAATAGGCTTGTCTGCGATCGCTGTCTTGGGTGCGGTTAAATTCTTCGAAAACAGCTTCTAATTCTGTGTGAAAAAGACGCAAGGTCAATTCACCAAAACGCTCGCTTTCCACTGCAAGCCATTTTTCAAATTCAGTACTTGGTACATCGTTAATGTAAACGGTGCGCTCATTGCTTGTGTATGCGTTTGTGCCTTTTGCACCCAATCCGCTAATGATTTTATCGTATTCGTTTGTAGCAACAAAAGATGATGCCATCAGCGATACACTATCAATTTGATGGTAAATGTTTTCACGCTCTGCTTCGTCTGTTGTGTTGCGGTGTTGCTCGTATAAATCAGAAATAATATTGAGCAATTTTGATTCTTCTTCCCAGTTTAAAGCACCAAGGTTTGATGTGCCTTTAAACAACATGTGCTCAAGATAGTGAGCCAAACCAGTTGCGTCTTTTGGGTCTTGCTTGCTACCCGTGCGCACTGCAATGTTGGTTTGAATTCTTGGCTCTGCGTGGTTTTCAGAGATGTAAACTTTTAGACCATTGTCTAAGGTGTAAATTCTCAATCCAAATGGATCGCCTTCTACACTTTCGTATTTATATTTCGATTCTTTAGAATCAGCTGTTTTGGCGCTATCGCCACACGATGTGCTCATAATCATAATTGCTGCGAACACTAAGATTAAATAGTTACTTGCCTTCATTATCCATTTAGGTTACTTGAGTAGGAATTAAAAAGAAATATCAAGATCAAGGTCTTGCTTAAACTTGATTAAATCTGGGTTTTTTTTCGAAAGTTCTTCAAACTTGTCTTTTGCTGAAAACAGCTTTATGTTGTTTTCTATGGCCTCCACTTTTGTTGAAAGGCTCAAAGATATGTTTCCTGTGTATTCGCGTAAGCGTGAAAGTACTTTGGTTTTATGTTGCGTAAATTCTTGTACCTCAATCTCATGCTGTAAAATTACCATCACGCCAGTGGCTGTTGAGTCACTAACGTCCTGCCTAGAAAGCATTGCATGTAAATTACTATTACCGTCATTTAATACGCTTTCGCAAACTTGTTTCCAAGCATCAGTCAGCGGTAACATGGGTGAGTTAGTCACATCAACTAAGTCTTCTTCATTGATTTCGCTGGTGTCGTTGGTCGCTGTTTCTTCGTTTTCGTCAATGTTTAGCGAAACCGTTCTCGCTTTTCTGCTTCTAGCATTTGCTACAGTATTGCTTGATGCTGGTTTTGCTTCCGCAGAAACTGGGCTAGTAGGCGCACTTTGAGGTGAAGCAACAGGTTCGTTCACTGTACTTGAGGCCGCAGCTTGATGAACTGGGGCTGCTGGTTTGCTAGCTGCAACAGTGGATGTGTTTGGCTGAAAAGAAGTTGTTCTTTGCTCAGGTTTCGGCTCACGAAGCGTGTTGGCTGATGCGTTTAGTTCAGACTTTTTTTTTTCGCCCAAGCTTGCCAAATGCAGCAGGAATACCTCTAATGTCAATCGCTGATTGAGCGAGTTCTTGTATTTGCCTTCGGCTTCGTTGGCAATTTTGAGTGCGTCAATAATCCAGTCTGCAGGAATGGCGGTAGCTTGCTCGTGATAGCGAGCTTTTACATTTTCGCCTACTTCCAAAAGCGCCAATGTTGAGGGATGTTTACACACCAACAAATCGCGCAAATGAGATTCTAAACCGGTTAAAAAGTGACTTCCGTCAAAACCTTGTTTGATAATGCTGTCAAGTGTTACCAATGATTTTGCGTAGTCAGCGATATACAATGAATCTACTACATTAAAGAAGTAGTCGTAGTCTAATACGTGTAGGTTTTTTAAAACGGCATCATACGTCAAGTTTCTATTGGTGAAACTCGACAGCTGATCAAAAATGGATAAAGCATCACGCAATGCACCATCCGCTTTTTGACCCACTACGTGCAAAGCCTCCTCTTCAAATGTTATGTTTTCTTTCTTAGCTATTTCACGCAAATGACCTACTATTTCCTCCACACCAATTCTGTTGAAGTCATAGATCTGACAACGGCTTAAAATGGTTGGAATAATCTTGTGTTTTTCGGTCGTAGCTAGAATAAAAATGGCATGCTTTGGTGGTTCTTCCAATGTTTTCAAAAAGGCGTTAAAAGCCGCTTTTGACAACATGTGAACCTCATCTATAATGTAGACCTTGTATTTGCCGATTTGTGGTGGAATACGAACTTGATCGTTCAAATATCTAATATCATCTACGCTATTGTTAGATGCTGCATCAAGTTCGAAAATATTGAAAGAGAAATCTTCATCATCTGCCAACTCGTTTGAACGATTGATTTCTTTCGCGAAAATTCTTGCGCAGGTAGTTTTTCCAACACCACGCGGACCACAAAACAAATACGAATGCGCCAATTGATTTTGGCTAATGGCATTGTGCAATGTTTCGGTAATCGATTCCTGTCCTACTACTTGATCCCAAGTGGCAGGGCGGTACTTGCGTGCAGATACAATGAAATTTTCCTTTTGGTCCATCGCGGCAAATGTAGGGTTAGGA
>JANRBI010000022.1:19390-23233 GCA_030727625.1 Salibacteraceae bacterium
TGCAGATACAATGAAATTTTCCTTTTGGTCCATCGCGGCAAATGTAGGGTTAGGATTAGAATTTGAAATATTCACGGCTGTGTATTTAGATGAATTATTCCTTTATGTTGTTTCGAATAAAGTATTTACTACTTTTGCGCCCCATTTTTAGTAAAGTAAAAAACACAATTTATGACGAATCGTTATGAAACTGTTTTCATTTTAACTCCCGTTTTGTCTGAGGACCAGGCAAAGGAAACAGTGAAAAAGTTCACAGCTTACATTAGCAATGGTGGCGCAAAAATCCACCACGAAGAGAACTGGGGCCTAAAAAAATTGGCCTACCCAATCCAGAAAAAGTCCACTGGATTCTACTACTTAGTTGAGTTCGAGGCCGAGCCAACCCTAATCGCAACTTTGGAAACAGAGTTCATTCGCGATGAGCGCGTAATGCGATTCTTAACCGTGAGAATGGATAAGGATCATGTGGCATTCGCAGAAAAAAGAAGAAATAAATCTAAGAAAACCGCTTAATACATAGTAGAGATGGCAGATGACATTAGATATTTAGCTCCGATTCAGATCGAGACTAAAAAAGACAAGTATTGCTGGTTTAAGAAAGCCGGAATCAAATACGTAGATTACAAGGATGCTGACTTCCTACTTCGTTTTGTAAACGAGCAAGGTAAGTTGTTACCAAGAAGAGTAACAGGTACTTCTGTAAAGTTTCAAAAGAAAGTTGGTCAAGCGGTAAAACGCTCACGTCACCTTGCTTTGATGCCTTACGTAACCGATATGATGAAGTAAAAAATACAGACAACCATGGAAGTTATTTTAAAACAAGATATCGAGAAGCTAGGTTACAAGGATGATCTAGTGTCTGTAAAGCAAGGCTATGGTAGAAACTACTTAATCCCACAAGGAAAAGCAGTTTTGGCTACAGCACAAGCTAAGAAAATGCATGCTGAAACAATGCGTCAGCGTTCACAACGCATCGAAAAAGAAAGAGCAAGCGCTAGAGATATGGCTGCCAAAATGAAAGAAATCACCGTTAAGGTGGGAGCTAAAGTTGGTGAAGCTGGAAAAATCTTTGGTTCAGTAAACACGATTCAGTTAGCTGAAGAAATGGCGAAGCTTGGTTACAACGTTGATAGAAAATTCATTAAGATTAAAGAAGAGCCAATCAAAACAATTGGTTCTTACGAAGCTGAAGTGAAATTCCACAGAGACGTTGTTGAAACGATTTCATTTGAAGTAGTAGGAGAATAATTGAACTCAATACTAAATATCGACTAAAAAAAGGGAAGCTCATGGGCTTCCCTTTTTTGTTTTTAAAAGATTTAAATCTCGTGCTGTTGCAGTAATATTGCCAAGCGCAAATAAAATCAACCAAAATGACCTTTGATATTGACATGATTAAGGCTGTATACGCAAAGTATCCAGAGCGTATTGAAGCAGCCAGAAAAGTATTAGGAAAACCATTAACGCTTTCAGAGAAAATTCTCTACGCCCACTTGTGGGATGGAGCAGCTTCAGAAGCTTTTGAACGTGGAAAGTCCTACGTAGACTTTGCACCTGATAGAGTTGCTATGCAAGATGCAACAGCGCAAATGGCTCTTCTTCAGTTTATGCAAGCCGGTAAAACAAAAGTGGCTGTGCCTTCTACAGCGCATGCTGACCACTTGATTCAAGCTCGCATTGGTGCTGACAAAGATTTGCAAGAAGCAATCAACAAAAACAATGAGGTGTTTAATTTCTTGAGTTCTGTATGCGATAAATACGGAATTGGGTTCTGGAAACCAGGAGCTGGAATTATTCATCAAGTAGTTTTAGAAAATTATGCTTTCCCAGGTGGTATGATGATCGGTACAGATTCGCATACAGTAAACGCTGGTGGATTGGGTATGGTGGCTATTGGAGTTGGCGGTGCTGATGCAGTTGACGTGATGGCTGGTATGGCTTGGGAACTTAAAATGCCTAAGTTGATTGGGGTTAAATTAACTGGTAAACTCAATGGTTGGACTGCTCCAAAAGATGTGATTTTGAAGGTGGCAGGCATTCTTACTGTAAAAGGTGGAACTGGCTGTATCGTTGAATATTTTGGCGAAGGAGCCGAAGCAATGTCTGCTACTGGAAAAGGAACCATTTGTAATATGGGTGCAGAAATAGGTGCTACAACCTCAACATTTGGTTACGATGATTCTATGCGTAGATATTTGAAAGCAACGGGAAGAGAAGATGTAGTTGCTGCAGCTGATGTGGTAGCTGATCACTTGACTGGTGATGCTGAGGTTTACGCAAACCCAGAGCAATATTTTGATGAAGTAATTGAGATCAATCTTTCAGAATTGACTCCACATCTTAATGGTCCTTTTACTCCAGATTTGGCAACACCAGTTGCGGAGATGAAAGAAAAAGCTATTGCTAATGGCTGGCCTTTGGATATTGAGTGGGCTTTGATTGGTTCATGTACCAATTCATCTTACGAAGATTTGACACGCGCAGCTTCTATCGTGGAAGATGCGATTGCAAAAGGGGTGAAACCTAAAGCGATTTTGGGTATTAATCCAGGTTCTGAGCAAGTTCGTTTCACTGCAGAGCGCGATGGCTTAATGGATACTTTCCAGAAATTTGAAACAACTAGAATCTTTACCAACGCTTGTGGGCCATGTATTGGTCAGTGGGATCGTGAAGGTGCTGAGAAGCAAGAAAAGAACTCAATTGTTCATTCTTTCAATAGAAACTTTGCAAAGCGTGCTGATGGCAATCCTAACACCCATGCATTTGTTGCTTCACCAGAAATGGTGGCTGCGATTGCAATTTCTGGTCGTTTAGATTTCAATCCAGTAGCTGATACATTGACAAACGAAAATGGAGAGCAAGTAAAATTAGCTGAACCAACAGGAATGGAACTTCCTGAACTGGGTTTTGCAGTTGAAGATAACGGTTATCAAGCTCCTGCAGAAGATGGTTCTGGAATACAAGTAGTTGTTAACCCAGATTCATCACGTTTACAATTGCTTGAGCCATTTGCAGCTTGGGATGGTAAAAACATCACAGGCGCTAAGCTTTTGATCAAGGCATTTGGTAAGTGTACTACAGATCACATTTCAATGGCTGGTCCATGGTTGCGTTACCGTGGTCACCTTGACAATATTTCAAACAACTGTTTGATTGGTGCTGTGAATGCTTTTAACCAAAAGACCAACGAAGTAGTAAACCAGTTAACGAGTGAGCTTTCTGAGGTTCCGGCCGCTGCTAGAGCTTATAAAGCCGCAGGTATTCCAACTATTGTTGTGGGTGATCACAACTATGGTGAAGGTTCTTCAAGGGAACATGCTGCTATGGAGCCGCGTCATTTAGGTGTTACCACTGTTTTGGTTAAGTCATTTGCTCGTATTCACGAAACAAATTTGAAGAAACAAGGTATGCTGGGCTTAACGTTTGCTAACGAAGCAGACTATGATTTGATCAAGGAAAATGATACGTTCAACTTCTTAGATTTAGATCAATTTGCACCAGGTAAAACGATTAGCATCGAAGTAGTTCACGCTGATGGTTCTAAAGATGTGATAGTTACAAATCATACTTACAATCAAGCACAAATTGACTGGTACAAAGCTGGTAGTGCATTGAATTTAATTAAGAGACTTCAGTCTAATAACTAATAAAAACATGAAGGCGGCATGCGGCCAATTGGTCCTTGCCGCCTTTCTTATTTTAAGTGAAAAACGATTTAATCATCAGAGCTGCGCGAGGTGAAAAAACTGAGCGTCCTCCCGTTTGGGTAATGCGTCAAGCAGGCAGAATTTTGCCTGAGTATCGCGCCATCAGAGCGAGTATTTCTGGATTCAAAGAATTGGT
>JANRBI010000022.1:23333-43734 GCA_030727625.1 Salibacteraceae bacterium
TTAAACCCAAAAGAACTGCGTAAAGTAAATTCGGCAAAGGTTTTGCAAGGCAACTTAGATCCAACAATACTTTATTCGTCTGACGAATATGTGGTTCGAAAAACCAACGAAATGCTAAGCACATTTGAAGGCGGAGGACACATAGCCAATCTCGGTCATGGAGTTTATCCTGATACAGATTGGAGAAAAGTGAAGTTGTATATCGACACTATTAAGAAATTTAGCTATTAAAAGAAATGTTTATGAAATCAATCCTAACAACAGCCTTCATATTTGGAATGGGCTTTTCACTATTTGCTCAACGAAACCATGTAGAGAATCCTGATTTTGAGTTTTTAGAGAAAAAGATAAAAGGTGCAGGAGGACTAGAGCATGCATTTGGTTGGTCTGCAGTAGGCCCCAACTATGCAGATATATTTAATGCAAAAGCAAAGGATGAAGCGTATCAAGTTCCTCTCAATGTATATGGAGACGCTGAACCACTCAGTGGTGAAACATACGCTGGTTTTGTAACATATAGTGCAAAAGACGCGGAGCCGAGAACATTTCTTCAGAATGAACTTAAGTACACTTTAGAAGAGGGTAAAGTGTATTGTGTTAAGATGAATATCATGTTGAGTATGTTGACCAAATATGCATCTAATAACATTGGTATTTATATCAGCCAAAAGCCTCTTAAAATGGAAGAAATAGAATCGGGCGAAATTCAGCCTCAGATTATTCATTCTCAAAACCAAATTTGGACAGAACAGTTTGAGTGGTCGGCAATTTGTGGGTCTTTCATTGCTGAAGGCAAAGAGCGATATATTACAATCGGAAATTTTGGCTCAACTGCCGAAACCCAAATAGAGAAAATCAAAAGACCACGTGGTGTAACAGGGCAACAAACGAGGTCAACTGCCTACTACTACATAGATGATGTATCCGTAATAAATATGGCTGGCTTAGATGATTGTGATTGCGAAAAGGCTCCTGACGGAAACTCAATGCAAGTGAAATACTCTAAGGAAGTAAGTACTGATGCTGATATTGATGGACCAGAACAAATTGAGATGACGAAAGTGTATTTTGAGGAAATGAGTAGCGATATTTCTTCAAGAGCTATGGTTGACGTTGAAAAAGTTGCTGCAATGATCAAGAATAATCCTGATTTGAAAATTCAGATTAAAGGACATACGGATCCAGTAGAGCAAGCAAAATCTTCAGGTGATATATCACTTTTAAGAGCTCAAACAATCAAAGAAAAACTAGTGGAGCTTGGTGTAAACACCAATAAATTGCAAGTTTTAGGCATGAAAGATTTTGATCCTGCAACAGACGACACCTCAGTTACAGGACAAGCGCAAAACAGAAGAGTAGTTTTCGATATACTCGATTAATACTCGTTTTTATATTATTTTTTAAAGAAGCGTGGCCAAAGTGCCGCGCTTCTTTATTTTCGCCCAGTATGATCAAAAAAGACGATCGAAAAATCATCAACGCTTGGGCGTTCTATGATTGGGCTAACTCGGCATATCCATTAGTGATAACTACCTCTATTTTCCCTCTTTTTTTTCAAAGCAGAACCAACGAGATATCAAGGATTGTTGATGGGCATGAAGTTTTCTATGTTGATTTTTTCGGTAGAGAATTTATCAATACTGAGATTTATAGCTATGTATTTTCCTTTTCCTTTTTAATTGTATCCTTCTTGTCACCTATTCTTTCAGGAGTTGCAGATATTTCAGGAAGGAAAAAATTATTTCTGAAAATCTTTTGCTACATCGGAGCCCTGAGCTGTGCATTGCTATATTTTTTCGATGGTAAACATCTCGAGATTTCGATGGTTCCTGTATTTATGGCAAGTGTTGGATTTTGGGGGAGTTTAGTCTTTTATAACGCCTTTTTGCCAGAAATTGCATCAAACGAAATGCAAGATGGTGTGAGTGCAAAAGGATTTTCATTGGGCTATATTGGAAGTGCATTGCTTCTTATTGTAATTCTTGTTCTTTCTCAGTCATCTATTCAAATGCCTATTGAGTATGGATTTGTGATGGTAGCCGTTTGGTGGATTGCTTTTGCCCAATACACTTATGCTTTTCTGCCCGAAAATGTTTTCGATCGTAAGCCAATAAAAAGAGACTTGTTCAGTAAAGGGTTTAAAGAATTGAGATCTGTTTGGTCTGAATTAAAGGAGCAAAAAAACCTGAGAGCTTATTTGCGATCTTTTTTTGTCTCCAGTATGGGCGTTCAAACAGTAATGTTGATGGCTGTTCTTTTTGCCAAGAAAGAAATTGATTGGGGAAGAGATGGAGATACCGGACTTATCGTAAGTATTTTGATCATCCAATTCATTGGTGCTCTCGGTGCTTTTATATTTTCTAAACTCTCGCAAAAGTTTGGGAACAAACCAATTTTAGGTGTTGTGTTATTGATTTGGATTGGCGCCTGCGTTGGTGCTTACGTTATAAAAACGCCATCTGAGTTCTATATGCTTGCAGGTGTGGTAGGCCTTGTAATGGGCGGTGTACAATCATTATCTAGGTCAACCTATTCCAAACTTTTACCTCAAACTGAAGATCATGCATCCTATTTTAGTTTTTATGATGTGGTTGAAAAAGTTGGGATTGTTATCGGAACATTCTTATTCGGATACATTGAAGGAGTAACTTCTAGTATGCGAAGCAGTGCACTCATTCTTCTTTCTTTCTTCGCAGTTGGTTTTATCTTGCTTTTGTTTGTGAAAAATGAAAAGAGCATAGCACCAATTAAATCTTAATTCAAAACATTTATCGTGAACGTATCTTTTGATATCGCAGTAGTAGGCGGAGGCATCGTGGGTGTTGCCGCAGCTTATAAACTTCAAACCGCATTTCCAGACAAGTCTATTGCGCTCATTGAAAAAGAGACTAGATTGGCTAATCATCAAACGGGTAATAATTCTGGTGTGATACACTCGGGCTTGTATTATAAACCAGGATCATACAAGGCCAAAAACTGTGTGGATGGTAGACGTGAACTTGTGGCTTTTGCCAAGGAACATAATATTTCTCATGATATCTGCGGAAAAGTGATCGTTGCTACTGATAAATCAGAGCTTCCTCATATGGAAAAAATATATGAACGTGCTTTGCTAAACGGAGTAGAGGATGTAGAAAAAATTACCGCAGATCAAGTAAAAGAAATTGAACCATACGTTCAAGGAATTGCGGGTATTAGAGTTGGCTGTACTGGTATTATTGATTATCGTGCAACTACTGAAAAATTGGGCGAACTTCTCGAAGGTATGCAGGAGCGTAGTAAGATTTTTCTCGGACACGAGGTAACCGATGTTGAGAAGGGAACGAATTCGACTACGCTTATCACTAATAAAGGCAAAATTGAAGCGAAGTATGTTATTTACTGCGGTGGATTGCAGGCCGATCGTTTGGCAAAGAAAGACAATGTAAAACTTGATATGTCTGTTCTTGGTTTTAGAGGAGACTACTATGTACTTAGCGAGCGAGGCAAGCATAAAGTAAAGAATCTGATATATCCAGTCCCAAATCCTGAATTTCCATTTTTGGGCGTGCACTTTACACGTATGGTTGATGGCGATGTAGAATGCGGTCCGAATGCAGTTTTTGTTTTCAAGCGCGAAGGATACAAGAAAACCGATTTTGACTTTAGCGATACTGCTGCAGCACTAACTTTTGGCGGAACTTGGAAATTCTTTGCCAAACATTGGCGTTATGGAATTGAAGAATACAGAAGAGCATTCTCTAAGAGATTGTTTCTGGAAACTTTGCAGCGCTTGATTCCTAGCCTTGAGATGGATGATTTGAGTGAAGAGCGTGCAGGAGTAAGAGCGATGGCACTAAGCGATAAAGGAGAGATGATTGATGATTTTAAAATAGAATATAAAGAAAACAGCATTCACATATTGAATGCTCCTAGCCCAGCAGCTACAGCTTGTTTAGCAATTGGTGAGGAAGTAAAAAATATGGCCGTCAAGCATTTTAACCTAGCCTAGGGCTTAGTCAACAATGCGGTAGTTTTCTGTCATGTCAGCCCAATTGTAAATAAACTGAGTAACAAGTTCATCCAATCTCTTCAGAAAAATCGGATTCGGAGTCTTCATGTTTCTAAAATATTCGCTTTGATATTGGTTTAATTCATACTTGAAAAAAACCGCCTTCGACATAGCGTATACCGTATTTTTTGACGGATGATTAATTTGTGACATCCAACTTTGATAATTGGCAATGGTTTCTTTTAGCATTTGAGGTTCAACGCTTAAAACCCTAGCAAGCTTGCGAATTATTTTATCTGCAATAATTACATCGCGGTTATTGTCAAAATGATTTCCTAAAAGTTTCAGATTGCCACAAACTACGATCAGCAAAAATTTGTCAATAGCATTTTCATCTATTGTTGGAGTACGAATAAATTCAGGATCATTCTTTATGATTGCTACAACGTCATCAAAGCCTTCGTCAACTAACCTTACAATGGAGTTTACAAAATGCTGAGCGGCCTGATCCTCGGTAACTTTTTTCTTTTTAAAAATTGAAAACATCAATTGAATCCTTTTTTAACACATTCGATTCAAATGTAGACCTTAATCTATGGGCCTTTGAAGCATTTCGCTTAGCGCTTATCAACAGAGTTTTCAACTACAATAATTACCTATGTTACCGTATTGTTGCTGTTGCAACACCTCTACATTATTATTCTAATTAGCCAGTTGGTACAAGGGCTACAATCGATTTACCTTCGCACATTCATTCAAATTACATGGCGGTTAAACCTCAATTCATTAATAGAGAAATAAGTTGGTTGGCATTCAACGAACGCGTACTCAACGAAGCTTCAGACCCAAGTGTGCCTCTGCTTGAGCGGCTTAAATTTTTGGGGATTTTCTCAAACAACAGAGATGAATTCTTTAGAGTAAGGGTGGCCTCTGTAAAAAGATGGGCTGCCTTGAATGAAAATATTGAACTGACTGATGATGACCCAAAGGAGGTTTTGGCGCACATACAAAGAGTTACGATCAGACAGCAAAAGCAATATGAAAACATCTACCAAGATCTGATTAAGGATCTTCAAAAAGAAAACATCTTCATTATAAATGAGCAGCAATTGAGTGAAGCTCAAATGAAGTTCGTTGAAGATTATTTTGAGAAGCGAGTTGATCCTGTAATCAGTCCGATTATGTTGGATCAAGTGAAGAAATTTCCGCATTTAAGAGATAAGGCCATATATCTTTCAGCTGTAATGACAGTAAAGCCTGACAAAAAGAAGAAGGAGTTTCTTCAATATGCACTTATTGAAATTCCGCTCTCTTTGCCTCGCTTTGTTTCTCTTCCTGATGATCATGGAAAGAAATACATCATCATTTTAGATGATATTGTAAGACATAATTTGAAATCAATTTTCTCTGTTTTCAAACCTATTAAAGCCGAAGCATACACATTTAAAATTACGCGTGATGCTGAATTAGATCTGGATAATGATATTTCTAAGAGTTTCTTAGAGAAGATGAAGAAAAGTTTGAAAGCCCGCAAAAGAGGCGCCCCAGTTCGTTTTGTGTTTGATGCCAGTATGCCGAAAGAAATGCAGAGATATCTCACTAAGAAAATGAACTTGACTTCTGATGAAGATGCATTTATTCCTGGTGGACGCTATCACAACTTCAGAGATTTGATGTCTTTTCCTAAAGTTGGGCATAAGAATGCATACTATGAACCGCTTCCCGCACAGAGAAACATCAACTTCGATAAGTTTGATTCAAATTTTGATGCGATAACGAAGCAAGATATTTTGATGCATTATCCTTATCAAACCTTCAATCATTTGATTGAGTTTTTGAAGGAAGCAGCATTAGATCCAAATGTGAAGACCATAAGGATTTGTCTTTACCGAGTTGCGAAGCAGAGTAAAGTCATAAATGCGCTAATCAATGCGAGTAGAAATGGGAAAAAAGTAATTGTGGTGCTAGAGCTTCAGGCTCGTTTTGATGAAGAAAATAATATTCATTGGAGCAATGTACTCGAAGACGAAGGCGTAAAAGTGTTTTTTGGTTTCCCCGGCTTGAAGGTTCATGGTAAAATATGTCTTGTTTCTAGACGCGAACCTGCCGGAACCAAATATTACAGCTATGTGGCCACAGGTAATTTTCATGAAGGAACAGCTGGCCTATACGGTGATTTTGGTTTGTTTACTGCAAATCCTGACATCACATCCGAAGTTCATAAAGTATTTGATTTGTTTGAAAATGCAATTTGGCCGAACTATCGCTTTAAGCATTTGGTGCTTTCACCTTTTTATCTTAGAAATAGGTTAGTACGATTAATTAATAAAGAGATTAATAATGCTAAAGCGGGTAAGGATGCATACATCATTTTAAAAATCAATAGTCTAGTTGATAAGGCATTGATTTTGAAATTGTATCAAGCAAGCAGTGCTGGCGTAAAAGTTAAGTTGGTAATACGGGGGATTTGTTCTTTGATTCCAGGTGTGAAAGGCATGAGTGAAAATATTGAGGTGATCAGTATTATCGATCGCTTCTTAGAACACGCTCGATGTTTTGTTTTTTGTAATGAAAATGACCCACTTTATTTTATCAGCAGTGCCGACTGGATGGGTCGAAATATTGATAGAAGAATAGAAGTGACTTGTCCGATATACGATAATGCTATAAAAAAAGAAATAGACGATGTGCTTGATATTCAGTTCTCTGACAATGTTAAGGCCCGTAAATTATTACCCAATGGTGAATATAAGGTTGATCGTAACCATGATATGAATGATATTCGTTCTCAGTATGCTCTATATGAGTACTACAAGACGAAGGAATAACAAATGAATTCATACCAATTTGCGGCAATAGATATTGGATCCAATGCAGTGCGTTTGCTAGTAAGCAACGTATTTGAGCATGGGTCAAACATTACATTCAAAAAGCAATCTCTTGTTCGAGTACCATTGCGCCTTGGTGCGGATGCTTTTATTCATAAACACTTGCCAGAAAATAAGGAGGAAGAATTTGTGCACGCGATGCACGCCTTTAGTCACTTATTAAAAGTTTATAAGCCTCAAAAAATGCGAGCTCTAGCTACCTCTGCTTTTCGCGAAGCTGAGAATGGATTGGCTATAGTAGATCGTGTGTTTGCAGAAACAGGAATCAAGATTGAAATTATTTCTGGTAAAGAAGAAGCTGAAGTAGTGTATGCAAATGGACTGCGTGAAAATATGGATGCTGACAAGAGCTACCTGTATATGGATGTGGGTGGTGGAAGTACGGAACTCACCTTGTTTAATAATCATGAGGCCATTGCTGCGCGATCATTTAATGTGGGCTCAATAAGGTTATTGATGAATACAGTTCCTGACGAAACATGGGACGAGATGAAAGCATGGGTCAAAGATTTGGCCATGCAAGTGAATGGAGAAATATCGATGATAGGTAGTGGTGGAAACATCAACAAGTACTGCAAACTATTGATGAAAGACTATGGCGAAGCTTTGAACTATAATGAAATATACAACTTGTATAAGCGATTGAAAGATTTGGATACGGATCAAAGAATACAAACGCTTTACTTAAACCCAGATAGAGCAGATGTTATAGTTCCCGCTGGAAAGATCTTTACCAGCGTAATGCGCTGGAGCGGGGCTAAAACAGCCTATGTGCCTAAAATAGGTGTGTCAGACGGAGTGATAAAAATGCTGTATGAACAGCATAAAATTGAAAATGCTTTGATTTGATAAGTCTTTCTTAGTTTACTTTTACAACTTCTGATTACAAAGAGATAAATGCCTGCAAATAGAAACATCATCATTATTGAAGACAACGAGACTTTTTCGTTGTTGATTACTCATTATTTGAGGAATAATTTGGGTGATGTAAATGTATTTATCGAAAACTCAGGTAAAAATGCCATTCACACCATCAAAAAGCTTAATCCTTCTTTAGTGGTACTTGACTACTATTTGGAGGACGAGATTTCAGCTAAAGATGTAATGTTAGCCATTAATGCAATGCCTGTGCCGCCAAAGGTTATTA
Organism: Salibacteraceae bacterium; assembly: GCA_030727625.1. Lineage (GTDB taxonomy): Bacteria > Bacteroidota > Bacteroidia > Flavobacteriales_G > Salibacteraceae > SHAN690. The sequence goes on from JANRBI010000022.1 coordinate 31,360, forward strand.
TGCTTTCATCAATGACAGATGAGCGTGAAAAAGAAGAAGTTATGGCAATGGGTGTGCAACGATTTATCCCTAAAAGCAACGAGAGTATTTACGATTTAGTAAAAGAGATTCAAGATCAGTTGCAAATGCTAGATGGAGGATTTAAGAAAAATAGAAAGCGTCAATCTAAGGGGCTATCGATTTTTGCAATTGTTGGAATCATGGCGCTTGCTCTAATTCTTGTTTTTGCATTGTACTTGCTACTTGGCTAGTGCGCTACTGGTGCAGTGGAAATCCTTTTTTAAGATTAAACTTAGTATTAGCCTGCAACAAAAGCGACTGAAAGAAGCTCTTTGTGGGAGTTACTAATACTGTTTGAATCTAAAAAAGATTGGAGCGAAGACAGGTTTAAGCGCCCTCAAAAAAAGCAGTGTACAATTATCCAAATGGATTGATCTCTTTGTTTTGAACAGATTTCGGTTTTTTTGTTTTGAAAATGCGTTGGAGATCATAACCAATTCCTATACAAGGGCGAGCGTAAAACCCAAAGAAGTGTGGATGAGTTTGAGGACTCAAAATGACTGCGCTTGACGACATCGCGATGTCAAAATTTACCACTATACCGCTGGCCGCATAAAATTGCGCGCCAACTTGAGCTGAGAGTCCATAAGCTGACTGTTCGTAGGACTTATTCCCGATTTTTTCGTTGTAATAATTGGTGATCCAACCAAAGCCAAGGCCAACACGAGGAAAAACGACTTCGCTGTTTACGTCAAAATAATAGCGCAAACCTGCGTGATAATTGATGCTTGGTTTAAGTGTGATGTTTTCTATTTGTCGCTCGGTGGCATAGCCAAAGCCAGCAAAACAACCGAGGTGTTTTTTACCGATTTCGGCATGTAAACCATAACCGCCATAAAGCAAGCCGAAGCCAATATTTGCATTTGCGTAAATATTGCTCGGCTCTTGCTTTTGATCATTACTGCTTTGAGCAATGATGAGTTGACTGAAAAGTAGAAGCAACAGAGTGAGCCTCAACCTTAGTTTTGTCATAATAGGCTAGCGGTAAATTGCGTCAACCAAATGGCTGTACTTTTTAAGAATAATTTTGCGCTTAAGTTTTAGCGATGGAGTCAATTCTTCGGTTTCGATGGTCCATGGAGTAGAGCAAAGTTCAATTTTCTTGATTTGCTCAAAATTTCCAAAGTCTTTATTAAACTCGGCTATTTCTTCCCAAATACGCTCTTTTAATTCTGGAGATTCAGCAAGTTCTTGATTGGTGCTAAAGTTTAGTCCTTTGCGCTTACACCAATCTTTACAAAAAATAAACTCGGGCACTATGAGTGCTGCTGGGTGTTTCTGGTTCTCACCAATTACCATTATTTGATCTATAAAGCGGGAAGCTTTAAACTTGTTTTCCATGGGCTGCGGAGCAATGTATTTTCCACCCGATGTTTTAAAAATCTCCTTTTTACGATCGGTTATTTTCAAGTATTCGCCATCAACAAACATTCCTATATCACCGGTATGAAACCAACCTTCACTGTCCATTACTTCGGCAGTAAGATCAGGTCGGTTGTAATAACCCATCATAACGTTTGGCCCTTTTATAAGGATTTCTCCGTCTTCGGCAATTTTAATTTCCACTTTATCTAATGGGCGACCAACGGTGCCAATCATAAATCCACGATTGTCAAAAGAGTTCACTGCGGCCACAGGAGATGTTTCTGTGAGGCCATAACCTTCAAGCACAGGAATTCCGGCTGCATTAAAAATACGAGCAAGCCTTGGCTGCAAGGCTGCACTGCCACTGGCTACAGCTTTTACATTTCCACCCAAAGCTTCGCGCCATTTGCTGAAAATAAGCTTGTCGGCTATTTTGTGTTTCAAACCATAAAATGCACCGTTTGCGCCATAAGGTTCCCATTCTTCGGCCACTTCAACGGCCCAGAAAAATAGTTTCTTTTTGATGCCGGTAAGCTCTGTTCCTTTTGCAATAATGCGGTCGTAAACTTTTTCGAGCAGACGAGGAACAGCCGTGAAAACTTGTGGTTGAACCTCTCTAATGTTATCACCAATGGTGTCCATGCTTTCGGCATAGTAAATAGAAACACCTGTATACATGAAAAGATAGACCACCATGCGCTCATAAATGTGACAAAGAGGTAAAAAGCTTACCGCTTTTGAGTATTGGTCTACTGGTAAACGCTTTCGCGATCCGTAAACATTCGATACTATGTTGTCATGAGAAAGCATTACACCTTTTGGGTTTCCGGTAGTACCACTCGTGTAAATGAGTGTAGCTAAATCTTCTGCTTTGATGTTGCTTTTTCTTCGTTCTATTTCGTCATCACTGATGTCTTTTCCTCTAGAGATAAAGTCATCTAAATGCTCGGTTTCCTCTATTTTATTGAAAGAGACAACATGTGTAAGGGTGGAAACACTTTCTTTTATCTCATTCACTTTTGCTAGCAAATCAGCATCGCTTACAAAACACACTTTTACTTGTGAGTCATTAAATATGAATGCATAATCCTTTGCAGAAATGGTTGGGTATATCGGCACATTGATGCAGCCAGCCATCATAATACCAATGTCGGCAATATTCCATTCTGGACGATTGTTAGAAATGATGGCTACTTTATCCCCTTCATTTAAGCCCATTGCAACCAGCGCCTTGCTAATTTGGTAGCCTTTGTCAATGAATTGTTTTGTACTTGTTTTTACCCAAGTGCCATTTACTTTGGCGGTTAAAGAGTCTTCTTTTGGGAATTTTTCAAGTTGGTAATAAGGTATATCGAATAGTCGTTTGATTTCCATTTGTCTTTTTTTATGCTCAACGTGGGTTGACAGTCAAGCGAATGTTTGGTTTTAGGGTGATTCCACTTGCCCGCTTAGGCAAACGAGGTAAATGTAAAAGAGAAATAATTGAAAAACAACCTTGATTATTGATCTATTTTTTGACCAGCAAAATCTTGAACACAATTGTATCGCATTCTTTTATGAGGCTCTATTGCCACACCAATGTATTTCATCTCTGGATCGAGAATGTTTTTTCTATGACCGTAATTCGGTACATTTCTATCAATCAATAAATCCATAAAGGCTACTACGCCTTTGTCAGTGCCATAATTGCAATTTTCATTCACGCCTTCGTAGTCATTTGCCACAACCATCATTCTATCTTTAAATGATTTTCCATCACTTGTTGTGTGTCCCGTTCTGCCGGTTGTTCCCATGTCTATGGCATGGTTTCGTGCGGTGGCTGTAAGTGTTTCACTAGGCTTAAGAATTTTCATTTGACTCCGAATTTCCAATTCCTTAATGAGCTCTTTAATCTCATTGTCCTTTTTTAAATCATTTTGGTCAAGGTATTCTATCAAAAATGTCTTGCTGAAAAGCTCTGGATTTATTCGTACTAAGTTGGTGTAATAGACAACAATCTTTTCTTCTTCTGACATATAAAGTGCATGCTTCGCACTATTAGCTTCGGCCAAAATACTGTCTGGCCAAAGCTTAAACAACTGGTCGTTTTGAGCAAAGCCTTTAAAAGAAATAGCGCACATTAGCAGCACTATAACAAGATTGAATGTTTTAATCTTCATAAACTAGTTCTCCGTTTAACCAAGTTTGAAGCACTTTGGCTGTTAGGATTTGTGGTGCGCTACAAGTCATTAAATCTGTATCGATCATTACAAAGTCGGCAAATTTCCCAACTTCGAGCGAACCACGATTTTGATCCTCAAAGTTAGTTATGGCAGCCCAGATGGTCATTCCTTTCAATGCTTCTTCTCTCGTTAATTTCTGTTCTGGTAGAAACCCATTTTCAGGCTGTCCTTCTTTATCCTTACGTTCAACAGCGGCATATAGAGTTTTGAAAGGTGAAATTTCTTCTACAGGGAAATCAGTTCCTAGCGCTATGATGCCATTTTGTTGCAATAAATCGCGGTAAGCGTAAGCATTTTCAATTCGATCATGTCCAAGTCTTTTTTCTGCCCAAGGCATGTCTGAAGTTGCATGCGTTGGCTGAACGGATGGAATTATGGTGAATTCAGAAAACTTGTTTAGATCATTTTCGTTCACAACTTGTGCATGTTCAATGCGCCATCTTCTGTCGTTAGTGCCTTTAAGTTGGCTTCCCATAACATCTAGCACTAATTGATTTGCACCATCGCCAATGCAGTGCACATTCATTTGAAAGTTTGCATCGAAGCAGGCTTTTGCCCATTTCTGTAGGCTGTCTTTTCCAGTTATTAATAATCCTGTGTGATCATGTTGGTCGTTATACGGCTCCAATAAATATGCGCCTCTTGATCCAAGTGCGCCATCAGCATAAACCTTTATTGCATTTACGTCTAACCTTGGTTTTTGAATCTTAAAACCGGAAAGATCATGAAGCAGTTTGTCGTCAGCGCTGAGCATTGCGTAAAGACGCATTTTTAAAAGATCTATGTTTTGCAATGAGTCGATGATGTTAATATACTCGGTTGACAAGCCTGCATCGCTCACGGTTGTTAAACCCAATTTGAAGCAATCTGCTTGGGCCGTCATCAGTGCTTTCGCTAAAAATGAATGGTTCGGTTCAGGAACAATGTTAGTAATCAATTGCATCGCATTGTCAATTACAATGCCTGTTGGCTTGTTGTCAAACAAGATTATTTCGCCTCCGTTTACGCTTGTGCTTGCTGATATGCCAGCCAAGTTCATCACATTTTGAGTAGCCAAATATGCATGACCGTCAATGCGCTTTACAGCGATATAGTGATTTGGAAACAGCTTGTTCAAAGTGTCGTTTGTCGGGAAATCATTATTCTCCCAATCGTTTTGATCCCAACCTCGGCCTAGAACCCACGGAGTATCAGTGCTGTCTATGTAGGCAGAAATTCGATCAATTACCTCTTCAAAGCTTTTTGTGCCAACTAGATTGATTCGGGTTTTTTCAATGCCGTAACCCATAAAATGGCAATGAGCATCAATCAATCCAGGGTAAATAGCTCGTTGACCTGCATCTATTTTTTGAGCGGCAGTGTATTTATTTAAGATTTGATTTTCAGCTCCAATCTCTACAATCAATCCATCTTTTATAGCCATTGCTTCCTTTTTTGAAAACGCATCATCAATGGTATAAATCGATGCATTGTGCACAATGGTGTCAACCACAACGGCTTCGCTGCAGCTAAAAAGGATAATGGTTAGGATTAAAAAAGCTAGATTTCTCATGCAAAGTATTTTGTGAGTTGACTTGGTAAATATGGTGTAATTGCGATAATCAATAGCAAAATAATTGGTGCTCGATAACGCATAATGGCTCCTAATACAGGCGTTGTTGTTCCAATAAGTATAAGCAATGCCAATGAAAATGGAACCAGCCAAATCCAATGTGTTTTGCTTACAGATGCATTTTTCAATGAAAGTAAAGCGAGGAGGACTACAGCCCAAAAGACAATGTTTTCAAGAAGCATGAGCATTTCAGCAAAGCTTGATGGGAATATTGGTTTAAGTAATGAGTTGCTAAGTGCTACAGGACTATACTTTAAGAGACCAATTAATGTTGGCTCCATTGTTTCCATCTTAAATGCGCTACCAGCTTTGGTTTCATCCATATGATTAATGAAATCGGTTTGCTTTGCGCTGATATAGCCAATCGAATCAAAATCAATTGTTTTGGTTCCGATAAATCCAATTGCGATTACTGCGATCCAAGTGGCAATTCCTGCAAAAGCAGAAAGTTTGAAACGCACGTATACATAATGTATGATCAGTGCAGGTATGATTGCCATCAAAAAGTAAACCTTAACCGATGCTAAAACCACCAAGCTCAAAAAAGCTAAGACTAATATTTTGGGTTTGTAATAGCCGTTGATTGCGATATTGAAATAGGAAAATATCAATCCGCCAAGGGCTGCAATCAGGAGCGTTTCTTTCAATCCACCAACTAGCCATAGCAGGCTTGATGGGAACAAACAGGTTAGTATCAACGCTAGGTTTCTAAAGTTTGATTTTTCTATCAAACTTGTAATTAGGGCAAGTAGGCCGGTAAATCCCAAAAGTGAAAAAAGAATACCATTTACTTCATATTGATCAAAACTGATAAAGTTGAACAGTGCATTCAATTTAATCATGATATGATTGTCATTGTAAAATCCCGACTCAAATGGCTTTATCCAAGCGTTCATTTTTTCAAAGTAGGAGTGATGAAAATGAGTATTATCAGTTCTAATATTGAACATGATGCTGAAAAAGTCGCTTTTAGATTTAAAAAAAAACACCTCCTTTAACAATACTCCATCATCAAAGAACCGATAGATATCGGCCGTGCTTCGGTCGGTGTAGTAGTAAGTATAAAGTGCTTGCTGAAAATACGTGCCAATCACCTTCATCACTAAGGCTGCGATCAAAACCCACTTGATGAATCCAGAACGGTTTATCCATTCAGATTTCATTAATCCAAAGCCAAAAATGCCTGCGATGATTAAACTGATTATTATTCCAATGATTTGCACACTTCAAATTAACATGTTGTGAATTAATTGCAGCGGAACTTTTTATTCAGCCAAAACTTTAAAGCTACTTTTGGCGCTCAAATCTTTAGCATGATCGAAACGGCAGAGTACAAACCAAGAGAAGCAGCTGAGAAGCTCGGAATTTTACCAGAAGAATATGACCAAATCGTTGATTATTTAGGCCGTATACCAAATTTCACTGAACTATCTATATATAGTGTGATGTGGTCTGAGCACTGCTCATACAAAAACAGTATTAAATGGCTTAAAACGTTGCCAAAAGAAGGTCCAGCAATTTTGGCTGAGGCAGGTGAAGAAAATGCGGGCTTGGTTGATATTGGAGATGGATTGGCTTGTGCCTTTAAAATAGAATCGCACAATCACCCATCGGCTATCGAACCTTATCAAGGAGCTGCAACCGGTGTTGGCGGAATTAATCGTGATATTTTTACGATGGGTGCACGTCCAGTAGCTCAATTAAACAGCTTGCGTTTTGGCGATCCAGAATCTGAAAGAACCAAATGGCTACTCAGAGGTGTGGTAAAAGGTATTGGTGATTATGGTAATGCTTTTGGTATTCCAGTTTTAGGTGGTGAAGTTTATTTTGATGATTCATACAACCAAAACCCACTGGTAAATGCCATGAGTGTGGGGATTGTTGAAGTGCATAAAACCATTTCTGCTATTTCTGAAGGCGTTGGAAACCCAGTTTTCATTGTTGGTTCAAGCACAGGTAAAGACGGAATTCACGGAGCAACATTTGCTTCTGGAGATTTGACAGAAGATAGCGCAAATGATTTGCCTTCTGTTCAAGTTGGAGATCCTTTCCAAGAAAAGCTTTTGCTTGAAGCCAGCTTAGAAATTGCAGATACCGATGCTATTGTTGGTATGCAAGACATGGGCGCAGCGGGTATCACTTGTTCTACATCAGAAATGTCTGCAAAAGGCGGTTGTGGAATGGATGTTTGGTTAGATAAAGTGCCAACGCGTCAAGAAAATATGCAGCCATTCGAAATCCTTTTAAGTGAATCACAAGAGCGCATGCTCGTTGTGGTAAAGAAAGGTAGAGAGCAAGAAGTCATTGACATTTTTAAAAAATGGGATTTGAATTGCGCTGAAATTGGTGTTGTTACAGAAGGCCCAAATCTTCGTTATTATATGAATGGCGAGTTGGTTGCAGAAGTTCCCGCAGATTCTTTGGTTCTTGGTGGTGGTGCGCCTGTTTATGAAAGAGAATATACTGAGCCAGCCTACATTCAAAAAGTAAAGGCATTTGATGCTGCTTCGGTTGCACAGCCAACTGACTTAAAAGCAGTGGCTAATTTCATCTTGAGCAATGTAAATGTGGCTTCAAAAAGATGGGTCACTGAGCAATATGATTCAATGGTAGGTACTATTAATATGAGTACGAACAATCCATCAGATGCAGGAATCGTAAATTTAAAGGGAACCAATAAGGCAATCGCGGTTACCGTTGATTGTAATGCGCGTTACGTTTTTGCTGATCCTGAAAAAGGATGTGCAATCGCTGTGGCCGAAGCGGCTAGAAATATCACTTGCTCTGGCGGTGTGCCTTCGGCAATTACTAACTGTTTAAACTTTGGTAATCCATATAATCCCGAGGCATATTGGCAATTTGTAGGAGCTATTAAAGGAATGAGCAAGGCTTGTTTGGCTTTCAAAACTCCTGTTACTGGCGGAAATGTGAGTTTCTATAATCAATCTACGATCGATGGTAAAACAGTTCCTGTGTTGCCAACTCCAACAATTGGTATGATTGGAGTAGTGGAAGATAAAAAGCATATTACACCGCTTGCATATCATTCAGAAGGTCTGAATCTTGTTCTGGTTGGAAATCTGTCAGATGATATTGCTTCAAGCCAATACTTGATCAAATATCATAAAGTAGAATATAGCCCAGCTCCAGAATTCGATCTTGATGTTGAAATGAATGTTCAAGCAACGGTTAGAAGTTTTATTGAAGAAGGTTTGATCACCGCAGCGCATGATGTTGCTGATGGTGGTTTGTTTACTACTCTTTTTGAAATGTCTTTATCAAGTAAAATTGGTTTTGATATCACGATTGAATCTGCTGGTAGAATGGACGGTGTTTTATTTGGTGAAGCACAATCAAGAGTTGTGGTAGCAGTTAATGATGCAAATCTCGAAGCCCTTATACAAACTGCAAAAGCTAAAAATCAAGCTTTAGTTGTTTTAGGGAAAACAACTGGAGCTAATCTTAATGTAAACGGCAATTCGTTTGGAACGGTATCAGAACGTGCAGATGGATTCTTAAACGCAATGCATAGAATGATGGCGAAGTAATTTGATCATCAAACGTTTTAAAATAGAAAGGCCCGATGGATATCCATCGGGCCTTTTTCATTTTATGTGTTTTGCCAGATTAATCTAGGATGAACTTTTTCACGCCTTCATAGTCACCAGCCTTCATTCTTAATATGTAAGTACCCCTAGCTAAGTCGCCAACATACCATTGTCTTTCAGCAACTCCATTTGCAAACTGAACATTTCTAACAACTCTGCCGCTCAAATCCACAAGGGTAAACTCTAGGTCGTTCCCACTAGCCGTGAAACCAGCTATAGTTAAGTAATCATGCACTGGATTGGGATAAACTTGAATATTCTTTAATTCAGCATCAGGAATCCCCAGTACATTAATAGTTATCGAATCACAAATCGTATCGCTTCCGCAAACATTAGAAACATACTGACATACTTCAAATGTTCCAAGTTGAGTAAAGTAATGAGTAGGACTTGCAAGTGTGCTAAACGTACCATCGCTAAATGTCCACCAGTATTCGTCCGCGTTTACAGATTCATCATAAAATACGACTTCACTAGTCTGTTTTTCAGAACTCCAACCACCCGTTGGTGGCACCGGCACATTAAGCATTTGACTACTCACGCATGTGGTTGTCCAACCAATCAATGTAATAGTATGAGTTACGTCAAATGGACCTGTTCCGGTAAAATAGTGCGAACCATTTACTTGATTTATAACTCCAGAAGAATCGCCATAATCCCATGCATAAGCGCTCACCTGCGTGCTGTCAAAAACTAATTTGTTGTAAATTCTACTTCCAGCTATTTCAGAGGAGTAATTCTGAAAATTGTAAGTTTTCGGAAGCTCTAAAATACAATCAAAATCATAGTCAAAGTTTGCGTCAAAATTATACTCGACAAGCGGTTCAAAAATAGGCTCGGCATCAAATGGGGCGTTTCCAGGTGGGCTAAACAGGCCAACACTCGCTGCACTAACCCACAAAGTATCATTTACTTTTCCTAGAGCTTGAAATTTCCCTTCTCCATCATTTGCAGTCCAATCGGTTGTTACAATTTGTATAGGGAAATTACTATCGTATTCAACTGTCAAAATATAATCTTGGTCTTTAACAAGGTTTAGAGCCTTACCGAAAATGGCAGTGTATCTTGTTGTGTCACTATATAATGTATCCACATCGTATTTATTGATCCTCACTTTTGCTGAATCCAATGCAATTGTATCTGGCAAGCCACCGGGCATTCTTCTATAAATTCTGCATGTTACAGGGTACGAATCTCTAAAGAGTCCATTATGATTAGCGTAAAAAGAAAATCCATGTACGATCATACTTTGCGGAGTGTCAAAAGGCATTCCTATACCAAGTAATCTCTTAGGTGAAGTATTCTTTAAAGTCATTGATTTTGCTTCTGTACCACGAGCCGCTATGTATTTGACACTATCTTTTCCGCAGTTTAATGTAGTATTAGTAGCTACGCTCACATTTTTGCATTGTTCTATTTCTCCACAAGCAGTCATCATAGTTTGGCAAACCCAATAAGTGCCAGGCTTCGCGTAGCTATGGTTTGGATCTTCATTGGCGCTAGTATTTCCATCACCAAAATCGTAACTGATCTCGCTAAATAATCCAAGTGTCTTATTGGTGAAACTTACATTTAGATTGTTTGCGGTGTAAGTAAAGTCTTGTGAGGGTCGCTCTTTTATGATTTGTGTTACGGAACTTTGACAGATGTTATCGTTCCACGTTAAAATTTTGTTGGTCATTGTTGCCGCAAAAGGACCATTTGTAGGATAAAAATGGGAAGGGTCAATAGCATTTTGTTGAGGGCTGCCATCACCATAATTCCAGATTTGCCCATTAGTAGTATTGTAAAAAGCAAACTTGTTATACATTCTATGATCTGCAATTATGGCACTTTCATTGAAAAAATTTACTGTTTCGCCTAATTCATCAAACAAACATTCTGGATCATTAATGAAAGTTGACGTCAAATTATATTGAACAAAAGGCAGCAGCATAAAATCTGCATCGAAAGGCTCTCCAGTAGGTTGATAAACATCGCCTTTTACCCATCCAACTCCTTGTCTCACTCCGCTTAGAAATTCTTGAAGTCCATCACTGTTGGCTCCGTCCAGTTTGTTGTGGTAAATACTAAAGTCAGGTGTGCTGGTTGCTTCAAATTCACTTCTAACTACGATACAGTAGTTTGCATCCGTTGTCACGCTAGTCCAGTTCGCGTCAATAAATAAACTATCAAAAGGGATGTTCATTGAGTCTTTCACAAAAATCAGAACAGTGTCACTAGCTAAAACATTATTTCCAGGTAAACTGTCGGTCGTTGCTTTTCTAAGTTCAACAATTATGCTCATTGACTCGCCACCAGCCGTGTCCGATTTATAGCCGTAAAATCTTGCTCCAGAAATATTCAGCATCTGAGGAGCTTCGAAGTATTGATAAACAGCATTCGTGAAGAATGGCTGAAGAGAAATGGTATCGAATTGGGTTCCTTTTCTCAGGGCATACTCTACAGTATCAGGCGCACAAGTTGCTCTTTGAGCAGTACTATTAAGTGAAAAAAAGAATATTGCAGCTGCAAGAGTTAAAAATCTCAACATATATAATAGGTTTGTTTCAAGAGACGCTTACATGCGTCACATAGTTGACTTTAGTGGCGGCTAATTTATAGATTAATAGCACTGCTGCGATTCAGTAGCTTGTAAATCCTTTATCATTTAATAAGAAAGCCAATAATTATGGTAAAACCAGAAAAGAAAACAGTTTTAATCACAGGTGTAGGTTCGGGTATTGGCCGTCAATTAGTCGAGTGCTTTTTAGAAAACGATTATAATGTCATTGGAATAAGCCGATCAATACAATCTTTTATCATTACCAATGAAGCGTTATACAATCATCTGGTTTTTGATTGGGAAGATTTCAACTCGTTGGCAGAACGAATTGATACACTACTTGAGGATTCAAAAATTGATTTTCTAATTAATAATGCCGGTTTATTAAAAAAGCAACCAGCAGCCGAATTAGCGAAAGATGATTTTGCCGAGTCCTTCTACATTAATAGTATAGCTCCTTTTCTTTTAGTTCAATCATTAAAGTCGAGCGTTCTTTTTGTTGAAAAAGCCCACATAGTTCAAATTAGCAGCATGGCGGGTGTTCAAGGTGCTTTAAAATTCCCAGGACTTCTTGCTTATAGCGCTAGTAAGGCAGCTTTAATCGCAATTACAGAATCTTTGCAGTCTGAGTGGGGCGATTCTTTGACCTTCAATGCTTTAGCGCTCGGTGCTGTCGAAACGGAGATGTTTAAAAGGGCGTTTTTTAATGCCTCTACTCCAATTTCTGACGTTCAAATGGCTAAATGGATATTCAATTTCACAGTCAATTCGGGTGAAATTATGGCTGGACAAGTTGTCAAAGTAAAAAAACTCGACCCATAGATTGAATTTATAGTATTGTAATTTAGATAGTTAGGTTGTTTTCACGTCTATTGACTACCATTTCCTCATTTATTTTGGGTGTTGGGCTTGCATGGAATAGAAATAGATATATCTTTGCGCTCCCTTTGAAAGAGGGGTTAG
>JANRBI010000023.1:0-4330 GCA_030727625.1 Salibacteraceae bacterium
TGAATCTCAAGTATACATTTGACCGAATGAAAATCTCTTGGCTCAGTATACTTATCACAATCATAGGATTGGTGCTGTTTATTCGAGTTGGTAGATGGTCTAATAACGAGGTGATTCAAGGCGATAGCCATGGCTATTACTCTTATTTACCGGCTATTTTCACCTATCACGACCTCAGTTTTTCGTGGCATAAATCGCTCTCTGAACAAGAGAAAAATCGCTATTGGTTGTATCCTGGAAAGGAAAATCATGCTTTACCCAAAATGACCAGTGGGCTTGCCATTGCTTGGGCTCCAGGATTTATGATTACTAAACTGATCTACGAATTGCGTGGAAAAGAAAACACAGGCTGGGAGCAAGGCTACCAAGTGAGCTTGGGTTTAACAGCGTTAGCTTTTTTAGTCTTGGGATTATCCGCGCTGCTTTCATTCTTGAAAAAGAGGTTTAGTGATTTAGCAAGTTATCTCAGTGGTTTTCTAATTTTCTTCGCGACAAACTTGATGTATTACACCATTGCCGAACCTGGTATGGGCCATGTTTACAGCTTTTCTATTTTCTGCCTCAGCATGTATTTTCTAGATGTTTGGCTGCGTTCGAGTAAAAGTCATGGACTTTGGATTGCCGCCTTGCTTTTTGGTTGGCTGGTGCTGATCAGGCCCACAAATGCGGTGTTCAGTTTAGTGTTCATTGGATTTTATTTAGATAACCCAAAGGCATTGTCAATCAAGGCAATCATGCATTTGTTAGTTGGAATTTTGCCCGTGATTCCACAGTTGCTGTTTTGGAAATACAGCACTGGAGATTGGCTTCATTACAGCTATGGCGATGAGAAGATTTATTGGCTCAATTCGCATATTTCAGACGGTTTGCTCAGTTTCAGAAATGGATGGTTTATCTATACACCGATCGCTTTTTTCTCGCTTTTATTTCTTTTGATCAAGTCAAAGAAAAATTGGACCAATGCGTTTGTTTTACTGACGTTGATCATCCACATTTACGTGGTTTTTGCTTGGTGGTGCTGGTATTATGGCGATAGTCTTTCTATCAGACCGATGATTGATGCCTATGCTTTAGTGGCTATTGGTATTGCCATTTTCATGGAATTTATCATCAAGCAAAAAAGATGGTTAAGGCTTTTTGTGGCAGTATTTCTTGTGCTATTGGTTTACAACAATTGCCTGCAATACCAGCAATACTCGCGCAGTCAACTCACTGGCAGCACCATGACTAAAGCGGCATTTGACGTGCTGTTTTTTAATGCAGATCCTCCTGGGCATTTAGGTTTGATTGGTGCTTATGAAAAGCCTGATAATGATCGTTTGAGGCTCGGCTTGGCGGAAAGAACAGTGCGTGATACTGTGGTTGAAAAAACGTGGTTGCTCGAAGACTTTGAGCAAAAAAATCTCTCGCATTTGGGCGAAGGATTTCGAGGAAAAGGGCAGTGGTTAGTGCCAAATTTTGACTACAGTCATATTACTAACATCGCTGCCGATAGCTTGTATTCTGAGTATGATCGTATTCTTGAGCTTTCTGTTTGGGTGAAGTGTGATGATTTTGAAGAAACCAATCCTGTGTTCATAGCATCCTTTTCTGAAGTTAAGAATGCATTGACTTATCAAGTGGTTGAAATAGCCAAACTTGGTTTGAAAGAAAATGCTTGGCAGCAAGTGAAAATGTATATCAAAAAGCCTGAGTTTCTTCCCGAAAACTGCGTATTAGAGTTGTATGTATGGAAACGAACTGGTTTAGCAAAACTTGGTGTAGATGACTTTAAAGTGCGCCAACTAGATTGTCCGTTTCGTGAAAAATTGCAATAAATTCATGAAAACCAACCGCTTTTAAAGTAGTAATCATACCACTCATTTCCGCAGTCAAAACATTTAAAATGAACATGTTTTAGCTTTTGTAGCGAGATGAAATAAAGCAAAACAACAACGCTTGGGTTGGTTCTTCTTACATCTAGCGAACCGCACTTTACGCAAACCGGCTCTTTGTCATTTTTAAGCGTTGGAAGTCTGAACATCATGGCTCTTTTTTCTTCTTCATGCACCAATCACACATGCCACAATTTTGGGCATCTGTTTCTCCGAAATATTCTAAAATCATTCTACTGCGGCACTTTTCGGTGCTTTCTGCATAGTGTATCATGGCTTCCACCTTTTCAGTGATGATTTGCTTTCGCAAAGCGTAATGTTCATCAGAAATCCTAAAATTCTTTTGATCTAATCGCTCCAGCGTAAAAGTGACTTTTGGCAACGCGCTTGCTTCTTTATATTCAATCATTTCTAGCTTTTGCAAATACTGTAGGCCTTTGACTACTTTGTCTTTTGGCCATCGTGCGCGTTTTGCAATGGTCCATTCCGAAATAGCCACTTGCTCTTCAAACAACCTTCCATAGCTGCGCATGAGTCCGTTTAAAAGTGGATCTAACTTCGGGTTGTTGATTTGATAGTTATAAAACACCTGGTGGTCGCAAACGATTTTAACAGTCGAAAAGCGGTCAGCAATTTCATTGACCGCTATCAAACCTTCTTTTTCTAAGAATTTGAGACTTTGAAAAACCTTTCGCGCATTGAGGTTAAATCGCTCAGCAAGAAGCTCAATGTTTATGTCATAGGTTTCGTCTTTGCCGCTGCCTACCGCTAGTTGCAGGTAGCTACCAAGCGCAGCATAAGCTTGTTTTATTTCTACCTTTTCAGGAAAAGCATCGATCAGTTTAGATCGCAATCGTTCCACGTCTTTTTTTGCTAAAACGCTTACCGCGAATGCTTTATTTCCATCTCTGCCACCGCGACCACATTCTTGATAGTAGTTTTCGAGTGTATCGGGCAAGTCCATGTGAATCACAAAACGCACATCTGGTTTATCGATGCCCATACCAAATGCATTGGTGGCAACGATCACCTGAGAGCGATTATTAATCCATTGATTTTGCTTTTCAGAACGAATCTCACTTTCGAGTCCAGCGTGGTAATAATCTGCAGAAATACCGAGTTTGTTTAGCTCTCTTGCAATGCGCTCTGTTCCTTTTCTGCTGCGCATGTAAATAATGCCCGAACCATTACGTTTTTGAATGATTTGTGCTGCTTTTTGGATCTTGTTTTCATCCCAAACTACAAAATAGGCTAGGTTATCACGCTTAAAACTCTTAGCGAAAACCTTCTTCTTTTTGAACGCAAGTTTTTCTTGAATGTCATTGACAACGGTAGGTGTAGCGCTTGCAGTAAGTGCCAGTATAGGCACTTTTGGATGCAAAGCGCGTATTTCAGCTATCTGCAAATACGGTGGCCTAAAATCATAACCCCATTCAGAAATGCAATGCGCTTCGTCCACGGCAATTAAGTTCACCTTCATTTTCGCAATGCGCATTTTAGCCATATCGGTGAGCAAGCGCTCGGGCGAGAGGTATAAAAACTTGATTTTGTCATAGATGCATCGATCAAACATGTTGTCGATTTCTCGATGTCCATAATCTGAAGTAATGCACATGGCAGCAATTCCGCGCTTTTTCAGATTGTCCACTTGATCTTTCATAAGGGCAATCAAGGGCGAAACCACGATGCAAATGCCATCCATCATCATCGCAGGCACTTGAAAACAAATGGATTTTCCTCCACCAGTTGGCAGCAGAGCTAAGGCATCTTTACCAGAAACCACGTAGTTTACAATGTCTTCTTGCAAAGGCCTGAAGGCATCAAAACCCCAGTATTGCTTCAAGACATCCGTTGCGTTCATATGCTAGTTTCTGTAAGTGACAAATACACGAAGATTTTTGAGATTAATCGGAGTTTTTCAGCTGCGAAAATGGTCGTTAGGACCAAAACTCTTCTGTGAGGTAAAAAACAGTATCGATGAAATATAAAATGCCATTTTTTGTAAGCACATTTTCATCATGTAAGTCTTCTAAAATGATTCCTAATTCAATGTTAAAATAGTCATTGTTCCGTATGCACTGAAAGCCATTTGCTCCTAAAAATTTCTGAACAGAATTGAGGTCTGTGGCCTGTGTAATTGTTACAAAAGATTGTTTAACTACTGCAAAAAGATTTTCATCCTCTTTAGTAAAACCAATCAGTTCGTAAGCAGTATCGCGAAAAAAGAAATTATGGAGTAACAAGTTGTGAAAATAGTCTTGCCAATTTGTGTAATAAATTGCATCATTTAGTTTGAGCACATGATCACTATCTTTAAGGTAAACACGCTGTTCTGCGCCTTCACTAACGTATTGTGATAAATCAATGTCCGAAATCCAAAGCTTATTTTCTGAAATAAATACCTCTAGGTTCTTTGTTTCTTGTTTTCTGAAGTGCTTTTGGTCTTCAATCTTAGT
>JANRBI010000023.1:4430-9899 GCA_030727625.1 Salibacteraceae bacterium
CCTCTAGGTTCTTTGTTTCTTGTTTTCTGAAGTGCTTTTGGTCTTCAATCTTAGTGCCTGATTTCTGGCAATCACTAAGGTAACGGGTAATTGTTTGGATAGTTGTTCCAAACCTAACTTGGCTCTTTCCTGAAATGATATTGTGTAATTCATTTTTTAAATGATTAATCATTGTTGCAAATTTAGCTAAATCACGAGCTCTTCATCAGAGTTTACTTCCTAGTAAATATTAATAGAGACTAGTCCCAAGTAACTAGTTACTAATATGATGTTACTCTTTTAACTAAAAATTACTCTTCAACTTTTCACTACCCATTAATTACTATCCACTAACTTTCTATTCTCAAAACAGGATAAATCATGTGGCGCTCTCGTTCGTAATGATCGCTGTTGCGATAGAGGAAGTAGAGTTGTTTAAACTTGTCTTCTACGAAAGTTGAATCTTCTTTCATGGTTTCAAACGATTTGCGCAGCGCTTCATCTTGATCGAGCATTGCCTTAGCTTCTGGATCAAAAATATAGGTGCTAAACCATTCTTTTTGCTGTAATATTTCATCAAAAAAGTTCCAATTAAACAAGGCATCAGGACCTTCAGGCTCTAACGTCTCAATGATGTAGCGCTTTGCAGCTTGATTTAAATCGATTAGGTAATACTCGTTTTTTCGGATGCTTTTGCTCCAATATTGAGATTTTACCTTGGTTTCTTTGTGCAAGTAATGGCCTTCATAAGGTGATTCAACGGTTTTAAAATCGTCTATTTCATACGCAACCATATCGAGCGTGCTGTCTTGGTCAATCAAGGTCATTTTCACGCCATTGTTTTGCAACAAATCCACCGCTTCAGACCAGCCAACAGGCAACAAATAAAAGCTTGGTGCTTTCACCGTTTTGGTCGCTAATAGTTGGTTGAAATAAGTAATTTCCTTTCTCCATGGTTTTGAACGGTCATAGTACAATTGCAACTGACTGGTGACTTCGCTGGTATCATAATACGCTTCAAATCCTTTGAAAACAAGCGGTTGGCTATGTTCTTCATCTACTTTCCAATCCAAAGGAAAATCGGTTTGTTGCAGTGTTTGCTCTGCCGCTAAATTCCGTGCGCTTTTAATGCTTTCACCATTTGTATTCACGAAATCGGCCAACTGATGAATAAAAGTGTGCGTGGCTTCAACTCTCCGTTTGTAGTCTTTAAGCATGTGTGTTTCTGTAAGCAAACCGATGCTATTGTGCAAAGCTGTATAACCTGTGCTGTAGCGTGGAGTATCATAAAAACCTTGATAACCTGAATCAGGCGAAGTGCCGAAAACATTCACATAAGGAATCATTTCTTCATTGGCAGCAACCATTTTTTCAGCCAAAGTTGGAATCATGTTCTGTTTAGTGAAATCAGAAAGGGCAGGAGTGAGCTTATCTGGATGCGAGAACAAATACGTCATGGTGTATTGATAGTCGGCACCATTGCTCACGTGTGTTTCTAGGTATACATCTGGATTCCAGGTCGTAAATAGAGCGTTAAAGGCTTTCGCATTCTTACTGTCACATTTTATGAAGTCTCGGTTTAGGTCTAAATTTCTTGCGTTTCCGCGAAAGCCATATTCTGCTGGCCCATTTTGATTGGCGCGGGTGCAGCAATTTCTATTCAGTGCACCTCCTACGTTATATATGGGTATGAAAAGAAACACGGTATTTTGATAGTTCGATTCAAAATCAGGATCGCTCAACAGGTCTCTAGCAAATAACATCGAAGCATCAATTCCGTCTGATTCACCTGGATGAATGCCGTTATTGATCAATAAAATTGTTTTGCCTTTTTCGCGCAGTTTTTGGGGTGAAAAATTCTTGCTTGGCGAAATCACGATCAAGTGCAATGGCAGTCCAGCATCTGTTTCGCCTACAGTTGCAATGGAAAGATAAGGTGAAGCTTTATCCAATTTTTGCCACCATTCTATGACTTCATCATAGGTTGCGGTTTCCACAAAATCAGATTTTTCATACACTGTTTCAAAGTCGTTTGAATCTAACGTATGATCACAAGAACATAGAAATAACAGCACAGTGAGAGCGAAAAAGGCAGAACGCATGATGCTTGAGTATTGGTTCAGCCCAAATCAACACAATTGAATTGATGCTTGCAAATGCTTTGTTTTTGAGATAATATTGGAATCATTAACCAACACCAATCACTATGAAAGCTTTAAAAATTGTATTAGGCGTTTTATTCGCCATTGTACTGGTAATTATTGTTTTAGGTCTGCTAGGACCAAAGCATGTACATCTAGAAAGAAGCGTTGAAATAGACGCACCAGCCGATTTTGTTTTTGAACATGCAAACAGCTTTGAAAAAAACATGCTTTGGTCGCCTTGGGAAGAAAAAGACCCAAACATGACGAAGACCATTGAAGGAACAGATGGCACTGTGGGAGCCGTTTACAGCTGGAAAGGCAATAGTGAAGTAGGCGAGGGCTCTCAAAAAATCATGGAAATTGGTGACAAGAAAATGGTCACCGAATTGAATTTCATGTCGGTAGCGCAAGTTACTTTTTCTGTTAGCGAAACGGATGGAAAAACCATAGCCACTTGGTCATATGATGAAGATCCTGGTTTATTGTTTCGAGCCGTGTATATGTTAGGAAGTGCTGAAGACTTTATCGGTCCAGACTTTGAGCACGGAATGGAAAACTTGAAAAAGCTAGTGGAAGCTGAAAAAGCGGCTAAAACAGTGTTCAAGGATTTGGAAATAAAACGAGAAGAGCTTACACCAAAAACCTATTTGGGATTGAGAGAAGTAGTGTCTTGGGCAGAGATGAGCGATTGGTTCGCTCAGAAATTCGGTACAATTTATCCAGCCACTGCCAAAGCAGGCATTGAACCAACGGGCGCGCCATCTGCTATTTACTATGTTTGGGACGAAGCCAATCAGCAAGCAGATGTAATGGCTTGCATGCCAGCAGCAGAAGGAGCTTCATTAGAAAGCCTAACTGCTGAAACTGTTTCTGGAAAGGCAATTGTCATTGATTATTATGGAAGCTATGAAGGTTCTGGAACTGCGCATGAAGCCATGGAGGAATACATGAAATGGCACGGTGTTGAATATGGCGGACTTGCCATAGAAGAATACATCACAGATCCTATGAACGAGCCTGACACGGCTAAGTGGCACACGCGAGTGACGTATACTGTGAAGTAAACGCATACCTAAAATTTAGAGCCTTCTCATTTGAGGAGGCTTTTTTTTGACTTTGAATTCATTGTTTGCAATCACCACCATATTCATTCACAATCGGATGAGGATAATCAGATTTTGCTAAGGAATTAAGAGCCTTACCTTTGTGCCAATTATTAAAAGCCAAAACAAAAGGCATCATTAGAAGTTTTATACTAGTATGAAAACGATTGCACAAAACGATCAAGTAACCTTACACTACACCGGAACCCTAAACACTGGCGAGCTGTTTGACTCATCAGTTGGTAAAGAGCCATTGACCTTTGAAGTAGGAGGTGGACAGGTAATTCCTGGTTTTGAAACAGCCGTTGTAGGTATGAAAGTTGACGAAACAAAGAAGTTTACCATCCCTTCAGATCAAGCTTATGGCGAGATGAATGAAGAGTTGATTTACAAGATCGATCGAAACACAATTCCAGATACTATTCAGCCAGAAGCAGGCATGCGCCTCGTTTCTAACTTAGAAGATGGACGACAAATTCCAGTTACTATAACTGATGTAACACCAGAAACTATTACTTTAGACGCCAATCATCCACTCGCAGGTAAAGACCTTACTTTCGACATTAAGATAGTAGGCGTTAATTAATCATTTTAAGTTCAATTTTAATTATTCAATTTGATAACAACAGCACCTCGATTTAATAGAAAAAGTCAGCAAGACTTTTCTAGGATGCTTAAAAAACGTGTAAACGCGTATTTTGACGAGCGCAACATTAAGAGAACAGGCGATTGGAGAATAGCTCCAAAAGCAATTGCGGTTTTCGGTATGTATTTCGGACCTTATTTGTTGTTTCTCTTCGCTGATCTTACGCCAGTGCAGTTTTTTCTTTGCTGGTTGATAATGGGTGTTGGAGTGGCAGGTATTGGCCTTGGAATCATGCACGAAGCAAACCACGGTTCGCTCACAGGCCAACCATGGCTCAACAAGCTTTTCGGCTATTCGTTAAACCTCATTGGTGGTAACTCGCTTTCATGGAGAATTCAGCACAACGTGTTGCACCACAGTTTTACCAATGTACATGGTATTGACGAAGATCTTGAAGGTGGACATATCATGCGTTTTACACCAAAAGAACCTTGGAAAAAACACCACCGTTTGCAGCACATTTATGCTTGGGCTTTGTACTCATTAATGACCTTTAGCTGGGTATTGTTAAAAGATTTTAAGCGATTGAAAAAGTACAACGACCTTGGCTTGGTTAAAATGCAAAATACAACCTATGCAAAAGCATTCTTGACCATTGCGGTGAGCAAAGTAATCTACTTGACTTACATCATTGCTATGCCTTTAATCGTGGGTTATTCTGTTGGAGCAGTTTTACTTGGCTTCGTATTCATGCACTTGATTGCAGGTTTGTTGTTGGCCATGATTTTTCAACCAGCACACGTAATTGAGTCGCACGAATTTCATCATGCTACTGACGCTGAAATCAATCAGACTTATGAGAGCCATCAGTTGAATACTACCAGCAATTTTGCGCCAAACAATAAACTATTGACTTGGTACTGCGGTGGATTGAATTATCAGATCGAACATCACATTTTCCCAAGTATTTCGCACGTACATTATCCAGAAATATCTAAGATAGTGCGCGCCACTGCAGAAGAATTTGGTTTGCCATATCGCAGCGCAGGTTCTTTTAGAGATGCATTGAGAATTCACCAAAGAACCATGAAGAAACTGGGAACACCAGAATTCGTGTAGGTTTTTTGAATAAGCATAAAAAAAGGAGCGGCTTCACTTGAAGTCGCTCCTTTTTGTTTTAGTATAATTTGCTCAAAGCCTTGATCACACTATTTCGTTTGTATCAAACTTCGGATCAAATTGCCGTGAATATTCAAGCGGTCCTAATTGTGTTGTAGTAAATACGGGTTCAGATTCACTGGATATAAGAACATGTCGAGGAGACACGTATTTCTACATAGATGGAATTACGGTTCGTGATTCAAAATCTTCAGTTGAAAATCGCTGCTTGCCGATAGTGTTGGAAGTTGGCGGCTTGTCAGCAATGTTTGAAAATGGAATTGACCCGAACAAGAAATTGCTCTGATAAGAGTGTTCAATTGAGCAAACCGAAATTTGCATCATACTAAAACCCTTAGATTTACAGCCACGCGCTTCATAGTGCGTGGTTTCTTGTTTTAAGAATGATTGAGAAAGAGTTTAGGTTAATCAATGTGTTTACTTCAGCTGCAGCTAGAGGTAATCAATGCTGCGTATTGATGATCAGTGATTTATCGGA
>JANRBI010000024.1 GCA_030727625.1 Salibacteraceae bacterium
TTACAAATTCATCTAAAATGATTTTCGATTTGGTTGAAATATCTGCTGAATTGGTTGCATAGAAAATATCGTTGATTTTGTAGACACCGCCTGTTTTCACTTCTGCTACTTCAAAATCAAAGCTTTGGATGGTGCTTTTTGATTCGTCTTCATCAGACATTCTTACACCTTGCGATTCGGGTTTTGTTTCAATCAATTTTGATTGAAAAGCCATATTATCAGCTTTTACGTTCAGCACTACAGTTTCATCTTCTTTTACACGAATTACAGCTGCATAACCGCCATCCGTCTCATCAACATTCACCTTTGTGATGTTTTTTGACTCCATGGTTTTAAGCTCGATGGTCGCGTTTTTTGGAGCGTTTCCGGTTTCATCCTTCAAATTTCCTTTCACAAAAACCACTTTTTCTGGACGAGCTTCTTTGTATAGTTCAAAATTGAAGATGTCAATGCTAATCGGATTTTTCGGGTCTTTTCCGGAGTAAAAAACACGCCTTCCATCCGTGCTCACCACAAATGCTACTTCGTCTTGCTCTGTGTTGATAGGATATCCGATATTCATTGGTTTTGACCAACTACCATCATCGTTTTGCCGTGACAAAAACACATCAAACCCACCAAAACCCAAATGACCATCACTGGCGAAATACAATGTTTTTGAGTCAGAGTGCATGTAAGGCGTTTTGTCATTAAACTCTGTGTTGATCTCATCTCCAAGCGTTTTTGCGCCCGACCAAGAGCCATCTTTACGCTTTTCTGAATAGAAGATATCTAGTCCTTTAGAATTTTCTCTGGCGGTTGCGAAATACAATGTTTGACCATCAGATGAGATTGAAGGCTGCGCTTCCCAACCATCCTTGGTATTAATACTATCTCCTAAATTCTCAAGTTTTGACCAATGATATTCGGTTTGTCCATTTTTTGGATTGTATCCATAAATCAAATCGGAAGAATAGATATCACAATTCTTGTAGCCCTTGATATTTTGCTTACAAATCGTAATGTAAAGGTGCTTATTATCAATGGTGATGCTAGATCCACCGTAATTCCAATCATTGTTTTCATTGAAAGGAGAAGGCAATGGACGACCTTCAGAAAAACCTGTCGGACTTCGGTCTGACTCGATAAACTTTTGAATAAATGTTTCTGTGGTAGAAGTGAATGATGTTTGCTTGACTTCTGATTCTAACTTGTATTGCCTTGTCACCAGCATGTGTTCGTTGTCTGGCGTAATCAAAGGCAAAAACTCATCAAGCTCTGTACAAACTCCAACTACAGGTTGAGGATTAAAGGGTACAGGATTAGCATAGGCATCGGCAAAAAACTTTGCGAACTCGTAATCTAGTTTGATTTCTGCTTCCAATTCATCGTCAAGCGGATCCATGTGGCTACCACTGATTTCGTAATACTTTTTATAATTCTCAACGGCCTTAGCATATTCTTTTTTGCCTAGAGCAATCGCTCCTAAGAAGTAATATGGATCAAAATGAAATTCTGGACAAATGCGCACCGCTTCAGCAATTTCATCCGAAGCCGTGTTAAAACTACTACCGCGGCTAATGGCAGAACGAAGCAACTCCAAGCCAAGCCAATAATGCGCCTCAGCACATTCAGGATCTTGTTCAACTGCTTTTCTCAAAGCCTCGATTCTATCTTCTTTTTCTGTTTTGCGATCTTTTCCTTCTT
Organism: Salibacteraceae bacterium; assembly: GCA_030727625.1. Taxonomy (GTDB): domain Bacteria; phylum Bacteroidota; class Bacteroidia; order Flavobacteriales_G; family Salibacteraceae; genus SHAN690. The sequence continues at coordinate 1,687 of JANRBI010000024.1, forward strand.
CCAGAAGTTTTTGCGCCTTTTTATCTTGCGAACCTTGGCATTCTTCGGGTGGAACTATCTTAAAATGTTTGGCAGTAATTCGCTGTGCATTAGCACTTAAAGCAAATCCAAAAACAAGGCTGAATATGAGTTTAGTTGCGAGATTCATTCGAAATCCGAATTTATAACACTAACCCTAAGCTTGAATGGCTTTTTGTCTTAAAAAATGATCGGCTATTGTTAATAACATCATTGCTTCAACGATAGGCACGGCTCTTGGCACCACACATGGATCATGTCGTCCTTTGCCCTTCACCACGGTTTCATTACCTTCTTTATCAATGCTTTGTTGATCCAACATGATGGTTGCAACGGGCTTAAAAGTAACAGCACATTCAATGAGATTTCCGTTGCTGATTCCGCCTTGAATTCCGCCCGAATAATTCGTTTTTGTAACGCCATCTTGCATAAAAATATCATTGTGTTCAGAGCCAAGCATTTTAGCAGCTTCTACCCCACTTCCAATTTCAAACGCTTTTACTGCATTGATGCTCATCATTGCCTTAGCCAAATCTGCGTGTAGTTTGTCAAAAACGGGATCGCCAATACCTGCAGGAACGCCACTCGCTATGCAAGTCACTTTGCCGCCAACCGTATCTCCGGCTTTTTTCACTTGTTCGATAAGTGCAATCATTTCTGCTGCAATTTTCGGATCTGGACAACGCACCATATTTGCCTCTACTTGGTTTTCAGAGGGAATTTGCAATTGCTTATCCAAGCTAACATTACCTACTTGAGAAACAAACGCTCTCACTTCAATGCCATGCTGTTTAAGCCAAAGACCTGCAAGTGCGCCTGCTACCACTCTGCACGCTGTTTCGCGAGCAGATGATCTGCCTCCACCACGGTAATCACGAATGCCATATTTCTGATCATAGGCGTAATCTGCATGACTGGGACGATAAGTGTCTTTGATATGTGAGTAATCTTTCGACTTTGCGTCTTCGTTTCTGATCAAAAAACCAATAGGCGCTCCAGTACTTTTTCCTTCAAATACTCCTGATAAAAGTTCTACTTGATCTGACTCCTTGCGTTGAGTAGTAATGCTGGATTGACCGGGCTTTCTTTTGTCTAAGGCTTTTTGAACTTCTTCTAAATCAATAACAACACCCGGTGGAAAACCATCCAAAACTCCGCCAATAGCTGGTCCGTGCGATTCTCCGAACGTGGTTAATACGAGTAATTTTCCAAAGCTATTTCCTGCCATTGCCAAAAGTGTAACTCAATCTGAAATCAATAAAAGGCAATGTTCTGAAACTAAATTGACGTGGACCAATAATAATTTCACTATCGTCCATGATTTCATATCGTCTGGAGGTCATCATTCTCAAATCGGTGCGGCCTTCTATGTTGATTCCAAAATGCTTTCCTAGGTTAATACCAAAACCGATAAAAGGTTTAACCACTCCTCCAAAATTATCGATTTCTACAGGAGAATTCTTGTCAAAATCGAATTGCCAATCTATGCTGTCATTTTCAAAATACCGATCATAATTTGAAGCACTTATGTGCGTATTGCTGTAATGAAATCCAAGATCTGCACCCAGATACATTCGGCCCCATGATTTCATGCTAGATCTTTCGTAACCAAAGGTTGCAGAAGTATTTTTTACTTCAATATTCCTACTCAAATAGCGAATTCCCCCATCAACAACGCCAACCGCGATACTATTATTGAAAAGGAAGGTATTTCCGTATTGATGATCAATACTGTAACGCCAAGCACCTTTATCATTGTGCACTTTTAGTTGAAGACCGAATATTGGTCTGTAGCTTGTTCCTCCTAAAAAAGGCATGAGCATTGGGTTTATGATGGTGTTTAGTTCAACTTGGGCTTTTGCAGGAGCAAGAGAATCAGCCTTTCCTGAAACTTCTGAAGCATATAAACTTGAGCAAAACACCGTTAAAATGGCAATAACAGCCAAATTCAAAACCTTATAATTGCGGTACATATTTTAAGAATTAGGTCCATGAAAATATTTAAAAACATCAAACAATTGGCACAAATACGCTCAGTGAATGAAAGTATTGTGAAAGGTGCTAAAATGAATGAACTTCCTACTCTTGAAAATGCATGGCTGCGCATTGAAAACGATCGCATTCAAGATTTTGGAAGCATGGCTCAGTTTGATGAACTAAATACAACGGGATACGAAATAGTTGATGTTACTGGACAATGCATTTTACCAACCTGGGTAGATAGCCATACGCATTTGGTATATGCAAATACGCGTGAGCAAGAGTTTGTAGACAGAATAAATGGTTTGACCTATGAGCAAATAGCACAGCGCGGTGGTGGCATTCTAAACTCTGCTGCAATGCTAGCCAATGCAAGTGAAGACGACCTTTTTTGGACTGCATTTAAACGCTTGAACAAAGTGATCAAACTGGGCACGGGTGCCATTGAAATAAAAAGTGGCTATGGACTCACATTAGAAACGGAGCTGAAGATGCTGCGCGTAATTAAACGTCTTCAAGGAGTTTCACCCATTCCCGTGAAGGCGACATTTTTAGGCGCTCACGCATTTCCAGCGCATTTGAAGGAAACTCCAAATGTTTATATCCATCAAATTATTAATGAAATGATTCCTGCTGTTGCTGAAGAACAATTGGCGGAATACATTGACGTGTTTTGTGAAAAAGGCTATTTCGACACCGATCAAACCAAACGGATTTTAGAAGCAGGAATTAAACATGGCCTAAAACCTAAAGTACATGTAAATCAGTTTAATATCATTAATGGCATTGAAACCAGCGTGAAGGCAAATGCAATCAGCGTAGACCATTTAGAGGTACTTTCTGAAAAAGATATCGAAGTTTTAAGCAAGAGTAATACCATGCCTGTGGCGCTTCCATCATGTTCTTTCTTCTTGCAAATTCCATATACGCCAGCGCGTCAAATTATCAATGCAGGTCTGCCGCTTGCGCTTGCCACCGATTACAACCCTGGCTCTACTCCATCGGGCAATATGAACTTTGTTGTGTCACTTGCCTGCATTCAAATGAAAATGACACCAGAAGAAGCTGTCAATGCGGCAACCGTTAATGCCGCTGCTGCGATAGAACTATCGTCTTCATTAGGAAGCATTACACAAGGAAAAAAGGCCAACTTTATTCTTACTGAAAAAATCTCTAGTCTTCACTATTTGCCATACAGCTTTGGCGAAAACTGTATAAGTAGCGTTTATATAAACGGTGAGATTTTCAACTAGAATTAATACTGAAAATGGCACAAAAAAAGCCCGAACTCATAACTGAGTTCGGGCTTTTGATTTTATCTACTTTGAGAAACTTACTTCACAATGGATAGTTTTTCAACCGAAGTATTTCCGTTGCTTTCTATTGCTACGTTATAAATACCTGAGTTTAGTGAAGAAACGTCTAATGTGTTGGTAGTGATTCTTTTATTCATCACCATTCTACCTTGAAGGTCATACACCTTAATATTTGCACTTCCACTCACACCTTCAATAGTAATACTGTTCGAAGTTGGGTTTGGATATAAGCTAAATGCTACACCATTTACTTCTTCAGTAGCCAAAGGCCATTCAGTGTGGAAATAATTATCAGCGCCACTTTCTGTGTATGAATCGCCAGCGATGTTAACAATCACGTTTCCTTTAGAATCTGTGATCACAAGACCTGTACCTGCTGAGGTTGACATTCCATCACCATCGGTATCGGTAATTACTACTTCAAAACATCCATTTGCTTCCCAAGGCAAGGTTTCAACAAACTGTGCCGTAGTTGCAGTTCCGGTGAGGTTAGCTAAAGAACCTGTTGTTACTTCTAATACTTTAGGAGCACCTTTTTTCTTGATATAATAACCTACTTCAGAAGCATATTTATCGGTAGTCAATGTCACCGTAAGCGTTGCTCCGCCTTCTGTTGGTCTGAATAATGAAACGTTGTCAGCATTGTCCGTTGCATCTTCATCTGATGCACCATTTACTGAAGTAAAATCTACTTTGATAATATATTCATCAGATAATGCTACACCACTCAATACGATTGGTGTCATTTCAATAGTAGTTTTTTGAAGTGAATTCAATGTTCCTGTCCAAGTTCTAGTATCGATTACTTCACCGTTTAATGAAACATCATAAGTCGCGCTGGTGATTACATCGGTACCATTGTTTCTAAGATCGAAAGAAACATTTTCAGCCAAACTACCGCAAGTAGATGGTACTGCGATTTCCATGTTCTCAACTGTTAAGTTCAAATTATAATCAAGTCCTGTGTAACTAATAGATGCATAATCACCTGTATAGATGTATTGGTTGTTGTCAGCTATAAAAGCCACAATTTCCAAGTCACCCAATTGTAGATCAACGCCATTGATATCTGCTGGTAACGTATAAGTATATGTTCTGCTAATGAATGGTCCGTCTGCTACAGTAACTTCATCACCCCATTGACCTGTGATCATATGACGAAGCATGTGATTGTGGGTATAATCGCCATTGGCATCGATCATTTCTGGGTAAAATGAACTTGCACCTGTTTGTGGTCCTTTCACTTCATTTTGAAGGATTGCAACATTGATGTTGTCCATCGTTCCTGTTGCATTCATGTCTGTATAATAAGCTTCAACTAATACAGTAACCAGCTTAGTGTTGATATCAATAGTTGCCGCTGCTGCTATATTTACAGGAGAAGATTCAGCTTTCACAACATTTGCAGCGCTTACCCATGAACCACGGCTCATTGCTGTTCCGCTTCCTTGTGTCCAACCAGAGCTAACAAAGTTTTCTCTATTAATTGTTCCAGCCGGATAACCTGCAATTCCTGCTTGGTCATCAATTGGCTCGCCATAAGGAGTTCTAAAATCAGGTTCGCCAGCACCTGGCGTTGCATATCCGCCTGAGTGAATGTTAATTAACACCACCCTTCCTGGGTTTGCAGCTTTCAGTTCATTGGCTTTTTTATGCCCGTCAGGACAAAAAGTACAATGAATACCTGTAAATTCTTCTAAAACAACGTTTCTGTTTTGTGATGATGTACTCACAATAGTTTGCGCGTTCATCAATCCGAAACATGCCACGCCAAAAGCAGAAAGTATAATTCTTCTCATATGGGTAGATATTTTAATTTCCTCGAATATATCTAGAATTTATGTTGTAACAATACTTTCTAAATGTTTGTGTCGGTTCATATTGCATTCCCAAAACAGAAATGTGGGGTTCAACGAATTTTAGCGCATAAAAAAAAGCCGCATCTAGGAGATGCGGCTTTTTAAATTAGTTAGCTATGATTACTTTACGATAGAAAGCTTCTCTACAGCGATAGAACCATTGTTATCAACATGCATAGTATAAACACCTGAAGTCAATGCAGATACATCAACTGTATTGTTTAATACTGTGTTTTGAAGAACCATACGTCCTTGAACATCATAAATTGTGATGTTTGAATTACCTGTAACACCTGCAATGGTAATTACGTTGTTTGCTGGGTTAGGATAAATAGAAAGTGAGCTTGCTTCAACTTCTTCAGTACCTGCTGGGAATTCAGCATGATGATAAACATCAACTGCTTTAGAAGCATAAGAATCTCCAGCGATATTCAATACTTCGGTTCCTTTAGCATCAGTAATAACTAATCCAGAACCATCTGATCCTGTCCAGCTCATACCATCACCGTAAGAATCCGTCAACTCAACAGTGAAACAGTCATCAACTGACCATTGAATAGTTCCAGTAACAATGCCTGTAGTGTTAGAAGCCAATTGAGTTAAATCACCTGCTGCAATTTCGTAAACTACTGTTCCATCAGAACCCATAATCTTCAATCCAACTTCTTCAGCGTATCTATCGTGAGTTAAAGTAACTGTCAAATCAGAAACCGCTTCATTTGTGTTTTCAGTCAAGGAAACATCACTTGTATTATCAGCTGTGTTTTCATCTGTTGTGCTATTAACACTTGTAGCGTTTATTTCTACAGTGTACGTTGAAGCTGGAGTAATTGAAGAAATGTCAATTGCATCTACACTTACAGTAGTTTTTGTTAAAGAAGAAACTGAACCATTCCATGTTTTAGTGCCAATTACAGTCCCATTTACTGAAATTTCATAATCAACAGTAGTAGTTGTAGCTGAACCGTTGTTCTTCAATTGGAAGCTAATTCCGTCTATAGAAGTACCACAAACTTTATCGATTGAAGGAGTAACGTCAGAAACAGCAACATCATTTGTAGAAGTGATTCCTGTAAAAGTGATCGGAGCATAGTCACCAGTCATGATGTATTGGTTATCATCAGCGATGAAAGCAATTACCTCTAGGTTACCTAATTCCAAGTCAATTGCATTGATGCTTGCTGGCAAAGTGTAAGTATAAGTTCTTGAAAAGAAAGGACCATCAGCAACGGCAAGCTCTTCACCCCATTGGCCTGTCATCAAATGACGCAGCATATGGTTGTGATTGTAATCACCGTTAGCATCAATCATTTCTGGATAGAAACTACTAGCGCCAACTTGAGGGCCTTTCACTTCATTCTGAAGTATTGCAACATTTAAATTATCCATCGTTCCTGTTACCGTTAGATTAGTATAGTATACTTCAACAAGAACAGAAATTTCGCGTGTTTGAACATCAACAGTTGCTTCAGCAGCGATATTCACAGGTGAGCCTTCAGCTAAAACTACTGCAGCAGCAGCATTCCAGTCACCGCGACTCATTGCAGTACCTGAACCCATTGACCATCCTTGAGCTACGAAATTTTCGCGGTTAACCGTTCCTGCAGGATATCCCGTAAGACCTGATTGACCATCGATTGCAGAACCAAAACTTGTTCTGAAATCTGGTTGACCAGCACCTGGATTGGCATAACCACCTGCATGGATGTTAGATACAACCACTCTTCCTGGGTTAGCTGCTTTTAATTCATTTGCTCTTTTGTGACCATCAGGACAAAAAGTACAGTTAACACCTGTAAATTCCTCCAATACCACATTTCTGTCTGAAGCATTAGTACTTACGATAGTTTGAGCAGAAAGTGCTCCCATCGCAATCAATCCTAATGCACTAAGTAAAGTTTTCTTCATGTTATGTTATTAATTGTGATGCCGAATCTAAAGAGAATATGTTTTCAAAATCAAGCAACCTCTATTTTTAAGTTAACTTTCTTGAAATCCCATCTGGCGAATTCACTTTTAATCTGTGTTTATTATTAACAACATTCAAGCCTTTTTTAGCTTTGCCGCCAGATTAAAATAGCAGCATGAAACAAATCATAGAATGTGTTCCGAACATTAGCGAAGGACGCGACCCGCAAAAGATAAAAGCAATAACCGATGTGGTTGAAACCGTAGAAGGTGTAATGCTTTTAAACGTAGACCCAGGAAAGGCTACAAACCGAACGGTGATCACTTTTGCAGGCGAACCCGAAGCAGTAATCGAAGCCGCTTTTAGATTAGTAAAAAAAGCATCTGAAGTAATTGACATGAGCAAACATAAAGGCGAGCATCCACGATTTGGTGCTACTGATGTTTGTCCGTTGGTTCCAGTGGCAAATATTTCGATGGAAGAAACGGTAAAATTTGCTCAAAAACTTGGGAAGAGAATTGGCGATGAACTTGAAATCCCAATTTACTTTTATGAGAATGCAGCTACATCAGATCAGCGTAAAAATTTGGCTACTGTAAGGTCTGGTGAGTATGAAGGTTTGAAAGATAAATTGGAAAATCCAAATTGGAAACCTGATGCAGGAAGCACATCATACAATGCCAAAGTAGAGCGCACTGGAGCAACGGCAGTAAGTGCACGCGATTTCTTAGTGGCATATAACATTAATCTTAACACTACTTCTACCAGACGCGCCAATGCCATTGCTTTTGACATAAGAGAACGCGGCCGGGTGAAGCGCGAAGGAAATCCGCTGACTGGTAAAATTGTGAAAGACGAAAAAGGCAATCCGGTAAACGAGCCTGGTTTGTTGAAATGCGTAAAAGGTATTGGCTGGTTTATAGAAGAATATGGTGTAGCGCAGATTAGCTACAACTTGACTAATATCAGCGTTACTCCTATTCACACTGCATTTGACAAAACATGCGAACGTGCTTTGGCACGTGGTTTACGTGTTACGGGTTCTGAATTAATTGGCTTGGTTCCAAAGCAAGCATTGATTGATGCTGGAAAGTTTTTCCTAGACAAGCAAGAACGATCACACGG
>JANRBI010000025.1 GCA_030727625.1 Salibacteraceae bacterium
GCTTACTTCGGTAAACAATTGATTCAATCCTGGCCAGATGTAATCTGCAAACTGAACTTCAACTATTGGCTTTAAGCCAACAGCACTCATACCCACAGTAGAACCTATGATAAACGCTTCTTGAATGGGCGTATTAAATACTCTGTCTTTGCCAAAAGTTTGTGCAAGCGTAGCCGCTTCTCTAAACACTCCGCCCAAGCGGTGACCAACATCTTGGCCATACAAAAGTGCTTCCGGATGCTTTTCTAATATTTCGCGAACCGCAAACAGCGCGCTGTCTACCATCACTGTTTTTTCCTTGCCTTTAGGGTCGCGCTCGCCCTTTTCTTCGGTGATGGGTGTTGGCGCAAAATGATGCGTCATCAAATCTTCTGGTCTTGGATTTTCAGCTTGCTGTGCACGCTCAAAATCGGCTTTCACCAAATTATTTGCCTTCGCCACACCGCCTTCTAATTCCACCAAAGTGAAACCCATTTCTTCCAATTGCTTGCGGAAATATGGATGCGGATCGCGCAACTTATCATCTTCTAAATCATCGCGATACCATTCCATGCGCACACCAGATGTGTGGTGACTCAACAACGGAACTTTTAAGTGAACCAAAAACGGTCTTCTTTCTTTTCTGATCGTATCAATCGCTCTTTTTAAGCCATTGTAACACTCTACGAAATCATGTCCTTTTTCAATGGTAATGACTTCTAAACCTTTAAAACCCTTGGCATATTCCGTAGCATCACCAGCGCGAATTTCGTCTGCACTTGCCGAAATATCCCATTCATTGTCTTGAATGAAATACATGATCGGAAGCTTTTTCAAAACCGCCATTTGCATGGCTTCGGCCACTTCGCCTTCGGTAATAGATGCATCGCCCAAAGAGCAAACCACCACTGGATTTTCGCCTTTATAATCTTCGGCTAAACCTTGTTGTTCTTTGTATTGAACGCCCATTGCAACGCCCGTAGTTGGTATGGCTTGCATGCCTGTGGCCGAACTTTGATGCGGGATTTTTGGTTTGTCATCATCTCGCAAAGATGGATGGCTGTAATACGTTCTTCCGCCCGAAAATGGATCGTCACGCTTGGCAAAAAGCTGCAACATCAAGTCGTATGGCGTCATGCCGATGGAAAGCAAAATAGAATCGTCACGGTAGTATGGCGCCACAAAATCTTGTGGTTTTAGCTGCAAGCCAAGTGCAATTTGAGCTGCCTCATGTCCGCGACTTGTGGCGTGTACATACTTCGATGTCAACTGAATGTTTTCGTTGTATGTTTCGCTCATGCGCTTTGCGGTGCACATCAATTCCCACGCTTTCAAAAGCGTTTTCTTATCTATTGCCGCAGCCGTATTTACCGTGTTTTCCTTTGCCGTATCGCTCATATTTCTATCTGTTTCGAGGAGCGGCAAATGTAGTGGCTGCGAAGCGAAGTTTTGCCCAGAACCATGCCATTTATGCAATCAAAAGTTGGCGGACAACATTAGGTGACGGCATCACCCAACGGCAAAGCAATAATTTAGCTTCGAAGCGCCTTAGCAAGCAATTCTTTCGCACATTTATGCCGCTTTATTAATCACACTTATGAGTACAGAGCCAACCAACGCTGCACCAAACAACCAAGCAGACCAGCAAATTCCGCATCCTAAACCATCGCCACAGCGCTTGGTGAAAGAATTCTTGATCTTCTTGCGCGGAAGATTGAGCTTAGAAGAAGACAATGCCGATCCGCAAGAAACCATCGACTATATCAAAAAAGGCGTTGAATTTCAAGGAACTAACATCTGGATTTTGGTATTCGCGATCATGGTTGCCTCTATTGGGTTGAACGTAAACTCAGCCGCTGTGGTGATTGGCGCCATGCTTATTTCCCCACTCATGGGCCCGATTATGGGCATTGG
>JANRBI010000026.1 GCA_030727625.1 Salibacteraceae bacterium
GCGATTCTTTCACTAAATCCACGGTAAAAGGTCCGTCTCGTGTAAACTTGGCAATGGTGCCCACTTCGGTGCTGAACAAAATGTCTTTGTCAATAAAATGCGCCCATACATTTTCTTCGTGTGCTTCGGCCCAAGCTAATTGAGTAGCCGAATAGTTGATTTTCAAAGAATCTGCCGTTGCTGGAAAAATGGCATCAAGGCAATAAAGTCGCTTTCCACCATGGATAATTTCATCCAATAAACTCGGGTTTTCTGCTTGCAGCAAAAACTCGGTTTCGAGCCACGCTTTCATCACTTCTAATGGCAAATGCTGTTCATCCATTCGGCTGCGCAAATACAATGGAATTTGCAGGTAATCGTAATAAACCGCGTTACCTCCTAAATACATTTCTAACGGAATTCCAATCGTGTTTTCTGTAACTGCCAACGGAACATTGAAGCCGCTTTCAATGGCAATATGAATTGGTACAGATCGGTTTGGGAAATAATATATATAGTGTTTCCAAGCCTCAGTGAGTTCTGCCTCAACAGCGCTTAATGATTTGTATTTCTCTTGCACTGTTTCATGCACTTCGAGCATGGTAGCATCTGTTGCAAAGCGTCTGATTTCATTGAAAAGATTAGAATCGTCAAGCGTTCCAAGAGATAAAACATCTTCTATATAGCGCTTGTAAAATTCGAGATGCGTTTCACGCCATTGCGCATCTAAGGTGCGATAAGTGACAGCCGACATATCAAACCAAGCACTATCCCATCGTTCTATCTTTATGTTTACCTCAATGTTAGACACGTCTACGCTGAGTCTATCTTCGTCACAACCAACTGCGAAAAGCAATACGATTATTAAACAAAGTGTTGTTTGCACTGTAGTAATTATAGAAGTTTGCACAACAAAGGCCATATTAATTTTGGCCGCAAATGTAAGGAGGCTAATTATGACTAATTTAAAAACGTTGATAACCGCGCTTTTGCTTGGAACAAGCGTTTTGGCTGGCGCTCAAGAGAGCGATATGGAAGACCGTAAGATTCGTTTTGGCCTTCACGCTAGCCCAAATTTTGGCTGGATGAACCCAAACATTTCACAATTCGAAAAATCAGGGCTGCAACCTCGACTCGGTTTTGGGTATGGATTGGTGCTAGATTATAAGTTTAGCGAAAGCTCTAACTATCTTTTCTCTACTGGTTTCAACATCACATCAAATGGTGGTGGACTGATTGAGCCATACGATTCGTTGGTAGTCAATGAAATTTCGCCTAACGAGACCAATGAAGTTTACTACACCGGTAAATTAGACAGGACATATAGACTCAACTATGTAAATGTTCCTTTGCTCCTTAAAATGCGCACCAACGAAATTGGTTACATGACCTATTTCGCAGCCATAGGTATGGACTTAGGTTTTAGAACACGCGCTTTCGCAAATGATGATTTTGACTGGCAAGACAACGGCAGCGCTCTAAAGCCTGACGACCGTGATGATGAAAACATCACCAAACAAATGAATTTCTTTAGAACAGCATTGAATATAAGTGCAGGAGGCGAATACAACTTAAGCGGAAATACCAACCTTTATTTTGGGCTTGGATGGCACAACAGTTTTATGAACGCTTTCAGAAACAAAGATTTTAATCGCATACTTGCGCCAGAGTCTAACGGCTATCCAGATCTTAATGCTGATGGTAAAGCCATTCCTAGTGAAAGAAAAAAAGCCTTCACCAACTATATTTCACTTGACGTAGGAATTTTCTTTTAAATGAATGTAACAGCAGTGATTGACCACATTAGCTTGTGGTTGAAAACATATTCAGAAAAAGCAGGAACCAAAGGGTTTGTAGTGGGTGTTTCGGGCGGAATAGATTCTGCCGTAACCTCCACTTTAGCTGCTAAAACAG
>JANRBI010000027.1 GCA_030727625.1 Salibacteraceae bacterium
GATTTTTGGCCACAGATATCACAGATTTTCACAGATGAGTTAAGATAACAAGATGGGTTTATTTACAACGTTACGAAGCTTCGTGATATACGGATTGATCCGAATTTCATCTGGAGACTCTGCCTAGACTTCACCAGATTCAAAATAACTGAGTTGAAACTTTTTGATTTTGAATTTTGAGATTGAGGTTGAAGTTGAATTTTCTTGATCTCTTTTATTTAAAAGTCCAAACATGTATCTCAAAAACTGCGAACTGAATACTGCTCACTACCAACTACCCACTAATACGCTCCCTTCAATTCTTGCATCCAAATCATTTCTCCTTTTGAATCATAGATGGTAATGGTCATTAAACGGGATTTTCTTGCACCAGTCACTTCTGCTATTGCAAAGTTTTGGGTGGCCAAGAACGTTCCATCCACTCGGAATGAATTGCCTTCTTTTTCTGCATCATGCGCGCCAGAAGTAAGCGGGCTCACCGTAAGGTCGTAGATATCAACTCCGTTTGCCAAGGTCATTTTGCTAAGCTCGGTATGATGACGATCTCCAGTTAAAAAGATCACACCTTTAATTCCTTCTTCCTCAATGCGATGAAGCAAGTATTCGCGCTCTTCTTTAAACTGAGCAAAGTTTTCATAAATAGCTACATCGTTGATGATTTGCCCACCAACGGCCACCATTTTAAAAGGCGATCGGCTAAACTTCAACATGTCAATCAACCAATCAATTTGTGCTTTACCAAGCATGGCTGGCGCTTCATTTTTTTGATTGTAGGGCGTTCTGTTGTAGCGATTATCGAGTAAGAAAAAGTCTACATCGTTAAATTCAAAGGCACTTATGTTTCCATCTAATCCGGGTACTCCAACACTTGGATTCATCCAAAAAAGCTCAAAGCTTTTCATTGCCCAATCTTTGTGAAGCCAGCTTCCATCTGCATCGTTTGGGCCAAAGTCATGATCGTCCCAAATGGCGTAATGATGACCTGTTTGCAAAAGCTTTTGCATTTCAGGAATACTGCGCGTGTTCGAATAGCGGTGCAGGTAACCTGTCCAAGAATTCCAGTCGGTTTCTCTCAAGTAAATATTGTCTCCTAACCACAAAGTCACATCAGGATTCATGTTGGCGATGTTGTCAAAAATGGCGTAGCTTTTTCCGTAAGGTGTGCCTGGTCGGTCATAACGCTCTTCGTTTATGTAAGTACAGCTACCAATGGCCATTTTAAAGGCTGGCGGATCAGTTCTGTATTGCCAAAGCGTTTGGGAAGTGAAGTTTAAAACACTTGAAGATGATTTTCCATTGATCAGAACTTGGTAATTGTACGTGTTTCCTGGTTCCAATTCGCCCACTTTGAAACGAGCAGTAAATGCTTCATTTTTATTTGTAGAATAAGTTTCTGATTGTGCTTTTATGGTTGAGCCTTCTTTCCAGTATTCAATTTGCACATTAGCTTCTGCGTCTAGCTGTACCCATAAACCCACTTCGAGCATTGTGGCATAACCCGCCATTGGGCCCGAAACTATTTTTTGCGCAAAGCAAATAGGAAATAAGATAAGCAGTAGAATAGCAGAAAGCAGCGCCTTTTTCATAGTTGTAATATTGATTTCAATATTAGCCATTCAGGCTTAGGTAAGCTATGCCGTTGAGTTAAATGATTGTTGTGTTTGAGTAATTACCCCAAAGCCACATCCAATGTCATCATCACTAAAAAGCCACCAATAAAACCTAGTGTTGCGATGTCGGTATACTTGTCTCGCTGCGTTTCTGGAATTACTTCTTCTACTACTACATAGATCATAGCGCCAGCGGCAAAGGCTAAGGCATAAGGTAAGATTGGCTCAAAGTAAATGACAGCCAAAGCGCCAACTACACCTGCTACAGGCTCAACAATGGCACTCAATTGGCCAAACCAAAATGAACGAAACCTGCTTACTCCTTGTCTGCGCAAAGGCATGGAAACCGCAAAACCTTCAGGGAAATTCTGAATACCGATACCGATGGCAAGCGCTACGGCAGCACCAATAGTTGCGCCTTCGTAACCAGCGGCAACTCCACCAAACAAAACGCCTACTGCCAAACCTTCGGGTATGTTATGGAGAGTGATTGCCAAAACCAACAGCGTGGTTTTGTGCCATTTTGTTTCTAATCCTTCGGCTTCTTCTCTTGAGAAGTTGATGTGAAGGTGAGGCATAAATTTATCAAGTGAAAACAGGAACAATGCACCAGCGGCAAACCCTACACCAGCAGGTAACCAACCCGGATCACCATGGCTTTCGGCCATTTCTATAGCAGGAGCAAGGAGCGACCAAAAACTCGCAGCAACCATCACACCACCTGTAAAACCTAACATTCCATCAAAAACGCTCCGCTTCATTTCTTTGAAAAAGAACACCAATGAAGCGCCAGCGGCAGTAAGCAACCAAGTGAATGTGGTAGCGATTAATGCTGCCAAAACGGGGTCAATAGATTCAATGTATTTTAAAATCGATTCCATGTTATGCTTCTGTTTTTACAAAAAGGTTTTTACTTGCTTGCAGACTCAGCGTTAGCATTCTGCCATCTGTCTCGATCGTTCGCGATTTGTCGTATTCGAATATTTCGGTAACCTGAATTTCATTTCCGAGGTAAATTCCCATGGTGTCTAGGTATTGTAAGAATGCTTTCGAACTGTCTTTTACACCTGTAACAATGCCCGTTAATCCAGTAGCTACTTCAGAAAGAGGCACTTGTGCTCTGCGTTGGATATTTCCCTCGCGATCGGGAATTGGATCTCCGTGTGGATCGAACTTGGGGTTATCTAGAAAAACTTCCAATCTGTTCGTCAGTTCTTCAGATTCAATGTGTTCTAGTTCTTCTGCTATATCGTGCACTTCGTCCCATTTAAAGTCAAGCTTTTCAACCAAGAAAACTTCCCACAAACGGTGTTTTCTGATGATCTCAATAGCCATACTTCTGCCTTTGGTGGTGAGTTCTGTGCCTTGATATTTCTTGTAGTTAATGAGCTTTTGGGTGTTCAGTTTTTTCAGCATATCACTCACGGTGGCGGCTTTTGTGCCTATGTGATCTGCAATGGCGTTGGTGGTAACTCCGCCTTCGGTTTTCTGACTCAGTTGATAAATTGCTTTAAGGTAATTCTCTACTGTAAATGAAGCCATTCTTGAAAATATTTTGATGCAAATCTAATCGGTTTGATTGACTTGTAAAAATCTAAATTTAGATAAGTCTAAAAATGATTTTAGATTTGCGCCATGATTCGCACATTACTGCTTTGTTTTTTATTCTTCGTTTCTCTCTTGATCCAAGCTCAGTCAAGTGTGAGTGGTCAATTGCTCGAAGCCAAGTCTAGCGCAGCATTGCCGTTTGCTAATGTGGTTTTGAAAGGCACTAGCATTGGCGCCTCAAGCAACGAGATAGGGATCTTCACCATCCAGAACTTAAGTCCAGGTTCATACGAACTGCAGGTTTCTGTTTTAGGGTTTAAAACCAAAACCTTGTCATTTGAACTTGTGGAAAATCAAACCTTAGATCTAGGTAAAATCTACCTTCAAGAAGATATGCTTGGTCTGAATGAAATAGTGATTACCGGCACCATGCGCGAAACATTCGTAGCCGACTCGCCTGTAAAGATTGATGTAATCACTGTGGAGCGACTCACCAATAACCTTCCTGCAACCAACTTGATGGAAGGTTTGGCGCTGGTAAACGGAGTGCAAGAAGTGGTGGCTTGTGGTGTTTGCAATACCAACAGCATCAGCATCAATGGTTTGCCGGGTGCGTATACAGCTGTGCTCATGGATGGAAGTCCAATTTATGGAAACCTTGCCAGCGTGTATGGTTTAAACGGAATTCCGACCCAAATGATTGATCGAATCGAAGTCATTAAAGGCCCAAATTCAACACTTTACGGTTCTGAAGCTATTGGTGGCGTGATAAATATCATCACGAAAAAGCCAGAAGATCAGCCATTAATAACCGCTGATTTTATGGGAACAAGTCATCTAGAGGCCTTTGGTAATCTTGCCCTTTCGGGGAAAGTGAAAAAATGGAGCCAAAGCACTGGCGTAAATTGGTCATATCTCAACAAAATTGATGACGCTAATGGTGATGGTTTTAGTGATCAAGTGAGCATGGATCGCTTTAGTGCACTGAGCAAATGGAGTTTAGGGCGGCCCAATCACAAGCGCTTTACCATTACGGGCAAACTCTATTTTGAAGATCGAAGAAATGGGGTAGAAGATTACCTCCAAAATCGAGCTTATCGCACCAATCGCGGAAGCGAAAGTGTGTATGGCGAAAGCGTTTACACCAAACGATTGGAAGTCTTTGGGACGTATGATTTTCAAGTAAAAGCCAACCTGCGATTCGATTATTCATTCAGTCTGCACGATCAAGACAGCTATTACGGTGCAGCTCAGTATTTGGCAAATCAAACCGTTGGCTTTTCAAACCTCGTGTATACCAAACCTTGGCGAAAACACACGTTATTAGCTGGTTTTACTAATCGCTATCAGTTTTATGATGACAATACTGTTGCTACCAACGAAGCGTTCAACAATGCACCAATGCATCAGTATATTCCTGGAATATTTGCGGAAAATGAATGGAAGTTTGGCGCTAGAATTACCCTTTTAACAGGTTTGCGTTTAGAATATTATGACACGCACGGATTGATTCCTGCTCCACGATTGAGCGCTAAATACAACCTAAGTGAATGGACAAGTCTTCGAGCAAATTTCGGCACAGGATTCAAAATTGTAAACCTGTTTACCGAAGACCACGCATTTATTACTGGTCAGCGCGAAGTGGTGATTGAAGAAAGTTTGAATCCTGAGCGATCTTGGAATATTTCGGGTAATTTTCATCATGTATACACATGGCGAAACAGCCAGGGAAGTATTGATGTGGATGCTTTTTACACTGATTTCAATAACATCATTCAGCCTAATTATGATGTTGCTGGAAAAATCATTTACGCCAACGGAACCAGCGGAGCGCAAACCATGGGAGCATCCATCAATTTGAACCAACAGTTTGATTTTCCCTTGGCGTATAATCTTGGTTTTAATACCAATAGAGCTGCTATAATGAGCCAAAGCGGTGTACTGAAACCAATAGAGTTTGCTCCGATACTTAGTGGCGTGCTCACCGTGAATTATTCTTTCAGAAAGTGGAAACTAGATGTGGCATATACATGTCAATTTACTGGTCCAATGCAATTGCCAGAAGTATATGATTTGGATGTAAATGGCGAACCTATGCAAGTCGCTCGGCCCACAAAGAGCGAAGCTTTTGCTTTACAGAATTTGCAGATTACCAAGCGCTTCAAGCAAAAGTCATGGAAGCTTTATGGCGGGATTCAAAATCTCGGTAATTACAAGCAGGCTTATTCGCCACTTTCAGGATATAACGATCCTAATTTCGCGAGTGGTTTTAGTCCGTATTTCGACACGAGTTACGCTTATTCATCACTGCATGGACGCGAATTTTACCTTGGTGTCAGATTCAATTTTTCAAAGAAAAATCCATCTTAAAGCAGCATTTATTAGTTGAAATACGTCTGCTTGCCAAATAGAATTTCACACTAGTTTTTTGCCTACAGGCAAATAGCTCAGAAGATTACTTTTACCACCTTATTTGGCCTCTATGAAAAAATCCTTACTCTTTCTTTTTGCTACCATTTGTTCTGTTTCGCTCTTCGCGCAACCTGTGATCACTCAAAATCCACAGAACAATGTGGTTTGTATTGGCGCTTGTGAAGACTTCACCATTACTGCAGTAGGTAATTCATTAACCTATCACTGGCAGCAATTAGATTTAACAGGCTGGAATACAGTGACCTCAAGTAGTGCGAGTTCGTATACTTATTGTGCAGACTCACTGCTAGACAGTGTTTTAGTGCGTTGTGTAGTTGAAGATAACATGGGCTTGACAGACACTTCAAACATTGCTTATTTAAGCACAGATTCTTGTTTGGCGCCTGTTGCCAATTTCGAATTCCAAATTTTCGGAGACAGCGTTTGCTTTGAAAATACGAGCCTAAGGGCAGAAACTGTTTTGTGGAATTTCGGAAACGGTGGTCAATCGTCTGATTATAGTCCATGCTACGATTACATGGATTTTCAAATTTTCACAGCCAAGTTATACGTCTTCAATGATTACGGTTCAGATGAAATTGAAAAGGAAATAGACCTTCTTGGCTTGGAAGAGTTAAGCACACGTTTTGAGTTGTATCCAAATCCAACTTTAGGTCAGTTATTTATTTCAAGCGAAAGCTTGATTGAAAGCATTCAAGTTATTGGGATTCAAGGTAATGTTGTTGCGAATTTAAGCCCAAATAAAGCTGCTCTTTCACTTGATTTATCTTATTTAAACAAGGGCGTTTATTTGGTTCAAATGACTGTTAATGGTCGTTTATCTCATCAAAAAATCATTCTTCAATAGTGAAGTATTTCTTTCTTCTTTTCTCGGTTTCTCTTTTGGGTTTTTCCTCATTGCAAGCTCAAAAGGAACTTCCAACTCAGGCAAAAGGTGACGAGGCGGTAATCGAATCTTTGTTCAAATTATCGCTTACCGATTGCAGCGCTTATCCTTGGCTCGAAAGCCTTTGTAAAGACATTGGTCATCGCTTGAGTGGATCGCCACAAGCAGCTGAAGCCGTGGAATATTCATTCAAAATAATGAATGAATTGGGCTTAGACGTTACCAAACAGCCAGTAATGGTGCCGCATTGGGAACGTGGCGAAAAGGAAATCGCATTTTTCGCAGCAGATAAGGGCGAGAAAAAATTGGTAAACATTTGTGCGCTTGGCGGATCTATCTCTACAGGCAACGAAGGCATTTTAGCTCCGATAATTGAGATCAGCGAATGGAGTGAATTGGCAACACTTGGTCGCGAGAAAGTAGCGGGTAAAATTGTGTTTTTCAATGAAAAAATGCCAGCCGAAAACTTGTACACTTTTCATAGCTATGGACATTGTGTAAAGCATAGATGGGGCGGAGCAGTAGAAGCGGCAAAGTACGGAGCCAAGGCCGCAATCGTGCGTTCGCTCAATTTGCGTATTGACGATTTTCCGCATACAGGTTCTATGGGTTACGAAGCAGGGGTAGATTCTATTCCAGCCGCGGCCATTAGCACTGCAGATGCAGAAGCCTTGAGTGCTGCAATTGCTCAAGGCAATGAAGTGCAGTTTTATCTGCGCCAGCTTTGCGAAACATTTGAAGATGCGCCTTCACACAACGTAATAGGCGAAATAAAGGGGAGTAAATATCCTGATCAAGTGATTTTGGTTGGCGGCCATCTTGATAGTTGGGATGTGGGCGATGGCGCGCATGACGATGGAGCAGGAGTGATGCAGAGTTTGGCTGCGCTTGAGCTACTTAAAAAGATGGATTACCAGCCTGAGCACACGATCAGAGTGGTGTTTTTTATGAACGAAGAAAATGGTCTTCGCGGTGCTAAGAAATATGCTGAAGTGGCTGAAAAATCTGGTCAAACACATATTGCTGCTATTGAGTCAGATCGCGGTGGCTTCACTCCACGTGGTTTTCATGTAGAAGGAAACCCAGAAGCTTTGCTGAAAATCCAATCATGGAAAAACATGCTCGAGCCCTATGGTTTGCATCAGCTTGATGAAGGCCACGGGGGCGCAGATATTGGTCTGCTCAAAACAGATGAGAACGTCATGATTGGTTTTGTACCAGATAGCCAACGTTATTTTGACCATCATCACAGTGCAAACGACACTTTTGATCAAGTAAACAAGCGCGAGTTAGAACTAGGTGCAGCATCCATTGCAGCATTGGTTTACTTGATAGATCAGCACGGAATCTGACTTTTTCTCGATAAATCGATCATTTTGGCCAACCAAGCCAAACTTCGTGCGTTTTAGAACCACCAAGCTGCTATATTTGGTTGCATTCATGAGTAAATTACTGAGAGCATTTTCATTTCTTCTTTTTTTCATTTCCCTTTCGGGGAATGGGTTTGCTCAGTGTGCTGGAACCATTGACTATAATGGCTGGACGCATTACGGAATAAATACAGGAAATTGGAATGTCGCAAATCCTCCTACTTCTGTTCAGAGTTTGGCAAATACTAACTGCCCCACTTTTTATGTGAGTCCAGACACTTTTATCAATGTTAAATTTTCTGGAGATATAATGGTCAACATAGCTTTTGATGATGACTACATCGGTTTCGTAATGGGTTATCAAGGACCATTTAATCTTGCTGGATACCCTACTACTTCCCCTACTTTAGATATGGATTTTGTGGTTTTCGATTGGAAACAGAGTTATCAAAATTATCTGGGTTGGATTACACAAGCAGGTCCATCTTTAAATGACGTAGACGGAACTTATCAAAACAATAACGCAAGTATATTTCCTGGTTTTTGGAATCATACAAACAGCACTACCTGGAATGTTCTGGCCTCTAACTGGGGAAATGCCAACGGCTGGGTTGATTTTACAACCTATCATTTTGATATCATTTATACACCTACTAGGATTATCGTATATGTTGATAGTGCACTCCTTTTTGACGTTACTGGTTGTTTTGAGCCGGGAAGAATAGGGTTTTATAATTATTCTCAAGAGGCTGCTATTTATTCAAACTTTACCTATGAGTTATACACTGATTTTCAGGTAGAATCGCAAAACGTTTGTTTAGGAGACACTGCGTTTTTCACTTTTGCCGATACTGCATGCTTTGCTGGAAATGCATTGACCAATATCGATACATTTTATTGGGATTTTGGAGATGGAATAGTCTCAAATGACACTAATCCTTACCATATTTACGCTACTACGGATACTTTCACAGTAAGTTTAATTGCAACTGATGTGAATGGTTGTGTAGACATTAGATCAAAAGATATAAATGTTTATTCGCCACCAAATGTGAATTTTTCAGTGAATCAATTTTGCTTTGGTGATTCAACAAGTTTTGCTGATATTTCAGCTTCTAGCCTTGATACTATTGTTTCTTGGAACTGGGATTTTGGAGATGGCATTGGAGTAAGTCCTGATTCAGCGACAAATTATCTGTACTTAAATCCAGGAACGTATCAAGTTTCTTTAGCAGTGCAAACGCAATTGGGTTGTGACGCTTCACTCGACAGTCAAATTGTAATTCACAATCCACCTAATGCCAACTTTTCTATTCAAAGTGCATGTGATGGTGATACCGTGTTTTTCACCAATTCAAGTACGCAAAACACCTTCCCAATAGCAAGCTATACGTGGGATGTGCAGAACAATCAAAGTGTAGATTATACGACTTGGGATGCAGCTCATTTGTATCCAATATTTGATATCTATTCTGTCAAACTTGAATTAACAGATACCTATGGTTGCGTTGATTCTCTTGTGAAAGTAGTAGATGTTCATCCGCTTCCTCTGGTCGATTTTTCTGCTCCAGGAGTTTGTTTCAACGTTCCCACCCAGTTTATTGATAATAGTTTTGTGGTCAATGGAACGATGACCGATTGGCTCTGGGTTCTGAATAGTGGTGACGATACACTTACAACCCAAAATCCAAGTTTTCAATTTGCTCAAGATGGTCTTCACAGCGTTACGCTCATTGCTACTTCAGATAGTGGCTGCGTAGACCAAATCACCAAAGATGTCACGGTTTACGAAATTCCATTAGCAGATTTTACGCATGATGCTTCTTGTGCCAATGAGCCTATGCCGTTTACACAAACAGCCACTACGCCATTTGGTGTTGTAAATCAATGGATTTGGGATTTTGGTAATGGGTCAAGTATTAATCCAAACCCAACTCATCAGTTTAATTCGTCTGGCGCGCATTTGGTTCAGCTAGCAATCTCAACAAATTTTGGTTGTG
>JANRBI010000028.1 GCA_030727625.1 Salibacteraceae bacterium
TACCTCGCAAGCTCAGCGCTAGCAGTTTTAGTACTGAGTATTAAGTACTGAGTAGTAAGTATTAAGACTGTGACATTCTCTAAATAGCAATGACTTGCTACCGAAGGTCACCCACTGCAACCTGCAAACTACCCACTAAAAACTGCCCACTAAAAACAGCGCCCGCGATAGCAGCGGAAATCCTTTGATGGGTTTGGCTTAGTGGAGCAGCCCAAAACCAGCGACCGGAGGAAGCTCTGTTTTTGGGCGTGGCGCAACTTGCCAAACGCGGCAAAGATTGTAGCGAATAGCGCGTTGAGGGTTTGCGATGAAAACCAAATGCCAATGGCGCCCAAAAACAGGAGCAATTGATGGTGAGAAATCCATCAACTTTTGCGCACTTTCGCGGTTCGTTTGCATTGTGGGAATAGACGATCTTAAAAAACACTTTGAAAAAAGCGTACAGGTAGCTCAATTTGATTTTGGGCCAAACCTTGCTGCGCCTATACGCCACCGACTTAAGGGTGTGGCTGGTTCTGCGTTGAGCTTTGTGGCGGCAGCGGCTTTTAAGAAAAATGAGGTGCACCAAGTGCTGGTGTTTAACGACCGAGAAGAGGCGGCTTATTTTTACAACGATCTTCAAAATTTGATTTCACCGAATCGGGTGTTCTTTTTGCCGCATAGTGGTAAAAAACCATACGAACACAGCGAGGATGAAATAGAAGCTATTTCGCCCCGAAAGAAAGAAGGTGAAAATGGCTTGATGCGCGCTGAAGTGCTGAATGCGCTAAACATGCGCAAGCGCCATTTTGTGATTGTGACCTATGCCGAAGCGCTTTCTGAATTGGTGATTACGAAGCAAAACTTGGTGAAAAACACGTTGGCCATAAACATGGGCGATGCGCTTTCGCAAGATTTTGTGAACGAAATGCTGCAAGAGCTGGAGTTTGAACGTACTGATTTTGTATATCAACCAGGGCAATATGCGATACGTGGCGGCATCATTGATATTTGGAGTTTTTCGAACGAGCGACCTTACCGCATTGAACTGTTTGGCGAAGAGGTAGACAGCTTGCGCACGTTTGATCCGGTGACGCAATTGAGTGTGAAAGAGCACGGGCACATCAGCATAATTCCTGATGTGCAAAAGCAAGCGAAGAAAGAAACGCGGCAAACTTTTCTAGAATATTTGCCTGACAGCTCGGTGATTTGGCTCAAGAATTTTGAGTTGATACAAGAGCATATTGAAAAGGCTTTTGCGAAGGCGCAAGAAATACACAGCAACTTAAAAACGAATGTAAAACAGCTTGATCCAAGCGAAATTTACACTTCCGAAGAGCGGTTTCTGAAGAATTTGTTGGGATTCACGCAAGTGGAATTTGATCGGCCATCGGCCATGAAACCTGATGTGGAAATTCGGTTTAACCAAACGCCTCAGGTGTCGTTCAACAAGAATTTTGATTTGCTGATGAACGATCTTTCGAATCATGAGCACAATGGTTTTAAGAACTACATTTTTGCTTCGAACCCGAAGCAAATAACGCGGCTTCATCAGATTTTTGAAGACATTATTAAAAACCGCTCGAAGGGCGAAATTCCTTTTGAGTTTGAAGGAATAAACACGGCTATTCACGAAGGTTTTGTAGATCACGATTTGAAATTGGTGTGCTACACTGACCATCAATTGTTTGAGCGGTATCACCGATACAGACTGAAAGAAGGCTTTAATGATGCGGATAGACAGCTTACGCTAAAAGAGCTTACGGATTTGCAGCCAGGAGATTATGTGGTGCACATTGATCACGGAGTTGGACAGTATTCTGGCATTCAGAAAATAGATGTGAACGGGCAAATGCAAGAAGCCATTCGCTTGATATACTCGGGCGGAGA
>JANRBI010000029.1 GCA_030727625.1 Salibacteraceae bacterium
TAAGCCCATGGCCATTTATCTTGATTTTGAGAAACCAATTCAGGAACTTGAAGAACAGCTCGATAAGCTGAAACAAGTGAAAGAAAAGAGCAAGTTGAAATCGTCTGAGTCGATTGAAGAACTTGAAAACAAGGTGGTTGAAACTCGCAGAGAGATTTACAACAACTTGTCTGCATGGCAAAAAGTGCAGGTAAGTCGCCACCCCGAAAGACCATACACGTTGGCTTACATAAATGCCTTGACTGGCGGTGAGTTCTTAGAGCTACATGGCGACCGTACCGTGCGTGATGACAAAGCAATGGTGGGCGGTTTTGGTAGCATTGATGGTAAAACTTTCATGTTTATAGGCCAGCAAAAAGGCATCAACACCAAAATGCGCCAGTACAGAAACTTTGGGATGGCAAATCCTGAAGGTTACCGCAAAGCACTGCGATTGATGCGCATGGCTGAGAAATTTAATAAGCCCATTGTTTGTTTTATAGATACTCCCGGAGCTTTTCCAGGATTGGAAGCAGAAGAACGCGGCCAAGGTGAAGCCATTGCGCGCAACATCATGGACATGTTTGGTTTGAAAGTGCCTGTAATTGCCGTTGTAATTGGCGAAGGCGCTTCGGGCGGAGCCATAGGAATTGGTATTGCGGACAAGGTTTTGATGATGGAATATACTTGGTATAGTGTGATTTCGCCAGAGTCTTGTAGCTCCATTTTATGGCGCAGCTGGGATTTTAAAGAGCGCGCAGCCGAAGCACTAAAACTAACCGCTGACGATATGCTCGGCAACGGACTGATTGATGGCATTATAAAAGAACCACTTGGCGGTGCACACACCAATCATTTAGAAGCTTTTGAAAACGTAAAAGCAGAAATTTTGAAACAATACGATCATTTAAAACACGTAAAACCTGAAGCACGCATCAAAGCTAGAATTGACAAGTTTAGCGCAATGGGCGTGGTGGTGGAGAACTAATGATTGTTTACGCTGTTTCTTAATGCATCAACAGCAAGCCACATGACCATTTATTGGAAAAAATACATACTGAATTTTAAACGCCCCAGCGGAACTTCGCGGGGCGTTTTGCTTACTAAACCTTCGTGGTTTTTGGTAGCTGAAAGCACAGATTTTGAAATGCCTGCCTTGGGCGAATGCAACATCATCGAAGGCTTGAGTCCAGATGACCTATCGGTGTTTGAAACCAAACTAGATGCAGTGTGCACTGCGCTTCGCGAGCAATCTCCCCTACCCGATTTAAGCGCTTTTCCGGCCATTGCTTTTGGCGTGGAAATGCTGCTAGCCGACATAGCAGCAAAAGGCAGCAAACGCTTTTACGAAGATCGTTTTGTGGCTGGACAAGCTGGCATGCGCATAAATGGCCTGATCTGGATGGGCACGCCAAGCTACATGCAGCAGCAGATCAAAGAAAAGGTGGCAGCAGGTTTTGGCTGCATAAAAATGAAAATTGGCGCCATCGATTTTGAAGAAGAACTAAACATGCTGCGCTGGATCAGAAAAGAATATTCTGAAAAAGAACTAGAACTGCGCGTAGATGCTAATGGTGCGTTTACACCCAGCAATGCACTGGAGAAATTGAAGCGCTTGAGCGATTTTAACCTTCACAGTATTGAGCAACCGATAAAGCCAAAACAATGGGAAACAATGGCCGAGTTGTGCGAAAAATCGCCTTTAGACATTGCGCTTGACGAAGAATTGATTGGCTTAAATGCCATATCCGATGGCGAAAGTTTATTGAAAATGATAAAGCCACCATATATAATTTTGAAACCAAGCCTGCTTGGCGGACTAAAAGCTTGCGAAAATTGGATTAACCTTGCAAATAATTTGAATATTGCTTGGTGGATGACATCAGCGCTAGAAAGCAACGTGGGCCTCAATTTTATCACTCAATTTACGTTTAACAAGGGTGTGAAAATGCCTCAAGGTTTAGGAACCGGAAGTCTTTACACCAACAATATCGATTCTCCTCTTTATATTGAGGCCGAATTCATACATCACAACCCGAACTCACAATGGACTATAGAGCCGATCTTGAAGTAAGCGAATGGAAAAAATATAAAACCTTGTCGATTGACGGCAAAGCACGATCGCTGCACGAGTGGCGCGCTTATGCTCAGCAGCAATTGCAAGAAGGTTATGGCATTTCGCACATCGAAGATATTTTGGAGTTTGTGGTAGAATGGAGCAACACCAAAGAGTGGATTGAAACCCGCACTTCAGGAAGCACCGGGCGACCAAAGAATTTCAAAATCAGAAAAGAACAAATCTTAGCAAGCGCTAAGCGCACACTTGGCTTTCTAGAGCTGAAAAAAGGCGATGGAGCGCTGCTTTGCATTCCGAATAGATTTATTGGTGGTAAAATGATGATTGCCCGCGCCATCATTGGCGAGCTTGATTTGCACATTGCTGATAACGAAGCCGTGCCTCAAATTCCAACGGGTGTTGATATTCATTTTGCAGCGGTGGTTCCTTATCAAATGCACGCCATTTTGCAAGATGCAGAAGCCACTGAAACGTGGAAAAAGGTTCAAAAAATAATCATCGGTGGCGGACAAGTAGATCCGCGTTTAGAAGCCGACTTACTTACTTGGCCAAACGAAATTTTTGAGTCTTTCGGCATGACCGAAACCATTTCGCACATTGCGCTAAGACGCATAACGGGTGTGAAAGAAAAAGAACCGTTCAGAGTACTTGAAGGCATTACCGTGTCAAAAGACGAACGCGACTGCTTGGTGATTCACAGTGAACTGTTGCCCGAAAATCCACTAGTGACCAACGATATTGTGGAACTAGAAAACGAAACTACCTTCAGATGGATGGGCCGCGCAGACAATTTGATCAATAGTGGTGGAGTGAAAATTATTCCAGAAACGATTGAGAAACTGGTGAAATCGTTCATGAACACGAAGTTCTTTTTTGCAGGTTTACCTGATGAAAAACTGGGCGAAAGACTGGTATTGGTAATCGAAGGCCAACCAATGGGTGCATCTGACGAAGCCGAATTGCTCAACGATATTAAAACCGACTTACACAAATACGAAATCCCGAAAGAAATCCATTACTTAGATGCGTTTGTAGAAACTGAAAACGGGAAAATCAATCGCAAGAAAACCGTTAAGTTGATAGGGAAAGACATCGCCTAATTGGCTTTGAAGCGATATACACTCAAGCCCGCAGTATCGGCTACAAAAGCGTCTTTGTGAAGCTCTAATTCTGGGAATCTTTCCAGGGCATCGTCTCCATACAGCAGCAAATAAGCTGCATTGTGCTTTGCCATCACGGTGAGCCTGAAAGCGTAGTTTTCTGAATCGCTCATCTTGCCATTTTCATCGATCGGATAACCGTATTGTGTCCAACCTTTGCGTTTTATGTAATAAAGCGACACATTGCTTTCATCTGTAGCAAAAACCACTTTATCACTCGGTTTCACCCCTACTCTGGTCAGCCATGGTTCTAGCTTCATTAAGCGTTCGCGGGTTACATCTTCAAACTTTAAAAAGCGTTTTTCAGCTTCTGATTTAGAATCGTTTATGGCAAAACCCAAGCAAACAAACAGCGCTATACCAACCCCTAATTTCAACCATTTGTTAGAAATATTACTCAGCGTTTTAAATGGCTCAACCATGAGCATCAGCGGCAAAATGAACAGGTTTGTGAAATAGTAATCATGTGCAAAAAGCACTTGAAATTGCATGGCCAAATAAGCCAAAGTGCCAAGGCTGGCAAAGAGTAACCAAAGCAGAAATAATCTATTGATGCGTTTAATTCGAACAAGAATCAAGACAATGGAAGCGGCCAAAACTACAAGTGAAGCCGTAGGATAAAACTGACCTTTCCAACGCTCAACAATAAGCTCTAAATGGTATTGAATTCCATGTAGATCCAGTTCCCAAATAGGAAAGGTTGTTGTAGAAAAATAATAGCACAAATGTGCTTCATTGTACCATCGTGCGTAAAAAACCCAAGCAGCTGTGGGTACAAAAGCCAATATTATCCAAAGCAATTTTTTATTGAAAATGGATTTTTTACTGAGTAAAGCATCCACAACAAACGCAAGAAGAAATGCCATTAAACCAAGCAAAGCGGTCACTTTAAACAAGCCCGCAATGGCGAAAAACACACAGGCCAAAACGAGGTGTTTGCTTCTTTGAGTTTGGATGTAGCTGTATCCAAAGCCAAAAGCAATGGCGGCCATAGAAAGGCCCGACATGTTTGACAAAAAGTTGTTGGAATAGTAAAGTAAAATAGGCGATGAAATCCAAAACAAAATGGGCAAAGCTGACTCGAAAAACTGCTTTTGCAAATTGAATAATTGCGCGAAAAGCGACAATAAAGCGATGATAAACAGCGCCAGTGTAGTAAGCCTGAAATAAGCTTCGTTCACACCAAACCATTGGTAGCATTTTCCAACCCAATAAAACAAGATGGGTGCTTCGCTTGGTGCGCAATCTCCTGACTCAAGAAAATCAGACGTTTGACTATGAATAGCTGGATCGAAAAACGAGCGATCTTCTTCTGCATAGAGATAAGCCAAAGAAGCGCAATCGGTTTGTCGCCAAGCATGCAGCCCAGCTGGTGGTTGATTCACATTTGTGAAAACAGAAAACTGTTCTAACAAAAAGCCCAAGACAATCGAGAAAATGACAAACGATAAAAAATATGTAAGCTTTGGCATCAATGATGTGTGATGATAGCCGCGAACTTAACTAAACCTCGAAGGTTTGCTGTCTTCTTCGTTTCAATTCGTTGCTGATCATGGTGAACTCTTTGCTCATTTGGCCCGCAATAGCTGAGTTTTCTTTTGCTCTGCGAATCAAGTAAGGCAACGTGGCTTTTACTGGCCCATAAGGCAAATACTTGCTCACATTATACCCCGAAGCCGCCAAATTGAAGCTCATATAATCGCTCATGCCATAAAGCTGAGAGAAATAAATATGCGGATGATTGTTGGGCAAATTGTGCTCGTGCATCAATTCAGTGAGGTAAATCGAGCTTTCTTCATTGTGCGTTCCTGCGCAAATCTCAACCCAATCAATGTTCTCCACACTCAAGCTTAATGCTGCATTGTATGCATCGTCCGTAGCTTGCTTGTTTGGCTGAATGGGTGTTGGATAACCTTTCGCAATTGCGCGGTTGTTTTCTTTATCTAAATATGCACCGCGCACTATTTTCACTCCAATTTTAAAGCCTTCTCTCCTG
Organism: Salibacteraceae bacterium; assembly: GCA_030727625.1. Classification (GTDB taxonomy): domain Bacteria; phylum Bacteroidota; class Bacteroidia; order Flavobacteriales_G; family Salibacteraceae; genus SHAN690. Next base: position 5,213 of record JANRBI010000029.1, read on the forward strand.
CCCCGCTCTATCAGTTTAGAGAAATAAGAAAGACGATCGTGGCGAAACATTTGAATGGTTTGGAAAATGATCGCTCGCTCTTTATTGTAGCGCACCATCATGCTTTCTACCAAGCGATCTATAGCTACTTGCAACCAACTTTCCTCTGCATCTACATACAACGGCACATTATTGTCAAACGCAGCTTGGCAAATGCGCTCAAACCGCTGATGCAAGGCTGCTGCATCGCGTTTATCTTTATGGTTCAGATCTTTTCCTTCTGAAAGTTTTTCAAGTAATAAATTACTTGCGATACCGCTGATTTTAATGCATGCTACCGGAATGGAAGAGTTTTCTGAAGCCATTTGAATGATGCGGACAATTTCAAGCTCTGTTTTCCCAAACTCATGGTCCTTTTCTTGCCCTTCTACCGAGTAATCGAGAATGGCTCCGATGTTATTTATCCCAAGTTTTTCAACTGCTTTTAGCGATTCGTAAATGGTTTCGCCACCACAAAAAACTTTGAAAATAGTTGGCTTGGCAGCCCAACCTACTGGCAAATTCCACTTCAACGCCAATTCGCCCAAACTGGTGGCAAAACTGGTAAGCTTCTCATTGTTCATCAGGCTAAAAATGCGATGACTAAAGCGCAATTCTTTGTCGCTCAAGTGTGCAAAAGCCGTAGAAAAATCTCTAAAGCTAAGAGGAGTGAAATCGGTAGTTTCTGGCTTGTCTATGTTCATCAACGATGGATTTAGAGCTTTAACATCTGATCAATGGTGTTGGTTGCAACACTGTGGTAATTTGATTTCGCTTCGGCATAAATACTGCGCGCACGCTCAAGACTTGGGTCGGCATCAATCAGCGCATTATACAACGGAATCAAAAACTTTCTGCGGCCAACGCGCAACAAGAACTTCTTAATGGCTTCATCCGCATTTCTGTAGTCGTTATTGATGGCAATCACAAACCATTCTGCAGCTATTTCAGAGTTTCCAGTTTTGGTAAATCCAAAGGTATTGTCCAATTCGCCCAAGCGATCAAAAGCTACGCTATCTGGCATGTTTCTTAAGAAATAAAGCCATTGGTGCGTGGTCCAACCTGCAGTGTCAATCTTGCTTACCGCCATATCGTTGTTAAATGAATCTACCTGCGCTTGCACTTGCTCAAACAATACTGAACTCACTTCCATGCAATTGCTTGGAATGCCCGGTTGATAAACCCATTCGTCAATTTTCAAAGCATCGTATTTTGCTTGATCGCCATCAAACAATTGTGCTTTCAAGTTTTTCAAAAACACCTCTGTAGTGATGGTTTTGAATGCGTTTTCACTAAAATGTCGGTTTAAGAACACATCCAGCTTTTGGCGACCAACTTCTTTTTCAATGGTTCTCAAAAAGAAATAGCCTTTTTCATAAGCAATATCGGTCATGCCATCATCAGGATCGCGCCCTTCGAGGTTGAGTTTTAGTTGTGTGTCTTCAGGATGATCAGCAAGATCTTGCATGGTATGCGACAAATCTTGACGACCCAATACCGCCAACATATCTGCATAATCTTTCCCATAAATATCCTCCATGATTCTGCGCTCGAAATACACAGTAAATCCTTCGTTTAACCAGAAGTCATTCCAAGTGGCGTTGGTTACCAGGTTTCCGCTCCAGCTGTGTGCAAGCTCATGCGCAACAAGCGAAGTCAATGATTTGTCGCCCGCCAAAATGGTTGGTGTAGCAAAGGTCAATCGTGGATTTTCCATACCACCAAATGGGAAACTCGCTGGCAAAACCAAGACATCGTATTGTTCCCAAGCGTATTTACCGTAAAGCTTTTCAGCGCTTTCAAGCATTTTTTGCATGTCTTCAAACTCAAAAGCTGCGGTATCCAATACTTCTGGCAAAGCGTATACACCTGTGTTTGCACCCAATTTTTCGTAGCGAACATCGCCCACTGCAAGCGCCATCAAATAGCTAGGAATGGGTTGTGTCATTTCAAACTCATAAATACCTGAGCTATCCACTTCCGTGGGATTTGTAGCGCTCATCAACGCCATCAAGCCTGCGTCAACCGTAACGCGCGCATTGTAAGTATATCTGATGCCAGGGCTATCTTGACAAGGCAACCAAGTGCGCGCCAAAATAGCTTGTGATTGTGTGAACATGAAAGGCGGCTTATCGCCATTGTCTAACCAAAAAATGGCGTCAGAATTAACCGATGAATACTTAACGCTTACCATTTTAGTAGTGTCTGAAATGGCAATTTCAAGCGCTTGACCCAAGAATGGTTTTTCTTCGCCAAGCCACCAATCTTTGGTTTCAATGCTATCTACCATCACTTTTGAAATACTCAAGTTTTTCGCGTCAAGCACAATTCTTTCTGCGCCTTTGGCCGTTTTGATAGCGTAATGCACCCAACCAGCAACTTCTTTGTTTTCGAAGTTTACGGCTACGTCTAAAAACAAGTGTTTTACCACCGCTACTTCAGGCTGCGCAAAAGAGTGAATAGGTTTTACTGGGCTCGTATTCGCCTCCATATCTGCCTCATTTTGTTTGGTCTCACCACCGCAAGAAATCATTAAAAACGCCATGAAAACGCCTACTAAACCTGCCTTCGTCATCTGTTTCAATTTTGCGCGAAAATAGGTTTAGTAAATCAGATGAGAAACTAGGTGAGCTATGGCTTAAGACAATTGGTCTAAATAGCTAAATCTTAGAGGAAATTAATTCCCAAACTTGGCCATTTCTGCCTTGATTTGAGTTTCGCTCATGCTGCGCGGTGTCAAGTCAAGTTCTTTGCTAGAACCCAACACAAATCGTTGTTCGGCCCACATCGGTTTGCCATCTTGCTTACCAAATGCCAACACAGTAACTGCTTCATCGGTTGGCACACCATCAAATTTTACAGTTCCAGAAGTATTGATAGAGTAGCCAGGTAAAACCGAGTTTAATTTTTCGAATACCATGCGAACAGCCATACCGCGGCTTCCACCACTTACATTCACCATAAGATCAGTTGTGTTTTGAATGTCTAAAAAACGATCGCAATTGATCCAGCCAAGATTGCCCACTTTAAGGAGGTAACCTTGAAATTCGTCATATTCTTCTTCCAAACCGTCCTCTAAAAATATTGCCATTTCACCGGTAAAAAGATCCTCAACATAAGCAGTATCACGCTTCATTTTCTTCACCACTTCATCTTTTGGCGATGGATTCCAGTTCACAATATTGTACCTGTTTTCACCTGTAAAAACAATCATTCCTTTTGGGTTTCCGATTTGTTCTTCCAGCCTGATTTCGATTTCTGTGAGCGACTTTAACCGCAATTTTTCTTTGCCAGAAAAAGCTTCTATAAAAACCATTCCGCCACTTTCTAGCCAGCGCTTCGTGGCATTTGAGGTAATATCAGCCATTAAAAAGTCTGCTGCATCTATGTAAACACAAAACTGAATATCTACTGAAGTACTTGGCATTGCTAACCCAGATTCTGTTTCAAAAGCATTTGCAGGAATGCTAACTGAGGCTCCGTTTGGATGATAGAGTTCGTTTTCTTGTGCGCTGTTGATGCTCTGATTGAGGCAATTGCTTTCAAACGGATTCGCACCTGAATGTGTAAATCGTAATGGCGGACTTTTAGATCGAGTAACCTTGGGTCGGAAAATGAGTGCGCTGTTCAATTCCTGAAAATCATTGTAAGAAACGGTCTCAACATAAAGCCCTTTTCGGTAGCTGTTAAAACTTACGCGCGATGCATCTAGTCCTTTTCTGATGAAATAATTGGCCACGCTCAAACTGCGTTCTTTCGAAAGCATCGCACTTTTTTGGTAATAGAGATTGATCTCGCGCTGCGGCACCAATTCAAGTTCTATGCTGCTCTCAATTGGAAGCGTTTCATAAACACGATCAAGCTGCTGCGCAACATAATAATCAACGATGGCGCTGCCTTCGCGAAATTCGATAATGGCAACATCGGTATTTGCTAAAGAAATTGATCCTTTGATCATCAAAGCTGATAGGGCGAAAATGGAAACGAAGCGTTGCATAAGGAGGTGTTTAGGTTAGTAAGGCTCAACTGATTTTCAATCGATTAACAAACCCAACGTTGGTTTCTATAGCTGTATTGCTCTATCTATTTGGCTTTTCTACCAATTCGCCAAATATTGTTATGATGACGATTGATTTGTAGATGAACTGTTTTGGAGTGGGCAGCTGTTTGTGAGTGGTCAGTGGATAGTGGGTAGTGGGTAGTTTGCTGTTTTTTTTGATAATGAGACTTCGGTACGAGGTTGTAATTGATCTTGAACTTTCCAATGTCCATCTCGATACAGCCTTTTGCCAAGGCCACTCGATGTGACAGAGATGATTTCGGTTTTTTAATTTCTCGCTCAAAGCAGCAAGACAGAAAGCTCACAGAAGTTTGTTCTTGAGCTTGAAGTTGAAGTTCTCATTGTTCTTGAACTTTCCAATGTCCATCTCGATAAAGCCTTTTGCAAAGGCCACTCGATGTGACA
>JANRBI010000030.1 GCA_030727625.1 Salibacteraceae bacterium
GCAAAGTGCTTTATATACGAGCAAACGTTAGTTCGGATGGCAGAAAAGAAAACGACAGAGCTTTTAACGACACTAAAATTGCAACATCCGTGGAAGTAAGCCCAGAGGACATCGAGACCATGGAGGGCTTTTTCGGAAAAGATAGATTGACACAAGTAGAAAGCGAATTGAAATATTTGCGAAAGCAAATAGACTTAAAAAGCGAATTGATTGCTCAACTAAGCCAAGATCTTCAAAAGAAAAAAACAACCGAAGCCGAAAACTTAAAACAGCTGAACGAACTACAGCAAACCTTGGCCAATCCGAGTAAAGTGGATCAATCGGCAGCCTTGGCGCAACTAAATAACCTCACAAAGAAACTTCAAGACATACAGCGTGCTGACGAAGCTATGCGCAACTCTATCAAACAGCAAGAAACGTTGTATGAACGTGCTCAGTTTGAAGCTGACAGCGCGCGTGCTTATGCTGCTAGCCTTAGCGATAAACTTCAAAAGCAATTTGAAGCCGAAGCAAAAGCCATTGAAAAAGCCAACAAGCTGGAAGCAAGCTTACAATTAAAACAATTAACCGAAGACCAGCAAAAGCGGCAAATTGATTCACTTGAAAAACTGATTGCGATAGAAAATGATGACCGAGAATTGCAAAATGAAATTGAAAAACTAAAATCTCAACTTACTTGGAAACAACAAGAGCAACAGCTGCAGACAGAGCATGCGCAAAAGCAACAATCACGCATTGACGAGCTTAAATTTCAGAAAGAACAAATAGAACAGCTTTCTGATAGCTTGACCGAGCATTTGAGCTTGCGCACTACCGAAAACCAAGAGCTGCAAAAGAGATTATACTCAACCAACGGCCGTATCAGCGCATACGAGTTGAAAATTGATAGTTTGAATAGACTTAACAGCACTGTGCTGGAAAGCAAAAAGAATAGTAGAAGCGAACTTGACAGCTTAAATGCCCAGCTCGCTAGCATTAAAAATGCAGATCAACAACTGAAGGAAACCATTGAAACTAAAGAGGCCGAAATGAGCCAATTGCTTGCCAATAAAAGTCTTACTGAAAAAAACCTAAAAGCACTAGAAGTAGCCACCACTAGCCAAGTAGAAGAAGCGCAAAAACTGATGTATAGAATAAACTCGTTGAGTCAGCGCGAAAGCAAATCAAGACTTGAAGTAACTGACCTACAGCAAAAGCTAACGAATAGCCGCGAGCGAGAAGACAGCGCGCGAGTAGCTGTTTTAAATCTGTTGAACAACATAGAAACGAAAAACCAGAGTCTAAACATACTTGAGCAACATTTAAGTGAAAAAGAACTGCAATTGCTAGCCATGCGTAACGAAGAAACTTGGTTGAGAAAAAGCTTGAATGATGCCGAATCAAAAAATATGGTGACACAATTGCAAATAGATTCACTAGCAACCGCAGCCGAGCGAGCCGACAAGAAAGAAGTGCTATTGCAACAAGACATTAGCCGACTTCAAATTCAAATTTTAACCAGCCATAACCAAGCAAAGGAATCGGAAGCTCACGCAAATGAACTGGAAGGAAAACTTGAAAACGCCACACTGAGCAACAAACTTGCCTTTGAAGAATTAAAAGACGAAGTAACAGAAATGCGCACCGAGCGCGATAATTTCAAAACGCAATATCAGTCTTCTCTCATAGAAATGGAAGCCTTGAGAAGAGAACTGGAAGCACGAAAATTAAGCGAAGAAAATGCAATTGCTTTTGCCAATGAATTCGGCTACAGCCAAAATACTGCTGCAAACTCAAATACAATTGAATACGTTGTAGTAATTGTTGCTAGCGCGAGTCAACAGCCTAATGGTGCAAACTTCTACAGCCTAGGCAATGTTAGTCAAGAGCAGAAAAACGGTCGTTTTGTTTATAGTATTAAAGGCTTGAGCACATTGGATAGCGCAGACCAACTAAAGCAAAAAGCAAAGGCGAAAGGTTACCCTCTCGCCCATGTTATTGCTTTTAAAAATGGTATTCAAATTTCTTTGAAAGAAGCAGCCGAAACTGCAATGCACTAATGCCTATTTAACAATTACAAAAGATGCCGTTTGAAAAGTGCTTTCACCTACAAATTTGGCAATGTAATTACCGGCAGCAAGTCCGCTAATTTGAGTTGAATTCATTCCCACTATTTGCACAGATCTCACTTTCTGACCCGATGTGTTGTAAATATCTAGTGTTCCTGGTTCTACAAAATCACGAACCGCAATAGTGATATCACCTTTACTCGGATTTGGATAAACCCAAAGGTTTTGTTGTTTCGTTGTTTCCATCATTCCGGCAGGGTAGCCCTCGGCCTCTTCGCCATTCTCATACCCTACTGTGAAGTTAAATTCGGTTTCACACCCAAACTCATCTTCAAACTGATATAATGGTGGGAAATAGTTTGCTGGCTCAGCATTGTGCAGCCAAATCTTGCCATTTCCAGCGCTGTTTGCAAAGAATCTCAAACCATCACATCCGGCATCAGTCACTGCAAATCGGTAACAACCTGTATCTAAATCGATGGTGTCGGTGTAGTTTGTACTAGCGGTGCTTGTAGTGCGGCTATAAACGGTTTCACCCTTATCATTATAAATGTAGTAGCGCGTTTCGTTGGTTACGTTGTTATTATTGAAAGCCACAACTATTCTTTCAGGAAACATGATAGGATCTTCAAATTTGGCTGAAATAAGATTATTACTGGCGTATTCATCTGTGGTCTGATTTACTTCTAAAATTTGAGCGTAAAAAACGTTTTCGGTTTTACCACCAAACAACCATTTACCATGTGATGGTAATTCCACTCTAGTATTTTCTCCAGGAAGTAGCACACCAGACCAACTGTAATCAAAATAATCTACTGAACCTTCAACCCAATAACGAATTTTCATTCTCGAGATAATCTTGCTTCCTGTATTTGAAACTTCCACTTCGGGATTGTTACAAATTGGATTTACGCGCATATTTCGATCATCCATAGATGGCTTAATGACTTTGTCTAATGAAGCGTCATTTTCAAAATTCCAAGCGCCATATTGAAAAACCAACGCTTCTATACCATATTGCGGGTCAAAACCTGCTCCACCAGTATAATTATAGTTTTCCCAATCTACGTCAAATGTATTACTCTGTCCTGCATCGATAAAGCTCGTTATATCCGTTTCATAAGGAACAGCAACATCACCAGGACACCAACCTGCACGGTCATAAACCCAAGTACCCGTTTGCGCTTCAAGCACATTGCTTCCGCAATCGTCTCTCCAAACATCTTCTTGCACCACTTGACTTCCATCAATTTTCAGTTTATACCATTTTGGACAAAACTCTGCACAGTTCTCTGCACCACCAAAGCTATGGCCTGAAGCTACCAGTCTAAACTTAGCTGATTCAGCATTCGCGTTAATGGCAATTAGGGTTGGTTGCAAATAATTATCAATAGGATCGTTGGCAAAACCGTATTTAAAAATACCGTCATACAACGTGTTTACTGCAAGCACTTCACGTGGAGGTGTTCCTTCAATAAAATCAAAATTTACGGTGATTGTAAAACCATCTTGATAGCCACTATACGAAGCTAAAATTTGGCGTTCACCCTTTAGTAGCGGTGCAAAATCGGTAACGTCAAACGCCCAAGTGTGCGTCCAACCTGAATTTTTATCGCCAGCATAAGGAGTTATAATCTTAGTAAGTTCAACCCATCGGTTTGTAGAATCTGTTAATGGATCAGACACTTCAATTTTTGTGGTATAATCCCACTCGCTACAGCCAATACTTGGGCAACCTAGCGTGTAGTACATAATAATTTTGCGATAGGTTCCGGTTTGAGGAAACTGAACGGTGTCATAATAATTCCCAAACCAGCTCCAGTGTGTTGCCTGATGAGATTGAATACTTGTAGTATCACCTTCGGCAGCCTTTAAAAATGTTAAAGAACAGAACAAGGCGGTAAAAGAAAGTAAGAGTTTCTTCATGTTATTTCACTTTTGAACCTCAAATTTGACAAAACCAAACAGAACATTGCTCAAAACATTGAGTTTATTTTAAACTAACATTAGAATCACATGGAATATAGAAGACTAGGTAAAGCGGGTGTAAAAGTGAGTGCATTGTCTTTCGGATCGTGGATCACATTCGGAAATCAAGTAGGAGACAGCACAGCAGACGAGTGTATCAGCTATGCTTATGACAATGGCATTAACTTTTTTGACAATGCCGAAGTGTATGCAAATGGCGAAAGTGAAGTGGTGATGGGCAAGCTTTTGAAGCGTAAGTCTTGGAATCGTGATACGTATCTAGTTTCATCAAAAGTATTTTGGGGTGGCGAACTTCCTACCCAAAAGGGACTAAGCCGCAAACACGTGGTTGAAGCTTGCCATGCCGCATTAAAGCGTTTGCAAGTAGAATACTTAGATTTCTATTTCTGTCACCGACCCGACAAAGAAACTCCAATGGAAGAAACCGTTTGGACCATGCATAATTTGATCACTCAAGGTAAAATTTTGTACTGGGGAACCAGCGAATGGAGCGCACAAGAAATTCAAGAGGCATTTATGGTTGCACGCCAATACAACTTGATTCCGCCAGCTATGGAGCAGCCGCAATACAACATGTTTGTTCGCTCAAAAGTAGAAGTGGAATTCGATAAGCTTTTTAGAGATTATGGCTACGGAAGCACCATTTGGTCGCCATTGGCAAGCGGAATTTTAACTGGAAAGTATAACAACGGAACACCCGAAGACGCGCGATTAAACCGTGGCGAATTGAATTGGCTTAAAGACAGAATGTTAAATCAAGCCAATCTTGACAAAGTGGCGAAATTGGGTGAAATTGCTTCAGCTCTTGATACTTCTTTGGCCAACCTCGCTATTGCATGGTGTTTGAAAAATCCGCATGTAAGCACGGTATTAACGGGTGCCACAAAATTGGATCAGCTCAAGCAAAATCTCAAGTCATTGGACATTGTCCCAAAATTGACAGAAGATGTGCTAGAATCCATAGAAATAATTCTAGATAATAAACCTGCAAAACCGCAGTACTAAAAGCGAAGATTACTTTCGCGGCACATTTCAAAATATGCCCGTTTATCAACTTCCTTCTACACTCGTTTTTCCATCACCAGAGCAAGCAGATTCAAGTGGTTTGCTTGCTGTGGGTGGAGACTTAAGTGCAGAACGGCTTTTGCTGGCTTACGAAAACGGTATTTTTCCTTGGTTTAATGACGATCAACCAATTTTGTGGTGGAGCCCAGAAAATCGAATGGTGCTTTATCCAGATGAATTCAAACAGAGTAAATCGCTCAAACAGTCGATCAGAAACAAACAATTTGAATTTAAAATGGATACCGCCTTTGACCAAGTCATAGGATATTGTGCAAAAGTGCCTAGGGCAGATCAAGATGGAACATGGATTACAGATGAAATTAGATCAGCTTATGCAAACCTTCACCAAATGGGCTTTGCACATAGTTTCGAAATTTGGCAAAACAATAACCTCGTAGGTGGCCTTTACGGAATCAGTTTAGGCCGCGCATTCTTTGGCGAATCAATGTTCAGCTTAGTATCCGATGCTTCAAAAGCAGCTTTCTATTTTCTATCCGAATTTGCAAAAAAGCAAGACTTTCATTTCGTTGATTGTCAATTACACACCGATCATTTAGCCTCGCTTGGCGCGAAAGAAATTCCGAGAAATCAGTTTCTTTCTGAACTAAAAACCGCACTCGCCTACCCCGATTTAAATCAACTATGGACGCAACTTTAATTCCTGAAGAATATTGGCAAAACCTCGAAAGTCATTTCGGGAAAACAGTGTGCGAAAAAGTGCGCGAAGGCTTTTCTAAACCGGCCTCTGTTTCTATTAGAAACCATTCTAAAAAAGGAATTGAAACCAGCAATTTTGAAAAAGTAGCTTGGTGCGAAAATGGATTCCTATTAGGCGACAGACCTGTGTTTGCGCTCGATCCTCTTTTTCATGCAGGTAGCTATTACGTGCAAGACAGCTCTAGCATGATTTTAAGCGCTGTATTAAACGCCTTACCGCTCGCATCGAAAGATCTTTTTGTTCTTGATGCATGTGCCGCACCGGGTGGAAAAAGCAGTCTAATCCTAGATTTTCTGGATGGTGAGGGATTTCTTGTTTCAAATGAAATAGACGGAAAACGAAACGATATTTTAGAAGAAAACATCGTGAAATGGGGACATGCTAACGTTGCCATATCCAGACATGATACAGCCAAATTAGGAGAACTAACTTCTACGTTTGACGTGATTGTGGTGGATGCTCCTTGCAGTGGCGAAGGTATGTTTAGAAAAGATGCTTTTGCGATAGAGCAATGGAATCAAAACTTGATAAACCAATGTGCCACAATGCAAGAAAACATCATCGTAAACCTCACCGATTGCCTCAAAACAGAAGGTTTTTTGATTTACTGCACTTGCACTACCAACAAGGTTGAAAACGAAGAGCAAGTAATCCAACTCATTGAATCTGGAGATTATGAGCTGGCAACACCAAACATTGGTAGTATTGGCGACAAACTAATTCCTGTGCATCATAATGAAAGCATTCTTGGATATTATCTACTTGCTGGTATTTCTACTGGTGAAGGTCAGTTTGTTTCTGTTTTGCGAAAGCGCACAAATTCAGGCGTATTAAATGTTCCAAAAAAGCGAAGAATTTCTATTTCCGAAGCCGAAATCGATCTCATAGAATTCGGTTCAAACAATGAATATGAGGGTTATTGGACGAAAGAAAACCAAGTTTTTGGATTAACAGGAAACATAGAATTCATTCAAAACCTTCCAAATCAATTCGTGTTTAGAAGCATCGGTTTGCCCATTTTAGAAGAAGAAGGTAAAAAACGAATTCCACTTCATGGCTTAGCGTTAGACTATAGAACACAACCGCATGTTAATTTAAACTTAGAAGAGGCGCTTTCATATTTGAGAAAAGACAGTATTTCTGCCAGCAACTTTGAAGGCCACGGCTGGAAAATAGTTGGTTATGAAAATCGCCCCTTGGGCTGGGTAAAAGCCCTTCAAAACCGAGTGAATAATTATTATCCTATAAAATATAGACTAAGACTTAAAGAATAAAAAGATGGCAGAAGTTACCATAGTGCTAGATGGAAAAGAGCACGTAATAGAAGTAAACACAAACGAAAAAATTCTTGATAAAGCACTAAAATCTGGTGTTGACGCGCCTTATAGTTGCCGAAGCGCTATTTGTTCTACCTGTATGGCCATGCTAGTAGAAGGAAAAGTAGAATTGGAAATGAACAATGTGCTTACTGATGAAGAATTGGAAGACGGTTACATTGTTACTTGTCAAGCAAAACCTTTAACAGACAAGGTTAAGATTTCATACGACATCTAGTCGATTGACTTAATTACACCTGTTTTGATACCTGAGTAGGCTTTTAATTCGCTTCGAATTGAGCCTACTCTTATTTCGCTCTGCACATATATTGGAATAACGTTTTCGTCTTTCGTAACCCAAACTTTCATGTTTTCTCCGCCTTTAAAAATGGTTCCCTCTACCAACAGCGGACTAAAAACATAACAATCGATTTTACCCATCTCACTATGCTCATAAATCTCGGTACCTAAAAACCGAATATAGAGCTCGTAAATCTCACCATCGATCACCATATTTATTGGAATCTTGTCACCAACAGCGTAAGTAGCAAAATCGATATCTCGCGTATGATATAACAAAGAAAGCACGTCAAAACTTTCTGGTTTTAGTGAAAATGTATCCCGTTCTAAGGGATCGTCTTTGTATTTGAGCTTCCTATAAACAGATTCTATATTGTAGTTAAACACATTTTCCTCCACATAATATTCACCGCCTTCATGCACATCTCTGTGAAACTTATATGGTTTTAAATCTGAGAGCGAAGCATAAGCAGTATAGGTGTCTTCTACTTTATAAAACCAATTATAGCGAGGATTAGTTGTTCCATATCCCTGAAATTTGAAGCACGGTTTTCCAGCAAATTCGTCTTTTGCAACACTAAAAGTTACCTCACCAGCGCCAACCCACACACCCCACAAATAGTAATAAATGTTGTAGGTGAGCGACTCACCAGTTTTAAAGCGATGAGTATCCTGAGTTTGCGCCTTCAAACCCAAATGAGTTATAAGAATCAATAATATGATTAGAATTCTGACCATAAAAAAAGGCGGGCAAAAGCCCGCCCTAGTATTGTTTTGAGATAAATTAACCCTCTTCTACATTTGCTTTAATCTGCAAAACGGTTTGTTGAGGATCGGTATTAGCTGTAACAGTAACCGTTTTAGTTTGCATACCTTTTTGCTGACCTGGCGAGTATTCTACTTCAATTTCAGCAGAAGCACCTGGAGCAATTGGTTCTCGCGGAAACTTTGGAACAGTGCAGCCACAAGAACCTTTAGCATCTTGAATAATTAATGGCTCAGAACCGCTGTTCTTAAACTTAAATATGTGTTTGTTTTTAGTGTCTTGCTTTACAGTACCAAAATCGTGTTCCATACTGGTAAAAGACATGGTTGTGCTTGGCCCAACTGGTATTGCTGGTTGAGCCGCAGGCTGTTGCTGATTCATCATATCTGGAGTAGCCAGACTTCTGTTTTCAGCTTGTGGTTGTGGTGCAGCAGACTGAACAAGCGCAGTTTGAGCAGCTGGTGTTTCAATTACTCGGCCTCCACCACCATTCATAGTAAAGATTAAAATCGTGTTTACAATGGTAAGAACAGCAACCGCTCCTAATACATAGTTTCTTGTGTTTTCGTTCATGGTTTTGTTTGTTTTAAAGTAGCTACGAATATAACCGAATGCCTATTTCAATCCCAGCTCCTGCATGGTGTCTTTTTCAAAAGCGTCTCTTGCTGTTATTACATCTTCGTCATATTCTATCAGTACTCTGAAATAAGCGTTGTAATCAAATGCAAATCTCGCAATCAGCGATTTTAGCTGTCTCTTGGTTTGCTCAATGTTTCTTGGATTTTCAATACTAAAACTGACCATACCTCTATGGGACAAATAATTATTGAAGTCTTGAATCATAGCCTCTTCCACTTCAAATCCGTTTACAAAATCATTCGTTGATTCATAAATATCAAGCAGTAATTGTTGATTCTGCCTCAAATACTGGAGAACATATCCATAGTACAATCCTTCTTGCAGAATTAAGTCCACTTCATTTGAATATGTGGTGGTATCTGCTGGCACAAAAACATCAGGTAAAATGCCTCCACCAGCATAGAGTCTTCTATTCTTAGGTGTTAGATAAACCAAGGAATCAAAGACTTTTATAGAATCGCGGGCAATTAATTCACCCGTACTTTCTCTAGCTTTATGCTCATTTTTATAAGCGTCATAGCCGTCATCATAAGGTTGTTGAATGCATCGGCCTGTTGGTGTGTAATATCTTGAGATGGTCAATCGCATAGCCGAACCATCTTCAAACTCAATCGGCCGCTGAACCAAACCTTTCCCAAATGATCGTCTCCCGATAATCAATCCTCTATCCCAATCTTGGATAGCTCCTGCAACAATTTCGCTAGCAGAAGCTGAGTTTTCATCTAACAATAAAATCAAATCACCATTAGAAAATTTACCGCCATTGGTTGCGAAAGTTTCGCGCTTTGGTTGATGCTGGCCTTCTGTGTATACGATAAGCTTTC
>JANRBI010000031.1 GCA_030727625.1 Salibacteraceae bacterium
GTGTTCGTCCGCTACCGTTTAGATTACGATTTTGCAATTACAACAAGTTTTAACTACTTAAGACTCCAAGGAGCTGACAGTTTAAGTTTAAATCCAAATCGATTTACCAGAAATCTTTCTTTCAAAAATGACGTGCTTGAACTTGCAGTTGTTGGTGAGTATTATTTCTTTAATCAGCCTGATGTGGGAAGAACAGGGAGATATTTACTCGATTTCAAAGCTTATTTATACGGAGGTGCCGGAGTTTTCTACAACAATCCCAAGGCAAAATTAGATGGTAAATCTTATGCGCTTCAACCACTGAATACTGAGAATTTAGAAAAACCATACAGTAGATTCCAAGTTGCTGTTCCAATGGGATTCGGTTTTTATTACACTTTTTCAAGAATTCATAGATTTGGTTTCAACCTGGGATATAGACTCACTTTTACGGATTATATTGATGATGCCAGTAGTTTTTATCCCGATCCAGATTTATTAGAATCGGATATTGCTAGATCACTGTCAAACAGAACTGCCGAAGTACAAGAGAATCCGCTAGCACAAACTTTAGATGATGGCGGAGCGCCAATATATCTTTTCTTCAAAAAAGGTGGAATCCGTGGCAATCCAAAAACTAATGATTCATACGTATCTGCTAATTTGACTTATTCTTACGTTCTAAGAGGTAAGCCAAGTAGTTTTGGCAAGCGCAAGAACTATTTATATGGTCGCAAGCGAGGCAAATCGGGTCGAGCCAGATTCTAATCATTTTTTTATTCTTGATTTTAAAGGCATGAACAGAATTTTCACTCTCATCATCATTTTGAATGCGTTTTTTATTTCAAATTGTGCCTTTAGTCAAATTAATACTCAAACTATTGGTCATGATATTGACACCTTGATTCAACTTTCCAAAAAAGAATTCAAAGGAATCGTTGGCGATAAAACCCACGAAAAAGATGGCGAAACGTATTACCAAGTAGATTTCACAATAGAAGGAGCGTCAGACATTACGATTACCATTGATAAGGAAAATAGCCGCAGTTATTATGCCTATTTTGAGTTGAGCACGATTATTCTTGCAACAAGCGAGCTTGAAAAACTGACTAAATCTATTGAGGAAATTGCAGCTAATTATGGCCTCACAAGAAGTTCTGGCACTGATGTCAAGTATGAAAAATTCAAGGCGACAAGAATAGAATTTGATTCAGAAAACATAGATGTTCTTGGCAAACACCCATCATTTACATTAGGAATCTTAAAAAACTCCTCCACAATTGAGCTCATTCTTACAGAGCCTCTTTGGAAGTAATTAAAAAAACTGCTTAAGTTTTGAAAGTGGTTTTGCCCAACGGGTGTAAAACTTAGGTTTCAAATTATTTAAATGCCAAGCCTTCACATCTTCTTGATTGGCTAGCCACCTGTTTTTTAAGGTAACATTGCTCTCACCACCCACTCTCATGTTTACCAATACTATAGGAAGGTATCTCGATGAAAGATTGTTTTTCAACAACATTCTGAGCATGAGCTCATAATCAGCTGAAATTCGAAAGTTCAGATTATACTTTCCCAACTCCTTGTAATGTTCAGCCCTAAGATAAAATGTAGGATGCGCTGGCATCCATCCTTTGTAAAAAAGTGAAGCGTTATAATCTTGCGACTGCCATTTTCGAATAATTCGTTCAGGATGGTCTCTATCTACATAATTAAGGTCACCATAAATACAATCGGTTCCTTCTTGAAATGCTGAAGCAACATTTTCCAAAACTTGGTTGTCTGCAAAAAAGTCGTCAGAATGCATCAAGCCTATAATATCACCACTTGCTAATTCAATTCCTTTATTGATCGCATCGTAAATACCTTTATC
>JANRBI010000032.1 GCA_030727625.1 Salibacteraceae bacterium
ACCAGGGTCGTTTTTCCGTGGTCAACGTGCGCTATAATTGCTATGTTTCTAATTGCTTGCACTATGTTGATGCCTTTAAATTTGCGGCCGCGAAAGTAGTGTTAATAATATAGAATAACAATGCGGATTTTACTTTTCTCGAAAAGCTTAATCCACAGGAAATATTGAACCCGATTTGACTGATATCGATTAAGAAATTGAGATAGTAGTAATCTGAAAATCAAATATTTTTATAAATTGATCTTCTCTTCATAAAATAAAAAAAGCCTCAGAAGCATCTATGCTTCTGAGGCTTAATATTTTCAAAAAGGTATTTTCTATTCTATTACCAGCTTCTCCAATTGTTGATCGCCATTTTTATCTGTGATTTGAACGAAGTAAAGCCCCGAATTCAGTTCACCAACCAAAATGGTTTGCTTGTTTTCAGTGTTATAATATTTCACTTGTTTACCATCCAATGAGTATACTTTTATTGAAACTACTTCCCTATTCTTAAGAAGATCAATGGTAATAACATCCACCGCTGGATTTGGATATATACGCGCTAAAGTTGACTTCTGTACATTTTCGATTCCTACTTTATTGAACGTAATGCAATCAGCTGTGTCGGTACAGCCATTTTTCTGAACAATAACACTATACACACCGCTCGAGGCTGGAACAAATGAACTGTTGGTTTGCCCTGCAATGATTACATCGTTTTCGCAATCATACCATTGATAAACACCGCTCACTACTGATGATAACAATGCACCAGAAGTTTCTACTATAGACAAGTTAAACGAGTTGATGGTAAGGTCATAATTAATGATCGAATCACAGCCATTAACACTTGTCAATGTATCTACATACTGCCCAGTTGAAGTAAATACCTTACCTGATGGAGAAGTGAACTGAAAACAACTAGTAATCTCTTGGTTTGTAGTTGTTGATCCTAACAATATCACGTTTATTGTCATTATTGAATCACAGCCAAAACTATTGGTAATCGTGTCCTGATATTGACCAGAAGCATTCACCAATATTCCACTTGGAAGCGTAAAATCCTCACATCCGACTGATGTGTAAGTAGCAAAAGATCTCTGAATGTCAAGGTTAATGGTCAAAATTGAATCACAACCTGAAGCGCTAGATATGGTGTCCATGTAAGTGCCATCAGCAGTAAAGGTGAAGTTTCCACTTGGTGAAGTATAACTTTCACATGCCGTTGCTGAAATGGTTGCAAAACCATTCGGTGAAACAGAAAGAAGATTTAAGGTTATGATTGAGTCACACCCAGTTACATTTGGAATAGTATCAACATACACACCGGGTTGACTGTATTGAACTGTGTCGCCAGGAAAAGAGAAAGGACCACATGAATTTACCGTGATGGAACTCGAAGTCGACCCTGAAGACAGAGTGGCACCGCTAACCCAGTTTGATGTAGCACCGGAAAGAGCAAAATTAGTGAGCGCTCCGCTTTGAGCACCGTTCACAGAGTTATTAGCAACCGTGACTCCAGCATTCGTTCCGCCTGCTGCACCTTCATCTAATTTGAAATATGCAACCAGGCCCGTAGGTATAGAACACAACTCCTGATTCATAAATTGATTAATTTCAGCGGCTGTTCGAGCTACATTCCAAACTCTTAATTCATCAATAACGCCATCCATTGGAATTGAACCACCTGTTACTCTCTCTCCAATGATCATGTCTGTTCCTGTTGTTGGAGTGTTAACCGCGGATAAATTTCCAGTTCCTTCAAGCACTCCGTTTACATACAGGTATCCCGTACCATTATCGAGTACAAAAGCCACGTGAGTCCATGTACCAGCAGTGATTATACTGTTGTTAGTTGAACCTAGATTAGCATTTGTTCCTCCTGCAGTAAAAGTTAAACCAAGGTTACCGTTGACATTGAAGGTGTTTCGTGAACCCACAGCATTAGTACCATAATCCAAAATGGTATTATTTCCAACTGCGCCTGGGTTAATATTTACCCAAGCCTCAAAGGTTCTATCGTTGGTTCCTGTAACGCCAGGAAAAGTGGTTTGAATAAAGTCGTTTACACCATCAAAACTTAACCCGTTTTGTGACTTTACATTACCAATGAATAAAATGGTAGTTAATGATAAAACGCTGACTGATAGTTTATAATAATAGCTCATTTAAACAAAAATTAAATTTGGGGTTAATTGCTCGTCAAACTTAAATATAATTGCGATAGCACTTCACCTAGCGAAATGAATTTTCTTGTTTTAGTGGCTTTTGAATGTAAACTTCAACTATAAATCTTGTTTCTCACTTCTTTTCAACTTTAATCGTTTTTTTACGATCCTTATTAATAGAAAAAGCCGATTATCCTTCAAAAGAATAATCGGCTTATCAATGATTCAAACCTCTAGAAACGGTTAATGTCCAGTATGAGCGTTTTCGATTAAAGTATCAGTATGAATCGCAGCTTCTACAAACATTGATACAACCAAATCTTCCGTATTTCCGATGGGATGAACATGCACATTTACGGTTTGAGAAATGTTGTCTACTGCCCTATTTGCTAGGAAAATGCTGCCTTCATAAACTTTGCTTGAGCCACTTTGCTTAAAGCTTACTTTTTGATTTTCTTTAATCTTAGCTGCATCTTTAGAAAACACTTCTAACTCAATGTGCTTGTGCGATTCGTCCACAATCTGAAACATCAACGCATTAGCGGTAACAAATCGGCCATTGTTAGCATTGACTTGATTTACAAAACCGTCAATTGGTGAAATGATATTTATTTGATTGGTGATGTTCCCAGCCAACACAGACTCGGTATTCAGTCCTACAAACTTGATTTGTGCCAAAGCCGAATTATAAATGGCTTTCTCTTGTTGTAAATCAGCGTTTATTTTCTCCAATTCTTTTCCGGAAATAGCATTAGAAGCCGCAAGTTCTGATTTTCGAGCTTGATCTTTTTCAAGCTGTGTTAATCGTGCTTTGCTTTGAAGCAAAGCATTTTGAAGGGTAATTAAATCCTTTGAAACAAGTGTTGCTAAAACCTCGCCTTTTTTAATCTTCTGACCTTTTAAAACCTTCAGGTTTTCTAAATAGCCATCAATTTTAGCATGCATATCGGCTCGGTATTGAGGCGGTACCTCTACTCGACCGTTGCAAAAAACGAGGTCGTCATTTTTATCAAGTGTGCTTTCATGCACCACTTGGGGCTCTTCGGTGGCAGCAGCCACTTCAGAATCTACAGATTCGGTTGATGGTCCAGAACAAGCTATCGTTTGTAAGGCTAGTATCGCTATGAAAGCGAAATTTTTATATGATTTGAATTTCATGATTGATGTCTTAATTGGTAAAGTATTCTTGGTTTGATTTAGCAAGCGCCCAGTTCAAATACAACTCGAAATAATTGAGTTGTATTTGCAAGGAAGTTTGCAGAATTTGAGCGAACTCGATGTAGTTCATTTCGCCAGACTCGAAGGCTTTTAGCGCTTTT
This sequence comes from Salibacteraceae bacterium, assembly GCA_030727625.1. Taxonomy (GTDB): domain Bacteria; phylum Bacteroidota; class Bacteroidia; order Flavobacteriales_G; family Salibacteraceae; genus SHAN690. Next base: position 3,470 of record JANRBI010000032.1, read on the forward strand.
GAAGGCAAGTTTTTAGCCTTATTCAACTGCTGATTCTGTTGATTTGAAAGGCTCTCGAAGGCGCTTGATGTATAAGTTAAGCTTGAAGAAAGCTGTTGCTGAAGGTCAAACAAGAACTGATCATTACTATTTACAGTTTGAGCAGCATTAATCTTGGCAATGGTCACATTCTTGCGTTGTGCGCTTCCCCAAAGTGGAATACTCAAACCAGCAGAAACACCCTGCAATCCGCCTGTTCCCTCAATTTGCTGATTGAAATATCCTAAGCTTAAGCCGGGAACAAAACCCATTTTACTTGCCATAATCTGCGCATGATTCACTTCTTGCTTTGCATTTAAATAAGCTTGAAATGTTGGACTCAACTCTTTCAACAAAGCAGTGTCGCCTTCAATTGACTCAAAACTCATTGCTGGAATTAGAGATTCGCATGACTTTTTGACCAATGCCGATAAAGAATTTGACATGTCTAACGATTGCTTGAATTGTATCTGGTATTGCAGATCGAAGTGAAGCTTTAATCCAACCAAACTACTGTATTCAAAATCATTGATATCTCCCACAGCCACTCGCTTTTCTGCTTTGGCACTAAATCCATCAATTTGAGATTGAAAATCAGCAATCAAGGTCAACTTCTCTTTGGCCACAGCCCATTGATAAAAGGCGACAGAGACTTGTTTTATGATCGATTTTTTTTCAATTTCAACGCTCGATTTTGCTAGATCAATTGCACTTTTAGTAGTCAATCGATTAGCTCTCACTTCTGCTAAGTTGCCCAAGTTTTGGCTAATCGTAAGGTAATAATCCCTCGTGCCAGGCGCATTTATTTCACCATACTGTCCAGTAACATCCGTTGTTCCTAAGTCCAATGCTCCTTTAAAATTAGCCTCTGCTTTGTCTATTTCAAGCATCGCATTTTGGAGCGTTACATTGTTCGAAAGTGCATCGTCAATGGCATTTTGCTTAGAATAGTCTTGCGCCACGGTACTGAAGCCTGCACCTACCAATAATAAAACAACAGCACCTGATTGAAGCTTAGATTTCAAAAGGTCTTTTTTGCGATAAGCCAAATAATAAATCGCTGGAAGCACTACCAAAGTCAGTAAAGTTGATGTTACTAAACCACCAATTACTACGGTTGCTAGTGGTTTTTGCACCTCTGCTCCTTCTGATGTAGAAAAAGCCATCGGAATAAAACCAAGCAATGCCACCAAAGCGGTCATTAATACAGGACGAAGTCGAGCAATAGAGCCATTTTCGATGATTTTAGCAAGTGGCCAATCTGGATGATCGTCCAGCAGTTTTCTGAAATAACCGATCAATACAATTCCGTTTAAAACGGCAACACCAAACAAGGCTATAAACCCGACTCCTGCTGATATACTAAAAGGTAAACCTCGAATAAACAGGAAGAAAACACCACCCACTGCACTTAGGGGAACTGCTGAAAAAATGAGAAGCGAATCTTTCACAGAACCAAAGGCGATGTAAAGCAAGAATAAGATCATCAACAATGCTGCTGGTACAGCAATCATCAAGCGCTTTTTAGCACTTTGAAGGTTTTCGAATGCACCACCATAAGTGATGAAATATCCTGGAGGTAAAGTCAAAGAAGCTTCAAGGTTGCTATTGATTTCGTTTACCAACGATTCCACATCTCTATCACGTACATTCACACCAATGGTAATTCTTCTTTTGGCGTCTTCACGTTGGATTTGAACTGGACCAGTTATTTCTTTGAGTCTAGCTAATTCGCTAATTGGCACCATTTTCATATCAGAAGTATGAATGAACAACTTGTTGATATTAAAGTCAGTACGGATGTTTTTGTCAAGTCTCACTACAAGATCAAACCTGCGTTCGCCTTCATACACAATCCCACTTTTTTCACCAGCATATGCAGTTCTGATCACATCGTTCACTGCATTTATATTCACTCCATATCTAGCGCAGCTTTCGCGATCTACTTCAATTAAGTATTGCGTTAAACCATCTGTTTGCTCCACTTTTACATCGGCTGCACCTTGCACGTTTTCAATGGCATGGGCAGCTATTTCAGCTTGCGCACGCAAAATATCCATGTCTTCACCAAAAATCTTGATAGCGATATCTGTTTTAGCGCCAGTAATCAGCTCATTAAAACGCAATTGAATTGGCTGAGTAAACTCGAATGTTGCCCAGTCAATTACTTCTAACTTCTGTTTCATCATCGAAATCAATTCTTCGCGGTCTTGTGTTGTTGTCCACAAATCTTTGTCTTTCAAAATGATCATTATGTCAGCATCTTCAATACCCATAGGATCTGTAGGCACTTCTGCTGTTCCAATTTTAGAAACAACATGTTTCACCTCTGGAAAATTTTCCATTAAGATGCGCTCAGCTTCTGATGATGTTTCTACACTTCGCGTAAGCGAACTGCCTGGCTCAATGGTCATTTGCATTGCTAAATCGCCTTCTTCGAGTGTTGGAATAAAAACCGCACCCATATTTAAGAAAGTAACCAAGGCCAATCCTAATACCGCAAGAGCCATTGCAACCACAGTTTTTGGTTTGTTTAATACAAACTCTACAGCAGGTTTGTAAGCAGATTGCAACATGCGCATCAATCGTTCTGAGAATCCGTTTTCATTGATTCTAGTCTTTCTTAAGAAGACTGCGCTAACCATAGGCACATAAGTAAGTGTAAGAATGAACGCACCTAAAATGGCAAAACTGAAGGTCTGTGCCATAGGTCTAAACATCTTGCCTTCAATACCTGTAAGCGTCATAATTGGAATGAAAACAACTAGAATGATCAACACTCCAAAAGCGGCTGTTTTATAGATTTCTGCTGAAGTTTTTCCAATAAAATTATCAAACTGATGCTTAGTCATTGTCAGCGTTTGATTGATTAAAATGGCGTGAAGTATGGCTTCAACAATGATGACTGCGCCATCTACTACAATTCCAAAATCGATAGCTCCAAGGCTCATTAAATTGGCCGATACGCCAAACAAATCCATCATGATGAATGCAAACAACATGGCCAGCGGTATCACAGATGCCACAACTAAACCTGCTCTGAAATTGCCAAGCATAAGAATGAGCACCAAAAGCACGATAATACCACCTTCAATAAGGTTCTTACCTACGGTATTGATCGTTTTGCCGACCAAAACGGAGCGATCTAAAAACGGTTCAAGCGTTACTCCTTCTGGCAATGATGCTTTGATTTGTTCTATCCGGTCGTGAACATTTGTAATTGCTTCACTCGAATTTCCATCTTTCAACATCAAAGTGATACCACCGACTACTTCGCCTTTTCCATCCATGGTCATGGCGCCAAAACGAACGCTTGAACCGAACTTTACTTCAGCTACTTGTCTTATTTTGACTGGAATTCCATTTCGGTTTTCAATCACGATATTCTCGATATCTTCTAATGATTGCACGATACCTTGACTTCTGATATAAAAAGAGCGATTGTCTTTTTCTATGTAGCTACCTCCCGAATTTTGGTTGTTGGTTTCTAGCGCTGTTAACACATCGGTCATGGTAATGCCGAATTGATTCAGCAATGCTGGTGTTACAGATACTTCGTACTGTTTCACAAAACCACCGAAAGACGATACATCTACAATGCCTTTGGTTCCCATCAATTGGCGCTTTACGATCCAATCTTGTATGGTTCTCAACTTCATGGCATCGTATTGATCCTCATAGCCAGGTTTTACATTTAGAGTATACTGATAGATTTCGCCTAGGCCTGTTGTAATAGGCATCATTTCTGGCGAACCTAACGATGCTGGCACTGCATCACCAAGTGTGCTTAATTGCTCGCGGACATATTGGCGCGCATCGAGAATGGGTAAACCATCATCAAAAACGATGGTAACTACCGATAAACCGAAACGGCTTATGCTTCTTATTTCCTCAACTTGTGGCATGTTGGCCATAGCCATTTCAATGGGAAAAGTGATAAATTGCTCAATTTCTTGAGCTGCCAGTGTTTGCGATACCGTTACAACCTGCACTTGATTGTTGGTAATGTCGGGCACCGCGTCTACTGGTATTCTATTCATTGCCATCACACCTAAAATAATGATGGCCAATGTTATAAGTGACACAATGAGTTTGTTGTGCACCGAAAATCGAATGATTTTTTCGAACATGAAAAACGGTTTGAATTAAATATTAATGAAAAGGAAATGGCACTGAGGCCAGAGAAACTTAAGCTAAAGCTGGTGGTCCGCGTGTAGCTAATCCTTTTTCGAAACCATCGACTGTAGCAATGGTAGTTGGCGATACAAAAGAAACCCAAGTTATGGGTTGTATCACCTCTTTTAATTCAACTTGATTTGGTGTTTCTACAAAAAGTGGAAAAGGCGTTGGGTATTCTTCTAAATGCCCTTGACCTAAATCTTCATGAAAAACGAAGCTTATAAAAGACGACAAATCATTGCCAATGTTTTCAATTAACGCTTGATCAGAATGATTTTCGGTAGTGTGACGATGCGGAACAATGCTATGCAACAGGATGATTAACCCTGCTGAAAACAAAAAGAAATGTTGTAACCACTTTTTCACAGCACAAGATTAATCAATTTAACATTGAGTGTTGTGTGAACTTTGTTACTTAAAGATGTATAAACTAAATGAAGGCTTGATGTTCTATTGGGCTAAATTCTCTTTTAGGCCAATTTTGCTAAAATGATCACGAACCATCACAGGAAGCTTAATCGTGAAGGTGCTTCCTTTCCCTTTTTGGCTTTTGACAGAAATATTACCGCCAAACATTTCCACATATTTTTTCACAATAGAAAGCCCCAAACCTGTGCCTTGAAATTGTCTAGCTAAGCCATCACTTTCTTGCCTAAATGCGTCAAAAACAAATGGGAGAAATTGTTCTGAGATACCTATACCTGTGTCAATTACATCAATTTCGATGGTGTTGTGAACTGAATTTATCTCATGAACTAAAATACGCACTTCGCCTTTTGGAGTGAACTTAATTGCGTTTCCAACAATATTGGTTATCAATTGCTGAAAGATCGTTTTGTCCATAGAGACTATGGCTCTTGCTGACCTGGTCTCGAAGATGGTTAATAAGTCCTTTTTCTCGGCCAAAATTCGTAGCGAGGGAAAAACATCTTGAATAACAGAAACTAAATCAAAATCCTCAACTTGTGTAGCAACACCTGTGCTTTCAAGTCTTGAAAAATTAAGGATTGAAGTAATGGTATTCAAGAGTCTATAGCTACTTTCTTTGAGTATGTCTACATACTCTTTCAGGTTTTCATTGTCAGATACTTCAGATTCAATTAAATCTGTTAAACCAATAATTCCATTCAAAGGAGTTCTTATTTCATGGCTCATATTAGCCAAGAAGCTCGATTTCATATGACTGAGTTCTTCAGCTTTCTCTTTAGCAACATTCAACTCTTCGATGTGTGTATTTTGCCTTATAACCGAAGAGAGCGTATTCGAAATATTCCTTAAAGATTGAATTTCTGCATCCGTCCAAACCCTCTCTGTCTGACAATCATCAAAACCAACAAAACCCCAAAGTTTATTATCTACAAATATTGGATGTGCCGCAAGGCTTAAGATAGCTTGCCGTTCTAAAAACGCACGCTCTTCATCCGGAAAATCATGAATTGTTCCTGTGACAACATTATTTGAAACCATCAAATTGTGCCAACGATCAAATCCAGATAAACCAACATGAGATGAATGCAAATCCGGATTTAAAAATTGAGATGAAACGCTTTCATCAGCCCATTCATATTCTTGAGTTCCGAAAAGTTCGCCACCTGAGATAAAGAATCTAAAAACGTACACCCTGTCAACCTTCATACGCTTACCAAGGTTGCGCAATGCTCGTTCATAATCAAGTTTATCGTTTTCACGATTCATAAGATCAAGCGCAAACTCATTTGTAGCATGGATCAGTTCTTTACTTTTTCTAGCCACTGTTAAGGCGTCTAATTCATCAGAAACATCAAGTACAGAAATATCATAGTACTCAGCACCAGAATAATCTGTATGTTTCATTATGCTGATACTGATCCATAATTCTTCACCTGAATCATACTTGCGCATTCTGACTGGGAAACTGAGTATTGACTTATTTCGTTGAAGTACAGAATTTATAATCTCTGTGT
>JANRBI010000033.1 GCA_030727625.1 Salibacteraceae bacterium
CAGAAAGAGCAGGAAATGGCGCGTTTTAAAGGTGATTTTCATTGGAGGGAATGATAAATAAGGGTAATTGTTACGAATTAAGACTAAATAGCTGGAATTTGGTGCTTCAGATGAACAGGAAGTCAAGTTTCATCAAACTGATTTTGAAACTACACTTCCACCTTGAAACGCATTGCTTTAACCTTTTCCTTTTTCGTCTTCACAAACAAAGTCAACACCTTATTTTCATATTCAAAGCCTTGCGGATGAGCTTCTGAATAGTCTAAACCTTCCAACAAAATAGCACCATCAACAATACGAGAATTAAGTGCAATTTTTTGAACTCGATCTGTAGTGTAATTCTCAATTTTTAAAAATGGATCGTAAGATCTTTCTTCTCGAATGAGGGTGAAATAAATGGTGTTAGCAGTATCGATCAATGTTTGCCCAGCATACTTAAATGAATCATTTACTTTAAGTGGCATAAGCACTTTGCTGAAGCAATAGGTGCCGCAACCGCTCGAAAACTCAATGAATCGATCGTTTCGCCAAGTTGGCTTCCAAATAGATGGACCGTATTGATTGGAGCAATTCATGTCAAATTCATTTGGAAATAGATTCGTAAAATCTCCGAAACGATATTTAATCTTTACAAGATCACCGTCAGCATAATATTCGATGTAAACACCTTCAAAATCAATCTTGTTTGCCATGGTTTGCAGCATGTCGCACTGCCCAAAAACAGCCACATTGATATGTATTGCAAGAATCAAAAAACCGATTTTCAAAAACATATGAACCTTTTGAATGATCAAATTTAGTTCGATTAGCTGTTCAAAAAAAGACTCAGATCTTAGCTTTCATCTCATTTGACTGAGCTTATTTCTTTTTTATCATCCGCAAATCGTGCACGCCTCATTTCGAGTAGTTTCTGAACAAGTGTTTTCAAAATAACCAATGCCTCTAATTGATCTCTGGTCAATTTTTTTGGAACGTGATCCATTACGCAAACTGTTCCAAGCGCATAACCTTCTGGACTCAAAATCGGAACCCCGGCATAAAATTGAATATTAGAAGGACCAGTAACCACAGGGCTAAATTTGAATCGCATGTCTTTCCTCGTATCTGGGATATAGGTGGCATTTTCCAGATCATTGATGGTGTGCGAGCACAAGGCTAATTCGCGTGAATTTTCCTTAAGATCTGTGCCAGCATGAGCCTTGAACCATTGCCTTTCCATATCAATAAAACTGACCAAGGAAATTTTCCTGTCGCATATCGAGTTCGCCAATTGAGCAATTGCGTCATACTCTGCTTCTTCTTCGGTGCCGTGAATGTTATATAGCTCTAGAATCCTTACGCGTTCTTTATCATCGGCCTGAATAAGTGGTGAAATCATACTCTCATCTGTTTCGACAATCTACGCTTAAACGCGCAAAGCAGTGTTAAACGTTTTACTTTTTTTTGACGAAATGGTGCTGAGCTTCGGCCAAGACTTGACCAAATGAGGATGAATTTATTCTCATTACTCTATCGAAATCCCATTTTCAGTCAACATTTCTTTCACCAATCCAGGGTAATCTGTAATAATGCCATCCACGTCTAAGTTGATCATTCGCAGCACATCTGCTTCTTGGTTTACGGCCCAAGGAATAACTTTTATGTTGCGTGCCGCGCATTGCACGATCAAGGCTTCGTTTACCAACTCAAAAGATGGGCTATAGATTTCTGGGTCAAAGCCTAAGTTTTGGAGGTTTTGCTCAAATGACAGCTTGTTTTCGATCAGCAAAGCCAATGTAAGGTTGGGTTTAATGGCTTTTACGCGCTGCAGCGTTTCTATGTCAAACGATTGAATGCACACCCGATCT
>JANRBI010000034.1:0-4728 GCA_030727625.1 Salibacteraceae bacterium
GCCTTCTTAATGAAAATTGAGAAGGCTTTTTTTTGCTTAAATATTTGATTTTTAGGTATGGCATGTACTTACATCATTTACTCTCCAAGTTCAGACTCATTCTACGTTGGAAGCTGTTTAAATTTTGAGGAGCGCTTAGAAAAACACAATTCACATTACTTCTCCAATGCATTTACGAGTAAAGCTTCTGATTGGATTACGTTTGTTCGAATTGAAAATCTAACGCAACCTGAAGCAAGATTTTTAGAGGCTTTCATTAAAAAAACGAGGAACCGAGATTTTTATCTCAAACTCAAAAACAATCCTGAAATTGCTCTTCAAATCATTCGTGAAAAAATGAAATGACCATTGCGGTCGTGCGGGTTCATCACGATGCTTCGTGACCCGCCTCGAGTACAGAAAGCCTTCTTAATGAAAATTGAGACTTTGTTTAGATTTTGGTGTACTCGATCAGAAACTAGGGCTAATTAGCAAGTACCGTATTTACCCAATCTAAAACCTTGACACTTGCCCCTTTTTGTATAGAGAAATAGCTTTCAGCATGGTGGGAAGCCCGATTTCTCAAATCAGTATCGGACAATGCTTTTTTGAGTGTTTGCTTCAACTCATGCTCAGAAGTGATCTCAAAACCTACTTCAAGACGTTTTAAATCTTGAATCTCTAAGAATCTCTGATTGTTGGGACCAAATAAAACTGGAATGTGATAGACAGCCGCTTCCAAGGTGTTATGCACAGCTGCTCCAAATCCACCACCAACATAGGCCAAATCAGCAAATCGATATAACTTAGACAACAAGCCAATTGAGTCGATTAACAGCACCTTCCTACCTAGCTCTGGAGTGTATGAAGAGTCCTGAATTTCTGACCAAAACAAAACGTCTTTACCAAGAGTACTTCGCCATTTAGATAGCTGCTTGTCTTCGATTTGATGTGGCGCTACTATCCACTTTAAATCCCGACTTTCTTTGATGGTAGAAAACAAAAGCTCATCGTCTTCTGGCCAGTTACTGCCAACCACAACTACTTGATGACTTTCACTAAAGGACTGAATGATATCAGATGAGAAATCTTGTTCTTTATTCTCAAGTACACGATCTACTCGAGTATCTCCAACTACTTCGAGATTAGGAATTTCAAATTTTTCAAGATTCAACTTGGTTTGATCATCTTGCAAAAACAGCTTATCGAACTGCGCCAATCTTTTCACTAAAAGTGACCCGGGAAAATGGAGTAACCAATGATTATTTGGTAAATATGCACTTACTACTGCCGAGGGTATCTTTCTCTCATTCAGAATCTGCATGAAATTGAACCAAAAATCATACTTGATAAACAATGCAACATCAGGCTTAACAACATCAAAAAAGGAACGTGCGTTTGATCTTAAATCAAGAGGCAGATAACAAACTACATCTGCCAAAGGATAATTTTTACGCACTTCATACCCGGAAGGCGAAAAGAAGGTAACTACAACTTGACAAGGCTGTCCGGCTTTTAGTTTTTCAATGATCGGCCTTGCTTGCTCAAACTCACCAACACTTGCACAGTGAATCCAAACCAGCTTATTTACCTTAGAAAAACCTTCAAAAGCATTTCGCCAAGATGTCCGCCCCTCGAGCCAAGCCGCTGCTTTGGGTTGAAACATAGAAGCCACGTATGACGAAAAGCCAAACAGTCTAATTCCGAAAGAATAAAAGGAATTTAACACTTAGTAGAAATAAAAATCTTGCGGTTGACGCTTATACAATGGAAAATACCACTTCAAAACTAATGAAGCCATCATATCAATACGCTTCGTATTGTCTCTAAAACCTGTATTAAAATTGACGATTCTTCTATTCATGGTAAAACCTTCCACCAATTCCACCCCGATGTAGTAATTAATCAATCGTTTATCACTGAAATGTTGATAACCGAAAGCCTGCATAGTGCTCAATCCGTTAGTTAACCTGTCATAGCCTTTGATATAATCTCCCATTAGCTGAGGCACATCTTCAAAATAGGTTTCAATCTTTATTTTATGTTGCATAATTCCAGCACCAATTTGAGCATGGATCCCACAATTGTCATTTGGCCCAATCACAGGAAAAATCTTTCCAAACCTCACACTTATATTGAATCCTCTTTCAAATAGAACCACATCCGTTACAGATCCCTCCACATTAAGAATGTATCCTTGAGATGTTCTGATGTTATCGAATATGGTATCCTCTTTCACTCTGTTGCCGAAAAAAGCACTATAATTAGCCTCAAGGGTAAAATTAGATTTAGACTTCATGAAAAATGAGCCGCCAGCTACTTCGCCAAAACCAAATCTATCTCCCAAATCAGCCATGGGCAAGTGAAAACCAAAGTGACCACCGATTGCCTTTATGTTGAGCAAAGAATCGCGTACATTTTTTTGCGCCAAAACACTCAATGTCATCAAAACCGAACAAAACACTAAAACCACTTTTTTCATCACACGAAAATAACCAAGTAGACCAGCTCTTCAGGATTGAATTATTGTGTGACCAAAATCGACCGTTGAACGGCACAAACTAGAGGTATAAAAAGATATCTTTGCACCCTCATTTTTGACTCGATGCAATCAATAGAATTGGTAGATCTGCGCACGCAGTATCTCAAAATCAAAGAAGAAGTAGACCAAGCGGTTTTGCGTGTAATTGACAGCTGCGCCTTTATTGGCGGGCCAGACGTAAACGCATTCAAGGAAGAGCTGCAAAACTATTTAGGTGTAAAACATGTAATTCCATGCGCTAACGGCACAGACGCACTACAGATAGCCTTAATGGCCATTGACGCCAAACCAGGTGATGAAATTCTAACCCCGAGTTTTACCTATATAGCTACTGCTGAGGTAATTGCGTTACTCCAACTCAAACCAGTTTTCGTAGAAATTGATCCCGAAACTTTCACTATTGATGTAAAAGATGCGCGATCTAAGATTACTTCGAAAACAGTAGCTGTAATCCCTGTTCATTTATATGGTCAATGCGCCAATATGGATGCTGTAATAGAATTTGCCAAAGAGGCTAATATCCGAGTTATTGAAGATACAGCGCAAGCTCTAGGAAGCTTTTTCACCGATAAAAATGGAGTTAAGCACAGAGCTGGTTGTATTGGTGATATTGGCACTACTTCATTTTTCCCATCGAAAAACCTTGGTGGATATGGAGATGGTGGAGCAATGATGACCAACGATGATGAATTAGCGTTGAAACTTAAAATGATCGCTAATCATGGCCAAAGCAAAAAATATCATCACGATTCAATTGGCTGTAATTCAAGATTAGATACTATCCAAGCAGCCATATTAAGAATTAAATTGAAGTATCTTGATAGCTACATAGATGCGCGCATTGCTGCAGCAGATTATTACAATAATGCTTTCCGTAACATGGATGAAATTACAACTCCTGTAGTTGCATCCTACAGCAATCACGGATACCACCAATATACCATTAAGCTAAACGGTGTTGATAGAACTGCTCTTCAAGACTATTTAGCCGAGAAAGGTATACCAACCAACATTTATTACCCTGTGCCAGTGCACTTGCAAAAAGGGTATGTAGAATATGGTATGAAAGCAGGCGATATGCCTTTGACCGAAGAACTTACAGCTCAAGTACTTTCGCTGCCAATTCACACCGAATTAACAGAAGAGCAATTAGCATATATTACGGAAAACATTATAGGATTTATTAGAGGATGAATATTTCAGTAGTAGGAACAGGATATGTAGGGTTGGTGACAGGAACATGTTTGGCCGAAATGGGCAACCATGTTGTATGTGTAGATATTGATGAAAAAAAGGTTCAAAAGATGAAAAATGGGATTATTCCTATTTACGAACCACATCTTGACAATTTATTTGAACGTAACATCAAGCAAAAGAGATTGTCATTTACAACCCAATTGCAAGATGCCGTAGACCACGCAAACGTTATTTTCTTAGCGTTACCAACACCTCCTGGTGCTGATGGAAGTGCTGACTTAAAGTATATTTTACAAGTGGCTGATGATCTTGGCAAGATGCTAAAAGATTATGCCATTATAATTGACAAAAGCACTGTTCCTGTTGGCACATCAGACAAAGTTTATGCAGCTATTTCAGCTAACTACAATGGAGAATTTGATGTGGTTTCAAACCCTGAATTTCTTCGCGAAGGTTTTGCCGTAGATGATTTCATGAAGCCTGACAGAGTGGTAATTGGAACTGAAAGTACTCGTGCACAAGCTGTTCTGGAAGAACTCTTCAAGCCGTTTGTAAGGCAAGGCAATCCAATCTTGTTTATGGATGAAAAATCTGCTGAGATGACTAAATATGCTGCTAATGCATTTTTAGCTACCAAGATTTCTTTCATGAATGAAATTGCGAATCTGTGCGAACGAGTTGGAGCTGATGTAGACCAAGTTCGTATTGGTATCGGTTCAGATACTAGGATTGGAAATCGCTTCCTTTTTCCAGGTATCGGATATGGTGGAAGCTGTTTCCCAAAAGATGTTCAGGCGATAGTAAAAACTGCTGCCGACAATGATTACACGCTTCAGATTCTCACTTCAGTAATGAAGGTAAATGAAGCTCAAAAGACCGTTTTAGTTCCCTCTATTCTCGATTTTTACAAAAACGAAATTGCGGGTAAACGTTTTGCAATGTGGGGTTTAGCCTTTAAGCCAGATACTGATGATATCAGAGAAGCACCAGCACTTTATATTATTGATCGA
>JANRBI010000034.1:4828-9556 GCA_030727625.1 Salibacteraceae bacterium
GGTTCTCATTTATGTGATCGTTTTATAGCTGAAGGCTTTAGAGTAATCGGAATGGATAATCTGATTACTGGAGACCTAAAAAACATCGAACATTTATTCAAAAATCCAAACTTTGAATTCTACCGTCACGATGTCAGCACTTTTGTGCATGTGCCAGGTGAACTCGATTACATTCTGCATTTTGCTTCACCTGCCAGCCCTATCGACTACTTGAAAATTCCTATCCAAACACTAAAAGTAAGTTCATTAGGAACACACAACTTATTGGGATTAGCGCGTGCCAAGAATGCTCGAATCCTAGTTGCTTCAACTAGCGAAATCTACGGAAACCCACTAGTTCATCCTCAAACAGAAGAGTATTGGGGCAACGTGAATCCAGTTGGTCCAAGAGGTGTTTATGACGAAGCCAAACGCTTTCAAGAAGCTCTTACTATGGCTTACCACAACATTCACGGACTCGAAACCAGAATCATACGTATTTTCAATACTTATGGACCAAGAATGAGATTGAATGATGGCCGTGTATTACCTGCATTTATTGGGCAAGCCATTCGTGGTGAAGATCTTACCATATTTGGAGATGGATCGCAAACACGTTCATTCTGCTATGTTGACGATCTGGTTGAAGGAATATATCGATTATTGTTGAGTGATTATGCGCTACCGATGAATATTGGTAATCCGGATGAAATCTCCATTCTCGATTTTGCGGATGAGATTATTAAATTGACTGGAACCGATCAAAAAATTGTGCACAAAGAATTACCTGAAGGTGATCCTTTGATGCGCAAACCTGATATTTCTAAAGCCCAAGAAATACTGGGCTGGGAACCAAAAGTTCACCGTTCTGAAGGTTTGAAAATCACTTATGATTATTTCAAAACCCTGAATCATGATCAGCTTTACAAAAGCGAACACAAAAACTTCGAAGCTTACTTTAGATGAGTAAATACTACGCACACGAAACAGCCATTGTAGATGAAGGCTGCACCATAGGTGAAGGAACCAAAATCTGGCATTTTAGTCATATTATGCCAAATTGCACTATGGGTCAATCCTGTAATATTGGACAAAACTGTGTTATTTCGCCAGAAGTAGTTTTGGGTAACAATGTGAAGATTCAAAACAATGTTTCTGTTTACACGGGGGTAATTTGTGAAGATGATGTATTCTTGGGCCCAAGCATGGTTTTCACCAATGTACTTAACCCTCGAAGCGGAGTTAACAGACGTGGACAATACACTCGCACTATCGTAAGAAAAGGAGCTTCTATCGGGGCAAATGCGACAATAGTTTGTGGCCATGATATTGGCGAATACGCTTTTATTGGAGCGGGTTCGGTAGTAACGAAAGAAGTTCCAGCTTATGCCCTATTTGTTGGAAATCCTGCAAGGCAAATTGGATGGATGAGTGAATTTGGCTTTAGACTAGAATTTAACGAAACCGGCATCGCCACTTGTGCCGAATCCGGTGAAACATATAAACTTGAAAATAATAGAGTATCCAAAATTTAAGTAGCTATGAATAATCTCTACGACAAAATATTAAGTAAAGACGCTAAAATTGGTGTTATAGGTCTTGGTTATGTTGGCCTTCCAATTGCGTTAGCATTCGCTAAAAAAGTATCCGTTGTTGGTTTTGACATCAATCAATCTCGTGTTGATTTAATGCGCCAAGGTATTGACCCAAGTGATGAGCTTGAAGCTGCCGATTTTGAAAATAGCGACATTTACTTTACCGCTAAATTAGAAGAGCTTTCTGATGTGAATTTCTTCATCGTGGCCGTTCCAACACCCATTGACGAACATAACAAACCAGATTTACGTCCATTGTTAGGAGCATCTAATACTGTAGGTAAAGTGCTAAAAGATGGTGATTATGTTGTTTATGAATCAACGGTTTATCCTGGATGTACCGAAGAAGATTGTATTCCTGTTTTAGAAGAACTTTCAGGGCTTAAATACATTGACAATTTTAAGGTAGGATACTCTCCTGAAAGAATTAATCCTGGAGATAAAGAACACACCATTACCAAAATTTTGAAAGTGGTTTCAGGTTGTGACGATGAATCTTCTGACATAATCGCCAAGGTTTATGAGTTGATCATAGAGCCAGGAGTGCACAGAGCTAGCAGCATTAAAGTTGCTGAGGCAGCTAAAATCATTGAAAATACTCAACGCGATGTAAACATTGCCTTGATGAACGAATTATCGATCATATTCAATAGACTTGGCATCAACACATTCGAAGTACTTGAAGCTGCAGGAACTAAGTGGAATTTCTTAAAATTCTTCCCTGGTCTTGTGGGAGGTCATTGTATTGGTGTTGATCCTTACTACCTTACATACAAGGCCGAAGAGTTAGGATACCATGCCAGAATTATTAATTCAGGGAGATATGTGAATGACTCAATGGGTTATTATGTTGCTAAACAAACTGTAAAGAAGATTTTAGCAAATGGAAAGAACGTAGCTGGAGCAAAAGTTCTTATAATGGGCGCTACATTTAAAGAGAATGTAAGTGACATCAGAAATTCAAAAGTTTCTGATGTAGTAAAGGAACTGCGTTCCTTCATGGTGGATGTTGAAGTAACTGACCCTTACGCTAACAGTGCTGAGTTAAAACACGAATATGGATTTGGATTGGTAGAAGAAATTAGCAACTACTATGACGCTATTATTATTGCCGTTAATCATGACGAATATGTTAGCATGGAAGAGGTAGATCTTCAAAAAATGCTAAAAGACGACAAAGGACTGATTGTAGATATTAAAGGTGTCTTTAGAGGCCGAATTCATAATACCCAATATTGGAGCTTATAACATGAACTTTGAAAGAAAAATAATTATCACTGGTGGTGCAGGTTTTATTGGATCGCACGTTGTACGAAGGTTTGTAAACCTTTTCCCAAATTATAAAATCATCAATCTTGATGCTCTTACCTATGCCGGAAATCTAGAAAACCTTACAGATATTGAAGCATCAGCTAATTATTTTTTCGAAAAAGTAGACATAACAGACTTGGAGGCAGTTAGAGAAGCATTCAAAAAGCACGATGTTGATTCAGTAATTCATCTTGCTGCAGAATCACATGTAGATCGCTCAATATTAAACCCATTAGCTTTTATTCAAACAAACATTGTGGGCACAGTTAACCTTTTGCAAGCCGCAAAAGAATCTTGGATTGAAATAACTCCAAATCACCGTTTTTACCATGTGTCTACAGATGAAGTATATGGAAGCTTGGGTGATGACGGCTTCTTTATTGAAACTACACCATACGATCCCAAAAGTCCATATTCCGCATCTAAGGCAAGTAGCGACCATATAGTAAGAGCGTATGGACACACATTCAAACTTCCAGTAGTTTTAAGTAATTGTTCCAATAACTACGGTCCGAATCAATTTCCCGAAAAATTGATTCCATTATTCATTAGCAATATTGTCAATAATAAAGCATTGCCCGTATATGGCAGAGGAAGCAATGTGCGAGACTGGCTATATGTTGAAGATCACGCAAAAGCAATTGACGAAATATTTCACAATGGCGTTTTGCAAGAAACATACAACATCGGTGGTGAAAACGAATGGTCGAATATAGATTTGATCAAATCGCTCTGTAAGATTATGGACAGCAAGCTCAATCACTCAGTAGGTTCTTCCGAAAAGCTTATAAGTTATGTAACTGATCGTGCAGGTCACGACTTTAGATATGCCATTGATTGCACTAAAATCAAAAAAGAACTAGGTTGGAAACCAGATACAGATTTTGAATCCGGATTAGAAAAAACCATCGACTGGTATTTATCTAATCAAGAATGGGTCAATAATATTCTATCTGGTGCCTACGAACATTATTACGAAGAGCAATACGGCAACCGTTAAAAGCTCCATAAGTCATGTTCCATATTGAACAATTTCATCTTCTCCAATTCAGCTTCAATTAGAGCGTCTTTACCTTTCGCGTATTCGAATATATATCTATCATATACATTAGACGTTTTGATGATATAAGAATGAAATTTTCGTTTGATAAATATGTCGTCATATGTAAGATGATCATATTCATTTCTAGGGTTAAAATAAGACCATGAAGCCATTTCCGAACGTGCTTCTGGCAAATACACCCAAAATAACCTTTTCTCTCCTCTAAACTCGCCTGTTTGAGAATCATAAATCCTGATAATCGGACAAATCCCAAGAATTTTCACATCCATAACTGAACGTTGCTTATCGAAGAACCATTGTTCCTTAATCTCATACGCTAGCACACTCTCGCTTGAGAGTTCAGTTCTAACAGGAATAGAATCCCAAACACCTGGCATATCCAATCTTTCCGTTGAAACCAATTCAACTTTAATAAACAAATCCTCTAACTGCTTCTTCGTCATCGGTCTTCTGAACATATCATCATCACCTAATAGGCCCGGATCAAATGCTCTAAAACTAGGATCATTGAATAAGCTTTTCTTCAAATAATCAAACAATGAATATCTATTTTGATCTCCAGGGTCAGTTGGAAAATAGAATCCTTGATTAAACTTTTCGTGGAGATCAATACGCTGCCAAACAGTATTCATCCACATTACATCAGCCTCGCGGATAGAAGGCTTGGGACTAGGAAAATTTTCATGGTAGCTTATTCTAGTATCCTGCGCCACCAGCACATTAGCTATCGCAATATGTGCCAAAATCATAAGTACATTTCTCATGACTTTAAAACGATTT
>JANRBI010000035.1 GCA_030727625.1 Salibacteraceae bacterium
ACTATAACTTGAAAAGTATTTACATCAATACTGTAAGACTTTACTGTGCTTGCGTTATCTGTAATTGTTACTGAGTAAGTGCCAGTAGTTAAGCCTGATATTGCGCTGCCCAATGCACCTGTAGACCATGAGAATGAATATGGGCTTACACCGAATAATGGTGTTACATTAATTGCTCCACTTGCGGTACCGTTGCAAGCATCCGTAATTTGAATAGCATCTTTGATTTCGAAATTATCAACCGCGCGGTCTCCATATTGAGTCACATTTCCTGTTGCTGAAATAACACCAATAAACTTTAAAACAACATTTTGTCCTTGATATGCGCTTAGATCTACCGAGTCAGAAAGCCAACTCGTTCCTTGAGCTCCACTTTTAAACCAAATAGTGTCGCAGCTTAAAGGTGTATTAGGTGTAGTGTCTGCAGTTAGGTATAGTTGCCCCATATCGGCACTGCTTCCTCCGCCACCTTGAACACGCATGCTGTAGTCGAATTTAAAATAAGGAGCTAATAAGCCATCTAAATTCATGCAAGGACCACTTAAGATTGCTTGCTCAGAGGCACCAATTCCTGAAGATTCTGTGTACAAATAGTATAAACCATCTGATGCGCCTGTTGGCCCTGTTGGCCCTGTAGGTGTTGTACCTGAGTTTACAGACCAATCAAATTGATCGCTTAATGTATCGTTGAACCATGTTCCGAAATCGTTGGTTTCAAAGCTTTCCGTGTAGTTCAATCCGTTTACCATTTGAGCTGTGCCTGCAAGAACAGTCTCACTCAAGACATATGTAGATGAAGTTCCATCAGTAATGGTCACCGTGTATGTTCCAGCTGCTACTCCGTTGATGGAAGAAGTTGTTGCTCCATTGCTCCAGGAGTAGGATATAGGAGTTGTTAGGCCGCTTGTATTCGTGATCACTGATCCGTCACTTCCACCAGCGCAATAGGTTGGAAAAGCTTCAATACCTGTTGTTAATTTCAAGTTATCGATGGCTCTATCTCCAGCGTAAATAAAAGCACCTGAACCTAAAGTCGCTTTAAAGCGCAACTGAATTGTTTGACCTTGATAGCTAAGAAGACTAACGTTTTGAGATTGCCAAGTATTTCCTTGATTTCCGCTTAGTGTGAATATTGTGGTCCAAGTACCAGTTCCGTTTGGATCAGTATTCACTTGAAGTTCAAGGGTTCCCATTGCTGTTGCATTCGTATTTACGGGATCAGCGTACATGTGATAGTCAAAACTAAACGTTGGCAAGGTTGAAGCTGGAATAGCGAAACAAGGACTTGATAAATTCAAAACGGTTCCAGCTGACTGCGCTGAAGATTCGGTATAGAAATAAAAAGAGCCTTCGTTTGCCGAAGTTGGGCCTGTGAAGTTTGAAACCGTTGTTCCCGAGCGTCTTCCCCAAGTTCCGTTTGTGGGAGGGTTGGCCGTACTTGTATTTCCAAACCAACCACCAAACCCAGTTTCAAAACCTTCCGTGTATGGAAAGCTAGAGATGGTAGTGCCACATTGTGAAAAGCCGTTGAGTGCTAATAGTGAGGAGAATAGGGTGGTTAAAATCAGTTTTTGTAAACGTGTCGTCATAGGAGTTCGATCAAAATTCAATTTAGGTTCTCAACAATTTACAGTTGAAACAAAACATGTGAAAATATTGTGTTGCGTGTTATTAATAGTATCAATGAGACTTACGGACGTATTCGCTAGATAAAGGATGTGTTTTTGTCGATAAGTATAATTTCAATTTTGTGATGATTCCGGCTAAAGCATTTAAAAAGAAATAAATGGATGAAAAAGATTTTCGCGTTGTAAAAAGTAGATATTTGCACCCGCTTTTAATCAACCTGTTTTCGTAACAAACAGATTAATATTTAAACAATATGTCAACAAGAATTAGACTTCAACGTCACGGTAAAAAAGGTAAACCAGTATTTCACCTTGTAGTAGCCGACAGTAAAGCCAAGAGAGACGGTCGTTTCATCGAAAAACTTGGAACTTACAACCCAAACACTAACCCTGCAACCATCGACATTAGCTTCGAGCGTACGTTGCATTGGGTGCAAACTGGTGCTGAGCAATCAGAAACAGCTCGTGCTTTGTTATCTTACAAAGGAGTACTTATGATGGATCACCTTATGAGAGGTGTTGCCAAAGGTGCTTTAACAGAAGAGCAAGCAAAAGCGAAATTTGATGCTTGGACCTCAGATAAAGAAAACAAAGTAGAGGCTAAAAAATCAGGTCTTTCTAAAGCTGCTCAAGATGATATCATCAAGCGTTTAGAAGCTGAGAAAGCAGTATCTGCTGCTCGTGAAGCTGCTCGTCAGCCTGAGCCTGAAGTAGTAGAAGAAGCACCAGCTGAAGAAGTTGCTGAAGCTCCTGCAACTGAAGAAGCTGCTCCAGCTGAAGAAACTTCAACTGAAGAGCCAAAAGCAGAATAAGATTTTATATTTAATAAGCTTCGAAAGCCCTGCTCGAATAATTTCGCAGCAGGGCTTTTTTTATACAAAGACCTCATTATAGAACACGCGCATGGATTTCACAGATATTGGTGTAATTGTTAAACCACATGGCCTCAAGGGCGAATTTGTGGTAAAACTCGAGCAAACGAATTTTCAAGTTGTAAAAGGTTTTCAATCAGTTTATCTAGAACAGTTCGGAACAAAGGTTCCTTATTTAATGGAATCTGCAGATTTGCTTAAAATCGATCGAATTAAAATCAAAGTGAAAGGCATTGAAAGTTCTGAAATGGCTGAACCATTGCGCGGAATTCGCATTTTCCAAGAAACTGATCTTCTTCCAGAAATTGATACCGTTGATTTTACAGGTTATTTCCTCATAGATGCTGACGGGGAAGATGTGGGCGAAATCATTGAAGTGATTGAAAATCCTGCCCAAGATATTTTGATTGTGATGGTAGGTGAGAAGGAAGTAATGGTTCCACTTACTGAGGCTTTATTGCTTGGCATCAATCAAGATGAACGGCTTATACAAATGGATATTCCCGAAGGATTACTCGATTTATGATACGCGGCTCGGTCACCTTGTTTTATGTTTTGTGCAGTTTAGTAGTAAATGCGCAACATAAAATAAATGGCCTGAGCATGGCTGGCGAGCGAAATGCCATTACTTCTGAACAAATCATTCGCGCCAAGCAAGAAACGGCTGCCAATTGGATGGCGCTTACTCCATATTCATTTTGCAGTGTTTCTGACCCAAACTTGAAGTTTGACCAAGCTTGGCAATGGAAAGGAGAAACATCGGAAGGCATTGCGTTTGCGATAAATGCAGCGCACGATGCTGGAATTAGTGTAATGCTAAAGCCACATATTTGGGTGAAGGAGCAAGGCTGGGCTGGCGATTTAAACTATGCTGAATCGGAATGGGAAATTTGGCAGCAAGCCTACAAGAATTACATTCTTCACTATGCTCGATTGAGTGATTCGCTAGATGTGGAGATGTTTTGCATCGGAACCGAAATTCGCAACAGCGTAAAAAAACACCCTGAATTCTGGAAGACACTTATTGAAGAAGTGCGTGCTTTGTATAGCGGAAAGTTGACCTATGCAGCCAATTGGGACAACTATGAAAATGTGACTTTTTGGAGCGAATTAGACTATATCGGCATCGATTCCTATTTTCCTTTAGATAGCTGTAGAAATGTGGATTATCAAAAACTACAAAACGCTATTTCGAACTTAGGCGATCAACTAAAAACCTTTGCTTCGGTATATAACAAACAAATTCTGTTTACCGAGTTTGGTTTTAGAAGCGTGGATTATGCCGCCTGGAATCATTGGGAATTGCCAGATGAGCATCAATTAGACGAAGAAAACTTCAACGCTTTAAACCAAGTGAATTGCTACCGAGCCTTTTTCAAAGTGCTTTGGAAGCAACCGCAATTTGCAGGTGGCTTTGTTTGGAAATGGCATCCTGGCTTAAACGAGCAGCGTTCTTCAAATGATTTCTCACCCCAAGGAAAACCTGCGGTAGAAATCATTAAGCTTTGGTACGAAGCCTTTTAATTGGTTTCGTCTTCTTCTTTTTCGGTGTGATTGTGATTGGTTCCCAGTTCGTCAAAACTGATGTCGGTAAACTGAGAACTTAGTTTTGTTTCAAGTTCTTCGCTTTGCTCTTTATTCAGGTCAATTACCTTTTGAAAAGCTTCACCTAGCGCATCAGAAAACTTCTCGAAGTCTTCTTTGTACAAGAAAATCTTGTGTTTTTGATATTGCACGCTGCCATCTTCAAACGTGCGTTTTTTGCTTTCGGTGATGGTTAAGTAATAATCATTGCTGCGTGTAGCTCTTACGTCAAAAAAGTAGGTTCTCTTTCCCGCTCTTACCGCATTTGCATAAATCTCATCTCGTTCCTGATTGCCTTGATCTTCCATTCCTCTTTCAGTATTATCACGTATCCTGACAAATCTAAAGAAATTATGGTTCGAGATTCATTAATCGACAATCTTCATAGATTCAAGCTGCTGTTGCTCGTGTATATCGAAATAAACGCCCTTTTTGCCGATCAGCGATTGGTGGTTTCCTTGCTCTATAATCGCACCATCATCAAGTACAATTATGTCGTCACAATTCTTTACCGATGACACTCGGTGACTAATAATGATCGTAGTTTTTCCGTGCATCAAATCTTTCAGATTGTGGAGAATTTTCTCTTCCGTTTCGGTATCAACCGCAGAAAGACAATCATCGAAAATTAGAATCTTAGGTTCTTTTATAATGGCTCGAGCAATGGAAATACGCTGCTTTTGACCACCACTCAAGGTGATGCCGCGCTCGCCAACTCTGGTTTCGAATCCATTCGGAAAGCCCACAATATTGCTGTAGACATAAGCGTCTTTAGCCGCTTTTTCTACCGCGTTTCGATCGGTATCAGCAATCATTGTACTGAAAGAAATGTTGTTGCTGATCGTATCAGAAAACAAGAAAACATCTTGCGGAACATAGCCAATACTGCTTCTATAATGATCTAGATTGATCTTTTGAATGCTTTTTCCATCTACTTCAATCGTCCCTTTTTGTACATCATACAAGCGACAAATAAGATTGGCGATGGTAGATTTTCCAGAACCTGTGCTACCAATAATGGCCAAGCTTTTTCCGGGCATTACTTCAAAACTTACATCTCTCAGGGCTTTAACGCCACTGTCAGGATATTCAAAGTTTACATGATCAAATCTTACGTGACCCTTTGTTTCGAAGGCTTCTGTATTTGAGTTTTCAATTTCGTTCTCGGCATTCATGAATTCATTGATGCGTTTTTGGCTTGCTGCAGCGCGCTGAACAAGCGATGTAACCCAACCCACAGATGCAACAGGCCAAGTAAGCATGTTTACATAAATCACAAATTCGGCAATGTTTCCAGGAGATATTTTACCCTCAATGGTGAGGCGACCACCGATGTAAATGGTAAGTATGGTTGATAAGCCAATGAGCAAAATCATGGCTGGCATAAACAATGCGTTCACTTTTACTAAGTCAAGGCTTGTGTTTTTGTAGTCGTTGCAATGCTCTGTAAATTCAAATTCTCGCTCTGGTAAACGGTTATAGGCTTTAATCACGCGTATTCCACTAAAAGCTTCTTGCACAAACGTGCTCAAATCACTCAACTTGGCTTGTACACGCTCGCTTTTCTTGTTGATTTGCTTACTTACCCAATAAATTAACATTGATAAAAAGGGTAGAGGAGTCAGTACATATAATGTCAGTTCAGCATTTACGCTCCACATGGTTAAAATCACCATCACAAAAAGTACAACTAAATTGATGGTATACATAATAGCTGGGCCAATGTACATGCGCACGCGACTTACATCTTCGCTAATGCGGTTCATCATGTCGCCTGTGTTGTTTTGCTTATAAAATGACATACTCAATTGCTGGTATTTATTGAAAATGTCATTCTTCATGTCAAATTCAATATGCCGGCTCATCACAATAATGGTTTGGCGTGTGAGGTAGAGAAACAAGCCCTTTAGCAAAGCTAAAACCAAGGTTAACCCCGAAAAAAGCAACACTGCTTTTACAAGCAACGCTTCATAATCTGCACGTAATTCACCAGAATCAAAAATGGGGAAAGTGATAAGCGTATCTTGCACAAAGTCAATAGCATAACGAATAATCTGAGCTGGAAAAATTGCAAACATGTTTGAGATAGCTACAAACACAATTCCGCCAAATAGGTGCCAGCGGTAGTTTTTAAAATGGTAATTGAGGTATGCTAATTCTTTCATCGTTTCTTATACTTCCAATACTATGTTTTTGGTCAACTTGTTACGGTAATAACCTCAATGCCTGAGTCTTACTTTTTAATTCGACCAATGCTGTCAAAATGCTCTTGTATATCCTTTAAAAAAAAGAAAAAACACTTAGGTTTGCCGCGCCTTAAACAGGGGCAAATGTAAGCGAAGCAATTACGCAGAATTTAAACAGGTTCTTTTAAATTAAGTTTCAAAAGTGGAATTTCAAGCAACTCTACCACTAGGCCTAATGGAGGCTATGGGACACGAACAAATCGTGTTTTGCAACGACCCTTACACAGGGTTAAAAGCCATTATCGCAATCCACAATACCGTGCTAGGTCCAGCACTTGGCGGTACTCGTATGTGGAATTACAGCAGCGAGGCAGAAGCACTAACAGACGTATTAAGACTTTCGAGAGGAATGACCTACAAGGCAGCTATTTCTGGGTTAAACCTAGGTGGAGGCAAGGCAGTAATCATTGGTGATTCGCGCACGTTGAAAAACGAAGCGTTGATGCGCAGATTTGGTTCGTTTGTAGACAGTCTAGCTGGAAAGTACATTACTGCTGAAGATGTAGGAATGACTACCAAAGACATGGAATACATTCACCAAGAAACAGATCACGTAGTAGGTATTCCTGAAACACTTGGTGGTGGTGGAGATCCATCTCCCGTAACTGCTTATGGTGTGTTCATGGGAATGAAAGCTGCAGCAAAAGAAGCTTACGGAACAGATATCATTAGCGGGAAAAAAGTATTAGTGCAAGGCGCTGGAAACGTTGGTGGTTATTTGGTTGATTACCTCGTGGAAGAAGGTGCACATGTAATGATTGCGGACATTTTCGAAGATAAAATTCAGAAAATTACATCGCAACACAATTCAGTTCAGGTGGTAGATCCTAGAAACGTGACGAGCCTTGAAATGGACATATATGCTCCATGCGCTTTGGGAGCTACGTTGAATGATGAAACTATTCCGGAATTGAAATGTCAGATTGTAGCTGGTGCAGCAAATAACCAATTGGCAGCGGAAGCTAAGCATGGTAAAATGTTGTTGGATCGTGGTATTATCTATGCACCAGATTTCTTGATCAACGCTGGTGGATTAATCAATTGCTACAGCGAACTTGAAGGCTATAATCGCGATCGTGCTATGGATCATGCTGAAGGTATTTTTGATACCACCATGACTGTACTGAAAGCATCACAATTAACAGGAAAACCAACTTATCAAATTGCCAACGAAATGGCAGAAGAACGCATTGAAAAGATTGCGCAAATACATAGAAGTCTGTGAGAGATAAAGGAAAACCGTCACTGGTAAATAGAAGGTATCTTAGAATTAAAGTGTTTCAAGGCTTGTATGCCTACCATCGCACGCCAAATGCTGATTTACTAAAGCATGAGCGAGATATTTTTGAAAGCATCGCTAATTTGTATGACTTGTACTTGTACTTGATTGCATTGATCATGCAAGTGCAATTTGCCGGCAACGAAATGATGGAGGCCAATCGCAAGAAGAACCTTCCCACCAAGGAAGATTTGAACCCAAACTTGCGTTTTCTAAACAACAGAGTTTTTCAGCAATTGTCTAGCAATAAGATTTTGAAGCATTTAATTGAAAGCAAAAAAATCTCTTGGAAAGAAGAACACGATGACATTCGTAAACTCTACAAAACGTTTAGAGAAGACGAAGCTTTTCAGTTGTATATGATTCGCGAAGAAAGCAACATGCAATTGGATAAGGAAATTGTGCTGCACCTTTTCAGAGAATATTTGGGATTGAACGAGTTGGTTCATTCTGCTTTGGAAGAGCGCAATATTTACTGGCAAGACGATTTGCCTATGGCAGCAATTTCTTTGATGAAAACCATCGAAAACTTACCTGAAGGTGAATTTTCTGATCGCTCTTTTGTAGCCGATTTGTACAAGGAAAAAGATGAAGATCAACAATTTGTTAAAGATCTGTTTCGCAAAACTATTCAGTCTGAAAGCGAATACACAGAGTTGATCTCTGAAAAAGCGCAAAACTGGGAAACCGAACGTATAGCAATGCTAGATATGCTGCTCATGCGCATGGCTTTGGTTGAGCTAGAGCATTTCCCAACGGTGCCTGTAAAAGTGACTTTAAACGAATACATCGAACTTGCAAAAGTGTATAGTACACCGAAAAGCAAGGTCTTTATAAACGGTGTGCTTGATAAGCTAGTAGCCGAATTTAAGCGCGACAATAGAATTAATAAACGCGGAAGAGGACTTGTTGAATAAAAGGTTGTTAATGAATTGAAAACCTACTTAGCATTTGGCAAATAGAGGTTTTACATTTGTGCCACCAAAAAACGAATCAAATCAGAGACATGAATAAATTAGTTATGGGTGCTGCTTTAGCACTTTCAATGTTTGCAATTTCTTGCAACACAACCACAACTTCAGGTGAAGAAACAGCTTCTGTAACGGCTGACAATGTGGTAAAAACAACTGAAATTAAGTTTGAAGAAGAGCGTTTCAACTTCGGTACCATTACCCAAGGCGAAAAAGTGAAGCACACCTTCAAATTCAAAAACACGGGTAGCGAAGAGTTAGTGATTGTTTCTGCAAAAGGAAGCTGTGGCTGTACGGTTCCAGAATGGCCAAAAGAGCCAATAGCTCCAGGAGCTGATGGTGAAATCTATGTAGTATTTAACAGCGATGGAAAAAGCGGTAAGCAAGTGAAGCAAGTGAGTATTGTGGCAAACACAGAGCCTGCAACTTCAGTAATTGCATTGGAAGGCGATATTATTGCTCCAAGTCCTGAAGCACCTGCTACTGAAGAAGTAGCTCAATAATTTATCAAAACACAAAAAATTAGAAATTATGTTTGGAGGCGAAGGAATAATGGGTTTTCTGCCCTTGGTTGGGATCTTAGTAGTTTTCTACTTTTTCATGATCCGTCCACAAACCAAGAAGGCGAAAGAAGCGAAGAACTTTCGCGAAGCATTGAGCAAAGGCGATAAAGTGATTACCATTGGCGGTATTCACGGTAAAATTGTAGAGGTGAAAGACCAATACATTGTACTTAACATTGCCAATGGCGTTGATATTAAAGTAACCAAGTCTGGTGTTTCACCAGATTTGAGCAAAGGCACAGGCGATAGCGAGTTGGCTGCACAGCCAACTAAGTAATAGCCTCGCGATATTTAACTGAAAGCCGCATTCATTCATTTGAATGTGGCTTTTTTGTTGTGAGATTTTTGGCCACAGATATCACAGATTTTCACAGATGAGTTAAGATAACAAGATG
>JANRBI010000036.1 GCA_030727625.1 Salibacteraceae bacterium
GTATTTTGATTTGTGGTAGTGCTAATGGAATGGCCATGAGTGCTAACAAACATCAAAATATAAGATGTGCCTTGAGCTGGTTACCAGAAATTGCTGCGCTAGGACGTCAGCATAATAATGCTAATGTAGTTGCAATACCAGCTCGCTTTGTTAGCGAAGCTTTAGGTGTTGAAATTGCAGTAACCTTTATCAATGAACAATTTGAAGGTGGAAGGCATGAGCGAAGAGTAAATAAAATTGCTTGTCAATAGTATGACTATATCAAAATATGATCTAAGAAAGGCCTACTCAAGAGTTAGGCCTTTTGTGTTTAAAACTCCCGTTGTTTCAAGTTCTTATTTAGATGCTCAATACGAAGCGCAATTCTTTATAAAGAGTGAGCAATTTCAACCAATTGGAGCTTTTAAAATAAGAGGTGCGGCAAATTTCACCCAGATACTTTCTGATGCAGAATTAAAAAAAGGTTTGGTAACACATAGTTCTGGAAACCATGCTCAGGCTGTAGCTTTTATGGCTTATAAATTAGGTATTAAAGCCAGTGTTGTAATGCCCGATAACAGCAACAAGGTAAAGATTGCTAACGCTAAAAAGTGGGGAGCGGAAGTTATCTTGTGTGAACCAATTATTGAAGCTCGTTTAGCTGTTTCTAATCGCATTGCACGTGAAACATCGGCAACCATTGTTCCACCGTTTGATCATGAATGGATTATTGAAGGCCAAGCAACTGCAGCTATGGAATTAATAGCCGATGTTCCAGATTTAGATTACATCATCGCACCTCTTGGTGGTGGTGGTTTGTTAAGTGGAACTGCGCTTGCTGCGCACTATTTTTCACCTAAAACGGTGGTGATTGGTGCAGAACCTGAAAACGCTTCGGATGGTTTTGAAGGATTTAAAACAGGAATTCGTGTTAGTTCTTTCAAACCTAACACCATTGCTGATGGATTAAGAACCACTGTTGGTGAAATTCCTTTTGAATACATCAAAAAGTTGGTTTCTGATATTTGGTTAGCTCCAGAAGATCTTATTGCAAAATCGATGTTTGAATATTGGCAGCAAACTAAGCACATCATAGAACCATCATGTGCGGTGCCAATGGCTGCTTTTCATTCAAAAAGAGATTTGCTAAAAGGAAAAAAAGTGGGGATAATAATTACGGGTGGAAACGTGGATTTTACTTCGCTTCCTTCGTTGTAATTGGTTTTGCACTGCGCACCATGGCTTCTATTTCTCTTAGGAATTTAAGCTTATCAAATTGTGGTGCATACACAAATCCTTCTACCATGTATTGTCTGCCATTTTCAGGATTAAAGAAGGCTAAGCTATAAAAAGGTCCACCCATTATAAAACCTTCCATTCTAAATAAACCTCTAATTTCTTTAGCCGCTTGGTCGTTGAAAGTGATGTATTTTGTTTGAGGTAAAATCATGCGATCACTGATGGTCATTACACTGTTTTTTGGACCTTCAACGTATTTTCTATTTATTTCAGATTTCCAAGCAAGTAGACTTGTATCGCTAAAGTTTGTGGTATCAGTATAAGGTCTCCAATACACCATTAATCCTTGGCTTATTTGGTGTTGATAACCACCGATTGGTTTTTCACGTTCAAGTCGCAACCACAAAAAATTATCTTCTTGTTTAGCTATGAAAAACTCGTCTTGAGTTACAATATCTATATCTGTGATTTCAGCTACTTGTTGATTCAATTCTTTAGAACCGAAATATTTATTTCGCTCAATCAAACGCGTAATTTCTTCATTGTAATAAACATCTAAAAGCTGATTAATGCTTGGTTCGAGCACTGCCTTTAGATTATTCATATTATGGAT
>JANRBI010000037.1 GCA_030727625.1 Salibacteraceae bacterium
CATAAGTATTGTTTACCACCACAATTCCATCTTTCGCAAAAAATACTTGACACCCGGGATAAGCGACTTCTTCGATGCCTTTGTTGGCAATTTCATCCAGTTTTTTCAAGTCTTTTCTGGCAATACCAACTTCTTCTGGTATACCGTATCCCAACCTAATTTTTTGGGTAGCAATTCCTGTTTCTTTTTCAAACAAATCTTTCACTTTTCTTTTCAAGTTTCCTTGAATGGCTCTTCCGCCAAAAATGGATTGCGTCACCAAATCTGAGGTGTAATCTGTGTTTTGATAGGTTTCAATAATAGCCTCATATCGATCAGTGTTATTAAGGTTTATCAATGCATTTGGATTTCCATTCCAAACTAAAATAATAGGTGTAGCGAATGCTATTCGCTCTATCACAGATTGAACATGTTCACTCAAACCAAAACGCTTTCTATTCAGATTTCCCTCTGATTCCGTCATTACAATCACCAAATTGTAATCATTAATTCTTGCTGCTAAATCAGAATAAGTTTTCTCTAAATCATTGAAATTACTTGTATATACATCTGCAGGCGCATAGCGATGAATGTTCCATGCTAAATCAGATTGATTTTTTTCAGAAACGGAGATAACGGCAAGTTTCAGTGTATTTAGCTTTTTAAGTGGAATCATTTCGTTTTGATTCCTCAAAAGAGTGATTGAAAGTTCCACCAATTTTCTGGTGGCAAGCTCTGCTTCAATGCTAGCTGTGGCAGAATCTTGTAAGCTTCCTTTGCGTGCAGATTTAGCGATCCACAATTTTGATTGAATAATGCGCTTGGCTTTTTTATCTATAAATTCTTGATCAATAATCCCTGCTTTTATCGCAGTATTTACCTCTTTAATGCGCTTATCTAAGTTGTCATTAATGATGATTAAATCGGCTCCAGCAAGCACTTGGGTCATTACCGAGCGATTAATTTCTGTGTTGCTTCCGTCTTTTAAAATGTCTGCCCAAATCAGTCCTTTAAATCCAAGTTCGTTTCTCAAAATAGCATTCATGTTTTGAGAACCACTAGCCATTACTCCGCTTGTTGAGTCTAAACCAGGAACCGTGGCATTGGCCATTAGTATGGCTTGTAATCCATCATTAATAACGGTTTTGAAAGGCATGAATTCTCGCGAGTAGTAATCACGCTTTTTGCTGAAGAGCATTGGTGGCGCTATTTCAAAGCCGCGCTCAGTGCTTCCAAGTCCAGGGAAACTTCCAGCAATGGTCAATATTCCAGCATTTCGCATTTCTTGAATATACATTTGTGCAAAAAGGCTTACATCGGCTGGGTTTTCGCCAAAGCTTTGGTAATTGGTGTAAGGATTTTCTGAATTCTCATACAAATCAAGCGTTGGTCCTATAACAAAGTTCATGTGGTGCGCAGCCAGCGATGCGCCCATAGTCTGCACATATTGGCGCATTGCATCAATATTTCCTGTTGAAGCCATCAGTTCTTGACTCAAGAAAAAAGGACTTCTAGCCTCAGGCATGGTTAGGTCAATGCCAACAAATGGTTTTAAATTACTCGATGAATACTTTATTTTTTGATCAAAACTCGATACGATAAATCCACCAGGAGTAATAGCAGATTCGTTCTCACCTCTTATAATGAACATTTGAGCAATACGTTCATCTTCATTCATTCTTGATAGTATGGAATCGGCTGCATCAATGCTTATTGGGGCAAAAGGCTCGTCCTTAGCTTGAAACGTCATTTTCGGACTTCCTGAAATGAATAATCCGCCAATGATTAATAGCAAGACTGAAAGCGTGATATGATGTTGGTTTATTTTTTGCATGCTTTGTGAAGGTAGAATTAAGCGCAGGTTCTATTCGAAGCATTAACGCTAATTATCATCATTGAAATGTTACAAATTACACTGCGCCAAAACCTTTAAATTTGTGCTCATGATTCGCTTTATTTTCAAGCAACCACAACATCGTAAATTCGATTTCAAACCACGTTATTACAACGAGTCCAAAGAGCGTTTAGAAGCGCGAGTGGCCGCAGTAAGGCGCGAGATGGAAATAGAAAGCGCTCAACCAGGCCAAGAAGGCTTGAGAAGTCGAATGGAGCACAATTGGAGAAGACAAGATGTGAAACGAGCATCAAGATCTTCGAACAGAAACGTGTTCATTATTGCTAGTTTACTAGTCGTAATAGCATACCTTATCTTACGATAAATTCGCGGCTGCAATTTCGCTCATCCATGATCTTATTCATTATTCTATTGGCTTCTTTAGCCATTCAAATCATTTGGTACCTTATTAGTTTTTTTGCCTTAAAGGCGATTAAAGATCAAGATGGTATAACAAAAAACATAGGTGTTTCGCTCATTATAGCTGCAAGAAATGAGGATGAGAACTTGCTCAAGAATATTCCGATTTGGCTGCAGCAAGAGCATGATAATTTTGAAATTGTAATTGTTGACGACAGATCAGTTGATGACACTTTTGATACGATTGAAGCATTAAAGCAGTCAGATAATCGAGTAAAACGCACAACAGTGGTTGAGTATAAAAATTCAAGCATAAAATTCGGAAAAAAATATGCGCTCACACTCGGAATAAAGCTAGCTCAACATGAGCATTTGATCTTTACTGATGCAGACTGCATTCCTGCAGATCCTTATGTTTTGCAACGATTTACAAAGGCTTTTGCAAATGGAAATGATCTCATTTTAGGAGTGGGCGCTTTTCATAAAAAGCCGGGTGCGATTAATAGTATTATCAGAACCGATAATCAAAGAATTGCAGCATTTTATTTATCGTTTGCAAAAATTGGTTTGCCATACATGGGCGTTGGTAGAGCCATGGCCTACACCAAATCACTTTTTTATTCGCTAAAAGGTTTTGCTAGTCATCAACATATTGAAAGTGGAGATGATGATTTGTTTGTACTTGAGGCAGTAGAAGCAAAAGCAAAAGTAGGTTTGGTGCCTAGTGCAGCTACTTTAAGTGATGCCGCAGCTAGTTTAAAGGCTTGGAAAAATCAAAAAACACGTCATTTAAGCACAGGTATTGTTTATCCATTTCATATTCTTTTGCTATTAATTTTACTTGATTTTTCGGCTGTTATTTCATTGATTTTTTTACCGTTAGTGATGGTCTTTTCCCATTCTTACAGTTTGATAATCATTTCTCTAAGCTTGTTTTTGTTGCGAATGATTGGTTTTGTGTTGGTGAGTTATCAATTGGCTAAACGAACAAAGCTCAGTTATGATGGCTTCCACAATTTTTTAGCAGAGCCTCTGCTTTCTTGTTTGAATGCTGTATTTTCGAGCCTTGCCCTCGTTACTAAAAAAAGCGGATGGAAGACAAAAATCTAAGCGATAGAGCGAAAAGAGACCTTGACTTGGTTGATTCTGCATTGAGTGGAAGCCAACGCGCCTATACGCAATTGTTGAGTGCATACCGAGAAAACATCTACTTTATGATGTTTAAAATGGTAAATAACCGCGATGATGCCGAAGATTTGACCATTGAGGCTTTTGGTAAAGCGTTCAAGAGATTAGATCAGTATCGTCCAGATTTCGCTTTTAGTACATGGCTTTTTAAAATTGCATCAAACAACTGTATCGATTTTTTAAGAAAGAAAAAGAAAGCGACTTTGGTTTCTTTAGATCAAGGCTACTCTAACGAAGATGGTGACGAGTCTACCATTGATATTGAAGAAGATAATTTGAACCCTGAGCAAGCTTTTATGAAAGAGCAGCGCAAGGAAGAAATGCATAAAATAGTTGATCAGTTAAAACCTAAGTATAAGCAGTTGGTAGAACTGCGCTATTTTAACGAGATGAGCTATGAAGAAATAGCAGATGAATTGAGCCTTCCACTGGGTACTGTAAAGGCACAACTTTTTAGAGCACGCGATTTGATGTACGAGATTTTAAAACATACAGCAAAAACTATATGAGTCAAGGCTCAGAGCTTATTAAAGCTCATTTCCCTAACATTTCAGAGCAAAAATTATCGCTGCTTACTCACTATGCAGATTTGCTCTTAGAAACAAATCAGAAAATAAATCTCATTTCAAGAAAAGATGCAGAACACGTGCACACGCGCCATATTCTACATTCTTTGTCTATTGCTAAGGTCAATGATTTTGCCGCAGAGCAGCGCGTCTTGGATGTTGGCACAGGTGGCGGATTACCCGGAATTCCTTTGGCCATAATGAATCCTGAAACTGAATTTTACCTGGTAGATTCTATCGGGAAGAAAATAAATGCGGTGAAAGACATGGTAGAAGAATTAGGTCTTCACAATGTGTATGCTGCAAATGAGCGTGTTGAAAACCTAAGAATGAATTTCGATTTTGCGGTGAGTCGTGCGGTTACCGCATTGCCCAAAATCAGCGTTTGGCTGAAGGGTAAAATCGTAAAAGGCAATCAAGCTACTCTGCCAAATGGCCTTATCTACATAAAAGGCGGAGACTTTACAGACGAGCTTACTGAAATTGGAAAGGAATATCGTACATGGGAGATTCAGCCTTGGTTTAAGGATGAGTTTTTCGAAACCAAAAAAGTAGTTTGGATCAACCTGGCTAGTTCAAAAGCTTAAAGGTCATTTCCTTCATTAGTTGTTCTGGATCTGAAGCGCCAACTCCAACACCTTTAGACATGGCATCATATTCTCGCAAGAGCGAAATGATTTCAGCCGTCTTTCTTGGATTATAATGCTTTGCCGAATCTATTATTGGTCTTGATGTGTATGGATTGTTCATTCCTGGTACATCACTAACCGATCCGCCTTTTCCTAGCACACCGTGATACATCATTAATTTACTAAAGTGCCCAAACAAAAATGTGATGGTAAGTACCATCGGATTATTCTTGTCATTTTTGCCTAAAAACTGAGCGATTTGGTAGCTTTTGAACACATCTTTTCTGGCAATTGCACTAATGTATTCAAACACATTAAATTCTTTACTAAAGCCAATGTGCTCTTGCACATCGCCTACTTCAATTTGCTTTGAGAGCGGCACAGAAATGGTAAGTTTATTCAACTCCATTTCAATTTTTTCTAAGTCGGTCCCCAAGTATTCAGAAAGCATGTGAGCAGCCTGCGGATTGATGCGGTATTTCATTTCGCGTACCATGCTTGCTATTAAGTCTGGAATCTCATTGTCATAATGCTTTTTGAAATAAGCATTCACTCCAGATTTGCCAGCTGACTTCACCCATTTTAGTGTTCCGTTAGCTTTCTTTTCTTTGTAATCTATTACGAAAACCGTGCTAGCAGTAGGAGCGTTAAAATAACCTTCAAGAGATGCCCAATAACGAGCGTCCATGCTCTGAGCTTCCCGTAAAACCACTACTTGACGCTCGGCCATCATTGGGAAACGTCTCAGTGTTTCGATCAGCGCATCAGGATTAGCATCTTTACCATACATGATGGTCAAGTTAAAATCGCGCTCATGCTCTTCAAGCCCATGTTTTATGATAGCGCGACTAAGCCGATCTATGTAATACGCCTCTTCACCATTAAGCAAATAAATGGGCTTAAATTGCTTGCTTTGTATCTCTTTAAGCAAGGCGCTATACTGTTTGATATTCGACATTTTTTTAATCTGCTATAATTCGCTCAAAACAGGATGATTGATCCAGTAAAATATCCACCGTTAAATCTTCCAATTTTCGAGGCCAAAGTTAGAAGCGAAGGCAACCAAGTTCAAATTTTTGATGCGATAAGAAAGAAATACTTGGTTTTAACACCAGAAGAGTGGGTGCGTCAGCATGTTATTCATTATTTAATCCATGAAAAAGATGTTCCTCCTTCATTGATAAAACTTGAATATCAAATTAATTATGCTCGTGTAAAAAAGCGTCCAGACATTGCAGTGGTGCATCCTGACGGCTACATGTGGCTTATTGTTGAGTGTAAGGCGCCATCCATACCTATGACTAAAAGCGTATTTGATCAAGCCTTAATCTATTTTAGTGTAGAGAAGCCAAAGTTTATTGCGTTAAGCAACGGTATCGACCACGTATATTGTACACTTAAACTAAATGCGGAAAATTTCGTCTTTATAAGGGACTTACCGAAATTCGAACTATCGTGAACAGATCAATACTTGCGTTTTCCATTTTTTGTTTTTGCTTATTAGTTGATCATTCAGCGCTTGCGCAAAAATCAATCCCAGCAAAATCGTCTATTTCTCTTCAATTAGACTTGGATTCAGCTCCGGCTCAAAGCCAATTTCATCTTTATGTAAAAGGAAACGAAATAGCTTTAAATACGCTTGTTACCTCCCTTGGCGGGAAAGTGAAATACCGTTACAAAAATTACTCTGCTGTGGTAGTTTCTAAAGAAATGGTAGAATCCTTGAAAAATTCCACGGAAGTGGAAGCCATTCATTATGAAGGGGAAAAAGGAACGGTTTTGTTATCACAATCACTTTTGCAAAGCAATGTGCTGCCTGTGCATAACGGCACCAACGGCCTGCCCGATGCATACCAAGGCGAAGATGTAATTGTCGGAATCATTGATGCCGGTTTAGATTTGAATCATCCTGACTTGCGCGATGCAAATAACAAAACACGGGTGCTTGATTATTGGGATCAAACCTTGTCATATAGCGTTACTTACACACCAAGCTACGGTTACGGAAGAGTTTATGACAGTGCAGCTATTAATGCAGGACTTTGCCCAAGCCAAGATCAAGCATCCTATTATGGACATGGCACCAACACAACTGGTATTGTTGCCAGCAATGGTTTAGCAACTGGTGATTTTGTAGGTGCGGCTCCAAAGGCCGATATTATTGTGGTTTCGTCCAATTTTAGTGCTTTTGGTTGGACAAGCACAGTAGCCGATGCTGTAGATTTTATTTTCGCTAAAGCGGAATTTTATGGAAAACCTTGTGTAATCAATGCTTCTCTTGGTACGTACTTGGGTTCTCATGATGGGCTAGACTTTGCGGCACAATTAATAGATGAAGATATTACTGCAGAAAATGGGCGTGCCATGGTTTGTGCCGCAGGTAATTCAGGTAATTTTAATCCATACCATCTTGGCTATCAGTCAACTGGCGATACCAGTTTTACTTGGTTCAAATTGCCTAGTAATACCAGCGTAGGAAATGGGAGCATTTTCATGGAAATTTATGGTGACACCGGAACTTTCGAGAATCTAAATTTCTCTGTTAGTGCAGACCGAACCAATCCAAATTATCAATTTAGAGGTGTTTCTGCGTTTATTAGCGTAAGCTCAGTCTTAAATGTGCAGTTATACGATACCCTTTTCAGCGAGAGCGGCAACTATTTAGGTGCAATTCAATACTATGCTGATTCAGCTAATGGCGCTTATCGCTTGCAGCTTTATATTAACAACATCGATTCTATTGCATACAATTATGGTCTTCAAGTTGCTGGCGTTGGCCGCTTCGACCTTTGGAGTGGAACCCAAATAAGTGGCCGAGATATGGTCTACAATAATCTACCAAGTACGGTTGTTTTTCCTCGCATAGCAAAGTATCGTTTACCTGACTTAAACCAAAGCATAGTTAGTAGTTGGGCATGCTCTGATAAAGTAATTACAGTTGGAAATTATACTAATCGAACCTCATATACTGATGTAGATCAGAATCAAGTTGTTTTATCAAACCTAACTCAGGGCGCTATTGCAGCTAATAGTAGCCTTGGCCCAAGCAGAAGAGGAACACAAAAACCTGAACTTACAGCACCTGGCGACAATACCATGACTGCTGGCGCTGCATTTCAAATTGCAAGTTTGTTAGCCAATCCTTCGCAAAGAAATAGAGTAGCTATTGGTGGAATGCACAATAGAGCTGGAGGAACATCCAGTGCATCGCCCATGGTGGCTGGTATTTCTGCATTGTATTTTCAAAAGTGTCCGGGTAAAAATTGGCATGATTTAAAATTGGCGCTTACCCAAAACACAACGGTGGATGCTTTCACAACCAATTTGCCAAATAACCAATGGGGTTATGGAAAAGTGAACGCCTTAAAAGCTTTAAAATCGTCTACTCCAAATCCGGCACTGTTAGCAAATGGAAATGAGTTTTGTGAAGGCGAAGTATTTCAAATTTCACTAGCAACAAATTTCGATAGTATTCTTTGGAATAATGGGTTGTTGAGTGCATCTATCAATGCTATTCAAAGTGGTCTTTATTATGCTACTGTGATTGATGCAGATGGCTGTTTTGGTAACTCAGACAGTTTAGCTGTATTTATGCGCGCTAATCCAATAAAACCTGCTTTGAATATTAGTACTGATTCTATTTATGCTTGCTTAAATGATGATATTTTTCTAGAAATAGCAGATACCTATGGCTCATATACATGGAATAATGGCAAGCATACCAATGTAATTCAGATATCAGAACCAGGGAGCTACTATTGCGAGGTTTCGAATATTTACAATTGTAAAAATTGGTCAGATACAGTGGAAGTTGCCTTCTATGCAGTATCACCAAACCCAACAATTAATTTTAAGTCTGATGGTAGACTCTATGCATTTACAGATTCTAGCTTAGTTACTGGTTATCAATGGTATTTAAACAATCTAGCTATAAATAACTCCGATTCAAATGTGATTGAGCCAAACGGAGTTGGTGTCTATCAGGTTTCTTACACAGACATTTACGGGTGTGAATATTTTTCAAGTGCGATAACGATGTATGCGATAGGGTTGAAAGAAAATGGATCGACAGGTCAATTAACAGTTTTTCCTAACCCAATGCATGATTTGGTAACTGTTGTATCTGAAGATCAGATCTCAGATCTCAAACTATATAACCAACTTGGTCAATTGATTTTTCAATGTTCACCACAAAAAAAGCAGGAATCTATTGACGTTAGCAATCTGTCAAATGGAATGTATTTCCTGCAAATTTCAGTGGGTAATTCGATCGAAACGAAAAGATTAATTAAATGAAACAACTTCTCTTAAGCCTTGTGCTTATAGCTTTTATACCAAGTTTTATTTTTGCTCAAAGCAACAATGCTTATCGTGAAAAGATCTTGATTGTAAAGGTAAAGCCCGCTTTTGCCGATGCTTTTAGCAATGGTGATTTTTCTGCAGAATCAATTGCCGGATTGCAAGCAAAATTGGGTGTTGATGCTCTTTTTCAAAAATTTCCAAAAGCTCAAAAGCCTTCTTCAAATCAGCGAAATGCACAAGATCCATTTGCTGATAGGCAGGTAGATATTACAAGGGTTTATGAATGGAAATACACTGCCGACATTTCCGTGCCCAAAGCAGTGATTGCAGCGCTTAAGTCAGGACTTTTTGAATATGCGGAACCAGCATACATTTATGAGATTTCGTTTGTACCATCAGACGAGTTGGCTTACAAACAATACCATCTAGACAACATTAGAGCATACGAGGCTTTTGACATAGACACAGGATCTGCTGATGTAACTAT
>JANRBI010000038.1 GCA_030727625.1 Salibacteraceae bacterium
GGCTGAGCGGTCCCGACTCCACTCGGGAAGAGGCTTCACTCTTCGTTCCTTGGAGGCTGAGCGGTCCCGACTCCTCTCGGGAAGAAGCCTCATTAGCCAAAGTCCCACTATTGCCCAATGCCTTTTGCCCAGTTAACTTCGCCATCTGCTTCTCCACTTCTTCATCTTCTACTTTCGTGAAAAGCAGTTTCGCTTCACCTATTTCATGACCTTCTAAAAAGCCCTTAAACATGGCGTCAATGCGCAACATTTCTCTAATGTTTTGTGCCGTTTCGGGTAAAAACGGTTCAATTGCTTCAGCCAAATAAGCGGTAATGTTTAGCGCACTAAACATGATTTTCTTTACTGCTTCAGGATCCGTTTTTTGCAGTTTCCAAGGTTCTAAATCAGCTAAGAATTTGTTGCCATGTCTGGCCAAATTCATCGCTTCGGTCAATGCATCTCTAAATTTGAATTGCGCAATAAATTCTTGGCTTTTCGCAATAGCGGTGTGGCAAGTGTCAATTACTTCCCAGTCCGAAGCTTGAAACGGAACCAAACCATCGTAATACTTGTTAGTGAGCACCACCACACGGTTTACAAAATTGCCCAAAATGGCCACCAGCTCATTGTTCACACGTGCTTGATAATCCTTCCAAATAAACTCACTGTCTTTGGTTTCGGGCGCTATCGAGGTCAATACAAAACGCAGTTCATCCTTACGGTTCGGAAAATCCTCCAAGTATTCGTGCAGCCAAACGGCATGATTTCTAGAAGTAGAAATCTTATCGCCTTCCAAGTTCAAAAACTCGTTTGCAGGAACATTTATCGGCAGGTTAAAATCACCATGCGTTTTTAATAAAATCGGGAAAATGATGCAATGGAACACAATGTTGTCTTTTCCAATAAAGTGCACCAAATTAGCGTCTTCGCTTTGCCACCAGTTTTTCCAAACCTCAGGTTTTCCTTGGTCTATTGCCCATTGCTTGGTAGCCGAAACGTAGCCAATTGGCGCATCTAGCCAAACATAAAGCACTTTGCCATCCGCACCTTCAAGCGGCACAGGCACACCCCAATCCAAATCGCGTGTCATTGCTCTGTCGCCCAATCCGCCATCAATCCAGCTCAAACATTGGCCCACCACTTGCTTGCGCCATTTTGCCGCATCGTGGTGCGCAGCGCCATCAAGCGTGCCATCGGCTATAAAATCCTTCACCCAATCTGCATGATCGCCCATTGGTAAATAAAAATGCCATGTCTCTTTAAGCGATGGAGTAGAGCCGCTCAACGTTGATTTAGGATTGATCAAATCCGTTGGACTCAAAGCCTTGCCGCAGTTTTCGCATTGGTCGCCATAAGCGCGCTCGCTACTGCAATTTGGGCAAGTTCCCATCACAAATCTATCCGCCAAAAATTGTCTCGCCTCAGCGTCATACATCTGCTCGCTGGTCACTTTTTTAAACGCCCCTTTTTCATACAACTTCAAGAAAAACTCTTGCGAAGTTTCTTTGTGCAACTCTGCCGAAGTACGGTGATATATATCGAAGTCAATTCCAAATTCCGCGAAAGCGTTCTTGTTGATTTCGTGGTATTTATCTACAATTTCTTTCGGTGTTGTTCCCTCTTTAATCGCCTTCATAGAAATAGCCGCACCATGTTCATCGCTTCCACACACATGCAGCACATTTTCGTGCCCGTGTTTTCTTCGCATGTAGCGCACATAAATGTCTGCAGGCAAATAAGCGCCTGCAATGTGGCCAATATGAAGCGGGCCGTTAGCGTAAGGTAGAGCCGAAGTAATTAAGTGACGTTTCGCCATGCTTTTGAAGTCT
>JANRBI010000039.1:0-2806 GCA_030727625.1 Salibacteraceae bacterium
ACAACATTGCCGAACAACGACCCGTCTGTTGCAACTTTTCTTTATCGAGTTAGAAATAATGGCCTTTCAATTTTTGATGTTCAATACACTCCTTTCGGAAACGGAAACAGCCCATATCTTGGCGAAACTGTAACAATAGAGGGTGTTGTAACATCAAGTATCAACTCTACCGATACTGGTGATTTAGGATACGTTTACATTCAACAAGAAAACCAATTGACGTTTGCCGGTTTGTGGTTGCAACAAGGTTCAACCCTTACAGCACTTAAGCGTGGTGACAAAGTACAGGTAGAAGGAACAGTAACCGAAAGCTTCGCAATGACTGCTCTTACAAGCATCGCTTCTATCAACGTAATTGGTTCTGGCACCATAACTCCTTTGGTATTAAACCCAGATAGCTTTAGTGTTTACAATGCTTCACAAGAGCAATTTGAAGGTATGTTAGTTACACTTCAAAATCCAACAGCTGGAAATGACATTTATGTAGTAGAACCAAACGCAGATTTAGCTTCTGGAAATAATTATGCTGAATATAGAGTTGGTACTGACCAATTTAATCCAGCTGCTGGTTCAAGAGTAATTACGGGTCGCCTTGGTGGAAATAGTTCTTTGGCAGTGTCTTATGTAAACGACAGCCTTTGGGCAAATACAAGCGGAACAATGACTGTAGCTCCTTACGTTGTGAAATATGGTCACTTCATGGAATCAATTACAGGAATTTTCTACTACAGCTTTGGTGCAATGAAATTAATGCCAAGAAACAACAATGATGTTGTAAACTACGGTGGTGGCATTGTATACGCTATGGCAGCAGTTGCAGCAGATACTATTTGTGTTGGAGACACACTTCAGTTCATGAACATGTCATCAGTAGTAGCTGACGATATTGCTTGGGATTTTGGTGACGCAACTACTTCTTCCGATTTCAATCCGCTTCATGCTTATGGCGCAGCTGGAAGTTTCAGTGCTTCACTAGTGGCTACCAATACGGTTGATAATGCTAACGCAACTTCAAATACATTGACCATTACCGTAATTGATGACGCTGCTGAATGTGGTGTTGGTATCAACGAAACTATTGGTCGTGCTGCAAGCATCTACCCTAACCCAGCTGCTGATGTAATTACCATCAACACAGGTTTTGATATGGGAACCAATTACAGCATCAACGTTTTTGATATTCAAGGAAGAAAAGTGGCTACACTTTCATCTAACAAAACCATCGAAACATTGGATTTGACGGTATTAGAAGGTGGTACTTACTTGCTACAAATCAAAGCTGAGAACGGTGAAGTACTTCAAGTTTCTCAAATCGTAAAGAAGTAATTCAAACATTTTAAAAAGAGAGCGCAAAGGATATTCGAGATGAAAAAACGATTGTTAATTCCAGTAATATCGAGCCTTTGCGCTCTCTTTCTATTTTCTAGTTGCAAAAAAGGCGAAGCGATTGAAAACCAAGCGCCAGAAACCTACACTGCAATTAGCGCCATTAATCTTTCGGGCGAAAACAGACTCAACAGCTTAGTTACCCTAAAATGGTGGGGAACCGACCCAGACGGAGTTGTCAGCGGCTACGAGTTTTCGTTTGATCAACAAACTTGGTTTTACACTGAAAATCAAGATTCAACTTTTCTATTTTCAATCAATGCAGGTAGCGATACCATTGACATTGATTTTTGGGTAAGAGCTATTGATACAGATGACGCCATCGATGAAACTCCTGCATACCTAAAAATTCCTTTAAAAAATACGCCTCCAGAAATCGAGTTCAACGATGCACTTATTCCTGCTGACACAGTTTACACGGTGTTAGGACTCACTTGGAAAGCATCTGATTTAGATGGTGACAACACCATAAAAGACATTCAGCTGAAATTGAACGATGGTCAATGGACCTCGATCAATATTTCACAAACCTTTGGTTCTATTATTCCTGCTGACGCAAAAACGAGCGGAGCAGACAACGCAAAAGTTTGGTACGACCTTACTACGGCAGGTCCAAGCATAGATGGATTACTCCTAAACCAAACCAACAACATTTACATAAAAGCAATTGACATTGCTGGTTCTGAAAGTGTGGTCGACACCCTTCAAAACCTATACGTAAAAGGCCAAACGCATGACATCTTAGTAATTGCGGCAAATGGCTCTAACCCAAATGAGTTTTACAAATCGCATTTAAATACCGCTGGCGCCAGCTATGATTTTATTGATTTCGTAAAGAACGATGCAGTAAACCAACCTCGAGTTTGGAATCCAGTGTTTGCACAAATGCTGCGTTTTTACAGCACAGTGGTAATGTATGCCAACGATGTAGATTTCTTAAATGTGCAAACCAACGCTCAAGAAATCATTCTTGAATATGCTTCTACCGCCATACAAGATTATGTAGATCAAGGTGGTAAACTTTGGTTAAACTCAAGTTTCCCTAATGCATTTAGCACTGGAAGCGCTCTATTTGGAATCTTACCTGTTGACAGTTTGAGCACCACTCAAGGTCAAGCCAGATTGCCCATTGACTCACTTTCGCTTGGTGAGCAAGGATATCCAGATTTGACATGTTCGGCATTTATTTCTGGACTTGATCCTTTTTACCCATCCATTGATGCTACGGTGATTTATACTTCTCAGCTCACCAAAAACAATGGTTGGGAAGGACCGAAAATCACAGGTGTAAAACG
Organism: Salibacteraceae bacterium; assembly: GCA_030727625.1. Classification (GTDB taxonomy): domain Bacteria; phylum Bacteroidota; class Bacteroidia; order Flavobacteriales_G; family Salibacteraceae; genus SHAN690. The sequence goes on from JANRBI010000039.1 coordinate 2,682, forward strand.
TAAAAATGGAAGCGGCAACACCAACTTCGTTTTCATGTCGGTAGAGTTGCACAAGCTCGGAAAAGATGATGCTGCCATGCAAAGCCTTTTCGATAAAGTACTCAACGAAGAATTTAACTGGTAAA
>JANRBI010000039.1:2906-9296 GCA_030727625.1 Salibacteraceae bacterium
AAGAAAAAACTGACGCTTTTTACCACGGCAAGTGTTTCGTTAACCGATAATTATTTCAGAACACAAGCCAAGCAATTGCACTCTTCGCTTTTTTCAGGAAACGATTCTCTTTGGGCACCAAGACAGGACAATAAATGGTCAAACACCATAAAACTGGCTTACGATGTACGTCCTGGTTTTAAATTGTTCTTGACCAATCAGCATTCACTAAACATAAATCAAAACACGCGTTCGCTGCAAATCGTTGGGTTTGACGCTGTTGTTCAACCTGGTTTTCAGTATGATTTTTCTGAAAATCTGAATAATGCCACCACCTACACGCATCACTCAAATCTGACTGTTTTAGGAGGTGTTTTCTCTTTTCCAAACAACAAATGGAGCATTAATAGCAACGTGGGCCGACTGTTTACCAACCTACGTGCCGATGCAAATGGCCGACCTTTCAGAGAAGAAACCATCGATCAGATTTACGATCCTGAATCCATCATCACTAATCCGATTACGCTTTTCAACCCAAGCGATAGCATTATCTATGTAAATGCGCCTTCGGGTTTGGTGAATAATGATGGAATTTCAACGGTATGGCATGACCATTATGTGCAAGAATACACGGTGAAAAATGTGGTTGGATATTATCCTTCAAGCAAAATTCACAAGTGGAAATTTGGTCAAGAACATAAAGAAACACAATACCAATGGGCTGATGTAACGCGTCCATGGGTTGGTGCTCCTATCCAAATCAACGACACGCTTACTACTCCAGCTATCAGCGTTGGTTCTAGCAATGATATTTGGAAAGCAAATGCAGCTACCGGTGGATTGTTTGTAGAAGACAACGTTTCTTATAAAGGAATAAAAGCCACGCTTGGTTTGCGATTAAATTACTGGGCATTTGGAACATTCGTAGATGATGCCATTAACGATCCAGATGCGTTGATCATTGACGAAGTGCGTGCTCGATACTTAGAGCGCACCACCAAAATCTTAGGTCGTAGATTTCAAGCGCGCCTTTTACCTAGGCTAAATGTTTCTTTCCCGGTAACGGAAAACACGGTGCTTTACTTTAACTACGGCCACAGCATGCGTCTGCCTCACCCTCGCTTTGTGTATGCTGGTTTAGATCCAGTTTATCAAGATCGCGGATATTTATCTCGACTTGGAAATCCAGATTTGAAACCTGAAACTACCGTTTCTTACGAGCTTGGAATTAAAGCTCAAGTGAATAAAAACTTTGGTGTAACGTTCACCGCCTTTAATAATGATAAGTACGACTACATTGTAACACGTACTTTGATTATTGAAGATCAAACAGGAAGATTGGTGGACAGAACTACTTCTATCAACCAAGATTATGCACGCATTATCGGTCTTGAACTTGGTTTGAATTATCGCCTTGGCAAGTATGTAAAAACCTTCTTTAATGGAGCATATCAAGTAGCAACAGGTAAATCAAATTCGGCTTCTGAATCTTTACTTCAGATTAAGAATACAGGTTTTGTAAATACTACCAAGGAACAATATTTGGCTTGGGACAGACCTTGGGATTTTAAAGTTGGAATCATTTTCACACCTGATAGCAACCTAAAAATTGGAAGATTCAAACTAACAGGATTCCGATTCTTTATTATGGGCAACTACAAAAGTGGATTGCGCTACACGCCTTATCAATATGCTGGCACTAATGATATTGGCCGCCCACTTTACACCAGAATTGATAACCAACCTTATGCTAACATTGGTAAAGCTTGGAATTGGTTTGACCTGAAAGCTTCAAGAGACATTGTTACCAAAAAAGGAAACGGAATTTCATTGAGCATCGAAGTGAAAAACATCTTCAATCAACTCAATTCACAAATCATAAACCCAGTAACGGGCAAGGCTTATGAAGTGGGTGATGCTGTGCCAGATAGCTGGCGAGATTTGTCTTATCCAGATCCGCTTGACCGAAGCACACCGCCTACTGACCCAGCGCGTTTTTCTGCACCTCGTCAAATTCTTTACGGCATTTCATTCAAATTCTAATGAAAAAACACCTTGTATATATCATTTTTGGATTGATGGTAATGGCGCAAAACGCGAGCGCTCAATTGCTTCCAAATCTTGGTGGTCAGCGTGTTGGAATCTCAACACTTACTTTCCTCAAAACAGACATTAGCCCGCGATCTATGGCATTGAGTGGTGCAAACCTTACGCTTTCGGCAGATGGTATGAGCGCTTTTCACAATCCTGCATTGATGGCCCAAAATGAGCGACTACACTTCACCGCAAACGATCTTGTGGTTGGTGCCGGAGTTCATCAAGCTTGGCTTTCGAGCATTTTGCCTTTGAAAAAATCAAACAGTGCATTTGGAGCAAGCCTCAACTATTTTAGCAGCGGAGCCATGAAGGTTAGAACCGAATTTCAACCTACTGGCACTGGCGAACTTTTTTATGCAAATCAATTTGCGGCAGGACTTTCTTATTCTAAAGCATTGTCTGATAGATTCAGTTTTGGAGCCAACCTAAAGTTTGTTCATGAACGCTTGGCGCAATACACCAATAGCACCCTAGCGGTAGATCTTGGATTTCTCTATACTACCGATGTAAAAGACTTCAAGTTTGGCATCGTAGTGAAAAATTTTGGTGGAAATTCTTCCCTTTCAGGCGACTTTTTAAGTGTGAATTTTAATAGAAATGCACCAACACTTGATCAATACAATGTGCCAACTGCATTTAAACTGGGCGCTTCTGCTAAACCCATTGAAAAAGATGATCATTCTGTGTTGGTAGCAGTGCAATTAGAGCATCCAAACGATAACAGCGAAAACATAAGACTAGGCGTTGAATACGATTTCAAAGAATTACTTTTCGCAAGAATTGGTTACAAAATCAATGTGTTGGGCGAAAACCTTCCAACGCTTGGTGTTGGATATCGCGCTACTTTGAAAAAGAATACGGTAATGGTAAACTATGCAGTAAACCCAACGCAATACTTGGGCACATTGCATTTGTTTGGGTTAGATTTTGGAATCAATAACGATAAGAGATAATGCGAAAACTCACATCATATTTGGCAATTATTGCCATCGCTTTTGTTACTGTTTCTTGCCAAGGATTTTTTGGCGAGAAAACAGATTTATCGATTATTGACGCACCCGAATTTCAAGCTCGAAATGTGGCTTACGTGCCGATTCAACCTATTATTTCAGGCTTTGTATCCCCAACGGATGTGGTTATTGGTTTTGACGAATTGATTTATGTGGTTGATTCTGGCGCACAAGAAATTATTGCTTATGACCAAGCTGGCCGCGAACAAGGCCGAACCACTGTGCCGGGTGTTACTAAAATGGTTCAAGATCGTCAAATGAATATTCTAGCAATCGGAACGTTTGACACAACCATCAACGGAAGCGATTACACCCTTTCTACCATTTACAGATTAGACCTGGATGGAGATGCAGGCTACGGAATAGCTAATGCCAAAGTGATCAACAAAGTGGTGAATCCATTTTACTTTAAAACCAGCTTTAGCACGCTTGATGCTGAAGTACGATTCACCAGTATTGATGCCACAGGCGATAATGACTATTACGTAACTCGCCAAGGGCCAAGAACCAATGCAAACGCAGTGGGTGGCGCAGATGATGGCGTGATTTTGTTTGATTATACAGATGAGTATGTAAGCAACATTTTCATCTCGACTAACAGCGGCTTTTTTAGAGATTACTTCAAAAATCCTACTTGTTTGGTAACTTATTCAAAGCCTCGTCAAGGACCATCTGTTTCTGAAAGCAGAGACTTTTTTGTGGCAATGGCCGAGCCAAGCATTCCTATAAAAGTGCAGTCAATCAAGTTTTTAGAATCAGATTTTGGATCTTCTTATGAAGTAGAATTACTCAATTTCAGAGATACAGCCGAAGCTGACGACTTTTTATACCGACCAGGCCGATTCACAAATCCAGTTGACGCTACCTTAACAGGCGATGGAACCAACTATCTTTTTGTGGTAGATCAGGCAAAAGATTCCATTTTTCAATTCACCACCAAAGGACTTGAAGGCATTAATCCGCCAGCGGGTTCTTCAGAAAAGAAAAACATCATCGCCTCTTTTGGAGGCACTGGTGTAAGTGCTACTCAATTTAACCAGCCAAGTGCTGTCGCATATTTTAATACTATCCTATATGTGGCTGACCGAGGCAACGGCAGATTGTTGCGTTTTAAATTAACAACAGATTTCGATTAAATTTTATGAGATTATTCTACACTTCAATGCTGCTGTTTGCTTGTTTAGCACTTTCAGCACAAACAACGCTGCCAACCTCTTTTGACTTTGTATCTACCCCGGCCACGCTGCCAACGGGTTGGTCTACAAACACCACGGCTAGCTACACCTCTGGTTTGCTAGATGACAATGGCACCAGCTCTATTGCTGGAAAGCTTCAAGTAACTGACCACCATTTTACGATTCACTTTTTTGATGAGCCAGGCGCTGTTACTTATAATATTAAAAGTTATGGCACACCTGCATTTGCTGGAACATTTCAAGTGCAAGAATCTGTAAACGGAACAACTTGGAGCACTATTACTTCTTATGCCACCGGAAGTTTTACGGATCAATGGACGCTTTTTACAGCCAACCCAAACATCAATTCACGCTACATCCGTTTTATTCTTACCGACAAGATCAGCGGAACAAATGTTGGTCTTGATAATGTGACTATTGCTGCTAATGTGCCAACGGTGCAAGAAATAAACGTGCAATACCAAGGCAATGATGTTCCAAACGGAACTTCTATTCAATTCGCGTCAAGCGTAGGAGTTGCAAAAACCATAAAACTTGGAATTGAGAATCTAGGAACAGGAACTAACCTTACTATTAGTGGAACAAGTTTTAGCGGAAGCGCAGCAAGCGAATATGTTGTAAGCGCTTCACCAAGCAGCATTGCTGGCCAAAGTGCAGATACATTAAGTGTGGTTTTTACGCCATCAACCAACGGAAGCCGCATTGCTACTTTGTCTATTGCAAACAATGATGCTAATGAAAATCCATACACCATTACGCTTGACGGCATTGGTGGAACCGGAGCTTCTGAACCAGCGGCAAACCCAAGCAACTTCTCTACCCCTATTCTTAAAACATACACGATTAAGGGTCAATTTACAAGTGTTACTGCCGATAAATACATTGTATTATTTAATCGTTCTGCTGATTTTGCAGACATACCAGTGGATGGAATGGAATATGAAATAGGCCAAGGAATTGGTGCTGCAAAGGTTTCATACATTGGAACTAACACAAGCTTTAGCATAAAAGAAGCAGTTGCGAATACGAAATACTTCGTCAAGGTTTTTGCGTTCAATGGTCAAGGTCAATTCACTAATTACCGCACATCTGATCCGCTAAGCGCAGATTTTGAAACGCCAGCCGCTACCATGGTTGACGTAAATTATTACACTGGAATTGACGAAACACAATCAAGCTTTGTAAGCGACTTGCACAACACGATCAATCCTCACTTCACGCGTTTTTACAGCAACTATGGTCCTGACTTTGTCACTCCATTTTTATCGAGAGATACGCTTGGTGGTAATGATGTAACTACTTGTGTTTATAGTGGAAACAATGTGGTTTTCACACCTCCATTTAGCTGGCCAGGCACAGGAATGAATCGTGAGCACACGCTGCCAGCTAGCTGGATGCCAAGTGTTGGAAATTCAAATACCCCTGAATACCAAGATTATCATCACCTTTTCCCTACCATTTCTACTCCAAACAGTCAACGAAGCAATCATCCACTAGGTGTGGTTGTGAATGTGACCAACTCTTTTGGTGATGGAAAAGTAGGAACCGATGCACAAGGAAACACCGTTTACGAACCGCGAAATGCGCAAAAAGGTGATGCTGCAAGGGCTATGTTTTACATGAACACAGCCTATCACGACCCACAAGGTGGCGATGCTTGGGGTTTTGACAACTTAAGCAGTGAAGGGCCAAACCAAAAGCAAGAAGTGCTAAAATCTTGGCACACACAAGATTTACCAAGCGCATTTGAGCATGCTAGAAACGACTTTTTAGATTCGCTTCAGCAAAACAGAAATCCATTCATTGATAGCGCGCATTTTGTTTGCTATATCAACTTCAAAAACATGAGCTATATCGCTACACCTGATAGCGCGTGTTTGGCTTTGACAACCAATATTAATGGTGCGCCAATTGACACTACCGATTCAACCATTAGCGTTGCAAAGGTTGATTTTGATGATCGTTGGAGATTGTATCCAAACCCAGCTGCCGATTTCATTACAGTTGGTCACACAGCTTATGAAAATCTTTCTATAAGCATCATCAACCTAAGTGGCGCATTGGTTTATCGTCAAAACATAACGTTCGTTGAAAGCATTGATTTACGC
>JANRBI010000040.1 GCA_030727625.1 Salibacteraceae bacterium
GAATTTTGGGGTAGATGGTTTTATTGAAAAGTGGGAGAATAATTATTTAGTTGATTATAATTTGGATACTCGCGCTTTTTTAACCAAAATCAGTTCCATCACTAATTTTCTAAAGTCTCAGGTCTACAGTCTCAAGTCTAAAATCTTAATACTTAAAATCTCTCTACTATTTATTACACTTGAATCATGAATTCACTATCTGCTGAAATTATCACCGAACTAACCGCCATTGTTGGTGCTGAGCGCTTGTTTATTGACGAAGAAGTGCGCAAAGAATACGGTCACGATTACACTGAAGATTTGTCGTTTCCGCCAGCGGTGGTGTTGAAGCCACAAAGTGTAGACGAAGTTTCGGCAATTATGAAATTGGCAAGTGCACGACTCATACCAGTTACGCCAATTGGTGCTAGAACTGGTTTGAGCGGAGGCGCACTTTCTATCAAAGGCGGCATTGGATTGAGTATGGAGCGCTTTAATCACATTTTGCACATTGATGAAAATAATCTGCAAGCAACAGTAGAGCCCGGAGTTATTACTCAAGTTTTTCAAGAAGCGGTAAAAGAAAAGGGTTTGATGTATCCACCAGATCCTGCAAGTAAAGGCAGCTGCTTTATTGGTGGCAATGTAGCCGAGAATTCTGGCGGGCCAAAAGCGGTGAAATATGGCGTCACAAAGGATTATGTACTCAACCTAGAAGTGGTACTGCCAAGTGGCGAAGTGATTTGGACAGGCGCAAATACGTTAAAGAACAGCACAGGATATAACCTGACGCAATTGATGGTGGGTAGCGAAGGCACATTGGGCATTGTTACCAAAATTGTGATGCGATTGATTCCGCATCCGATGCACGACTTGCTTATGCTGGTTCCTTTCGCTTCCGCGGAAAATGCTTGTGCAGCGGTAAGCGCCATTTTTAAAGCTGGAATTACGCCATCAGGCATGGAGTTTATGGAACGCGATGCCATTTTGTACGCAGCAGATTTTATTGGAGAAGATCCCATGCATTTGTCACCAACAGATCAAGCGCATTTATTGATAGAAGTAGACGGTAACAACTTAGATTCTTTAATGACCGATTGTGAATTGATCATGGAAGTGGTGGCAAAATTTGATTGTGGTGAAGTTTTGTTTGCCGAAGATCAAGCCCAAAAAGATCAACTATGGAAACTTCGCAGAAAAGTAGGCGAGGCTGTAAAAGCGCAATCTGTCTATAAAGAGGAAGACACGGTAGTACCGCGCTATGAATTACCACGCTTATTAAAAGCCGTGAAAGAAGTAGGCAAGTTGTATGGTTTCAGAAGTGTGTGCTACGGCCATGCAGGCGATGGAAACCTACATGTGAATATTCTGCGAGACGAAATGTGTGAAGAAGATTGGAACAAAACCGTGAAAGTAGGGGTAAGGGAACTTTTTGAACGTGTGAAAGCGATGGGCGGAACCATTTCGGGTGAGCATGGTATTGGCTTGGTTCAAAAAGATTACATGAACATCATGTTTTCAGAAAACCATTTAGATCTGATGCGCAACATCAAAAAGGTTTTTGATCCTGAGGGGATTTTGAATGCGGGGAAGATTTTTTAGTCATCTTCCTTCATCAAATCGTTTAGATCTAAATTTCGAAGTGAAGGAATTAATGCTCCAGTTCCAAGAGCGGTGATGATGGTAATTGTTCCTCCTAAAACCACTGCGCGCACTGTGCCAAAAAGTTTGGCAGTTAAGCCACTTTCAAATGCGCCAAGTTCATTGCTAGAACCAACAAACATGCTGTTGACAGCCGAAACGCGGCC
>JANRBI010000041.1 GCA_030727625.1 Salibacteraceae bacterium
CCCCAGGAGAAGTCACTACCCTCACCATCGATCTCAAAACAAATGTTTTGACCATTCAAACCACTAATGCCACCCTCATTGAGCTTATGCGAAAAGATCTTGACCGCAAGATTGAAAAACAATTGGGCGATGTTACAAAAACTCAATTCAGCCTTCAGCTTGAAGACATGATGTTTGCTCATTTTTACCTTGATAAAAACAAGCTAATATTAACGCGAAGCGATATTCACCCACTGAAATGGGGAATACAAATGCACGAAGTTATTCTGAGAGCAAATTAAGTTATCCCCATCCAAAGTGTAGCGGAAGATACACCGAGCAAAAGCCTGTGATCCAACCCAAATAGATCTGGCGTAAGTTGTGCGATTCTAGAATATAGCGTGCACTACCTACTGCCCCACTGGCCAAAATACCAGCAATTACCAACCAAATAATGGGCAATTGATATACCTGAGAAAGGCCAAAAAGCGATGCCGTAATGCCGCCCATGCCTATCATATGGATACTGATTTTGGTGAAAAAAGTGAATACTAAGGCCATACCAACGGCAATGCTGCTTCCAAGAAATATAGAATGAATGAGCATTGGTAAGGCTATATCTTGCATCAACCAATAGTTGGTAAAATAAAACAACAGCGCAAAAGTGAAAGGAATAAGACGGTCTTCTCTTGAGTGTAATTGAATAGATGTTACCATTCCGCGCCAGCGAAGAAAAAGCGTGAATACTAGCGGTATAAGAGCCGTATTCACAAAAATCCAAGCCACGATAAACACTTGCTTTGCAAATGGCGTAGTTTGGCTTATGTAGCTATTTAGCCCAAAAACAAATATCAACCCAACGGTGGGTAAAAAAATCGGGTGAAAAATGTAAGAAAGTACTTGTGCTATTGCCCTCATAATTCTTTTCTAAGTCTTGCTACCGGAATATCGAGTTGCTCTCGATACTTAGCTACCGTTCTTCTGGCAATATTGTATCCTTTGGTTTTTAATTCTTTGGCCAAGTTCTCGTCAGTCCAAGGCTTGCGCTTGTCTTCAGAACCGATTAAGTCTTGAAGAATTTTCTTTACCTCACGTGTACTCACTTCTTCGCCATCATCATTAGTTAGCGATTCAGAAAAGAAATACTTCAACGGAAATGTACCATAAGAGGTTTGCACATATTTGCTGTTCGAAACGCGGCTCACGGTGCTTATGTCCATGTTAATTCGCTCGGCAATATCCTTCAAAATCATTGGTCTAAGCTTGGTTTCGTCACCACTCAAGAAGTATTCTTTTTGGTATTCCACAATGGTTTTCATGGTGGTAATGAGCGTATGCTGGCGCTGAAGTATAGCATCGACAAACCACTTGGCGCTGTCAAGCTTTTGCTTCACAAACATCATGGCTTCGCGCTGGCTTTTATTAGGTTGGCCTTTGATCTTGGCAAAATCATCGAGCATTTCAGAATACTTTCTGCTAATGCGCAGTTCAGGTGCATTTCTACCATTAAGCAGCACTTGAATTTCGTCTCCTTCGTTTACCAATGTAAAGTCCGGAATCACTTGTTCAATTGGTCTGCTGGTTTCATTCATAGAGTTACCAGGCTTAGGATTTAGGTGCGTTATTTCATCAATCGCAGCTCTCAAATCCTCTTCTTCTATCTCTAGTTTATGAATGATTTTATCATAATGCTTCTTTACAAATTCATTATAATGAAACTCTAAAATTTCTTTTGCAGTGCGGCTTGCAATAGTGTGTGGCTTGCGCCAAATCTGAATCACCAAGCATTCTTGCAAATCTCTTGCGC
>JANRBI010000042.1 GCA_030727625.1 Salibacteraceae bacterium
TCCATTTCGTTTCAAAATCACATTGGCAAAAGGAAGTGGCGAACCTGTTGCTTCTTCAGTTACTGTTCCACTGATACCACTTTCATTCATACTCATCCAACTATTTGGAGTAGGATTTTCCTCTCTTTTAGCATATACAGGGGCACTGCTGTTGTAATTGAGTTGCCAAGATTCTAAATCACCCAAGGCTCCTTCATTTTGCGGATTATTCGAAAACAAAAGCAGTTGCACATCTTTCCAATCTTCATGAGTATTTTGAAAAACTTCTGCTCGATATTCAAGTTCTAGAGGTTTGTCAAGGCTTTCAACTCGTATATCATACACGGGAGTCCACCAGGCGTCAGGCGATAAATACGAAACCTCGATTCGATGAATTTGACTAGGATCGGCTGCAATTTCCATCACAATGATACCAGCTAAAGGATTGTTGTGATTGCCAGAAAGCTGAAGTTTGCGTGCCAAATTTGTTTTCTTTAATTGCAGTTTAGCTTGCTTGTAAGAAAGATTTACTAAGCTTTTCTTTATTGTTACAAGTTCGGCACGCTGCAGCGAAAGCACTTTTTGTAAGTCATCAATTCCTCGGTTGTTCTCTAGCACTCGAGTGTTTTGATTTAGCATTAATTCCTGGGCTTCAAAAGATTGGATTTCAGCACTTAATAGAGAGAGTTCTAAGTCAACCATTTCTATACTGTCTTTAATAGAAAGCGCATTTTTCTTTTCCTTTTCAGAAATTGAATAATCGGTTTCGAAATGAATACTTACGATCTTTTCTTTGCCCAAAGCCTTGGCTCGAATGGTTTTAGGGTCAGTATCGGTGGGAATGTTTTCAACACGCACGGTCGAGATTCGATCAGCAGGTGTAAATGAAAACTGTTTGTAAACCTGTGCTCCGTTTCGGTAGAGTTCAACTCGGGTCATTTTAGCATTGGCAATCACGTGATCGCTAGCTATGGCAAGCATTTGAGTCAAGCTCAAAATACAAACCATGAATGAAATAGTAAGTGCTTGTTTCATGGCGTTTGTGTTTAGTTTGTGAATAGAATAGCACCAAACTAGTCTGCTTTGGTGTCAATCCAAATCCAAAACAAGAATGGGGTGGAGTAGAACAAGAGTTCGGAATTTAAAATCGAAAAAAGCTTTGATTCAGTATTATATTTTGAGAATATGTTATTGAGTAATTTATAATTCTTAATTAATATGGTTTTAGAACTATTGCCTTTTAATCTCAAAAGCTTGATCAATCATTTCTAAGCTTATAATTCAGCCATGACCAATCATTTTTCTTACTTCGCAACTATGTTGAAGAAAATACCCATGCATTGGCAAATAATTATTGCCTTGATATTAGGCGCTGTGTATGCGTTTTTGTCGGTGAATTATGGTTGGAATGAGTTTACACTCAACTACATAGATCCTTTTGGGAAAATCTTCATCAATGCGTTGAAACTCATTGCAGTGCCTCTTGTGTTGTTTAGTATTATTTCAGGTGTTGCAGCCCTTAGAGACGCCACTAAACTCGGGAAGATTGGCTTGAAAACATTGGGTTTATACATTGCCACAACCTTGGTTGCGGTAGCTGTAGGTCTTTTGGTTGTGAACGTTTTGAAGCCTGGCACTAAGGTCAGCGAAGAACTCAAAACAGAAAACAGAATTAGCTACGAAGTATGGGCCAACGATAATGCAATTGCAATACTCGATGATCGCTGTTTTGCGTGTGATGATGCTAATGCTGCCAAGGTGGAAGCGGTGCGTGAAAAACTGAATGCCGAAGCAGCAGATGATGCCGTTGCGCAAAAAAGAAAAGCAGCCGAAAACGTTAAGAATTCTGGTCCATTACAGCCTTTGGTTGACATAGTTCCACCCAATATTATAAAGGCCATGTTTGACATGGAAATGCTTCAAATCATCTTTTTTGCCATCTTCTTTGGAGTAGTTCTTACCGTGCTTCCAGAAGAAAAATCAAAACACGTTACGCCATTTATCGAAAATGTAAACGAAGTGTTTATCAAAATGGTAGACATCATTATGAAAGCCATGCCATTCTTTGTTTTCTGCTTGTTGGCGGGCAGCATTGTAAAAGCCGCTGGCGACAACCCAGCGAAACTATTAGAACTGGTTTCTTTCCTTTCGTGGTATTCTATCACTGTGGTTATTGGATTAGCATTTATGGTGTTTGCGCTTTATCCAGGTTTGATTGCGCTGTTCGTCAAAAACATGTCGTACGGCTTTTTCTTGAAAGGAATCTCTAAGGCACAACTTACTGCTTTTTCCACCTCTTCATCGGTTGCTACATTGCCAATTACTTTGCATGCAGTAGAAGAAAACTTAGGCGTTAGCAAGCGTACCACCAGTTTTGTATTGCCTATTGGCGCTACCGTAAACATGGATGGAACAAGCTTATATCAAGCTGTTGCAGTAGTTGCTTTGGCTCAATTTCACATGGTAGATCTATCTTTTGGTCAACAATTAACCATTGTTTTTACGGCAACGTTGGCTTCAATTGGCGCAGCAGCAGTTCCTGGCGCAGGCTTGGTTTTGATGATTTTGGTACTTGAATCGGTTGGGCTTAACCCAGCGTGGATTGCTCTGATTTTACCGGTAGACAGAATCTTAGACATGTGCCGAACGGTAGTTAACGTGACTGGAGACGCAACTGTTTCAACCATTGTTGCTAGCAGCGAAGGCGAGTTGAATATTCCGAAGTAGAACAAGAGCAACTTCAAGAATCAAGTTCAACTTCAAGAATCAAATTCAAGTTCAAGTTCAAAATTGAGTCTTAACGAGACGAATCATCTCTGTCACTTCGAGTGGCCAGTGAAATTGGCTGTATCGAGAACGACAATGGAGAAGAGCAAGTTCAAGAGCAAGTTCAAAAATCAAGTATAACTTCAAGTTCATGAGCAAGAATCAAGAGCAAATTCAAGAATCAAAATTTAATTACCTCACTATTTCGCAAGTGGCAAAATAAACCCACCATTCAATCTTTTAACGATTCGCTGAACACGTTTCCTCGCACAAAGAATCTACTTTCGCGCGCAATTAAATGTAGCTACATATAAACGGAGGGATTGAGTTGAAGTCAGAAAAAATTATACTGTATTTATTAGCTGCATCGCAGTTTACGCACATCATGGATTTCATGATTATTATGCCACTGGGCGAAATGTTGATGGAAGAATTGATGATCAACTCTCAACAGTTTTCGTTTCTGGTGGCATCATATACCCTTACAGCCGGAATTACTGGTTTGATAAGTGCCTTTTTTGTAGATAATTACGATCGTAAAAAGTACTTTTTGTTCGCTTATTCTGGTTTTGCCATTGGTACGATCATGTGTGGTTTGGTGCACAGCTATGAAGGTTTGGTGGCCACTCGCATTTTAACGGGAGCTTTTGGTGGAGTAATCAGTAGCACTGTAATTGCTATTGTAAGTGATGCTATTGCTTACGAACGCAGAGCTTGGGGTTTGGGAATTGTGATGAGCGCTTTTAGCATGGCTTCTGCTTTAGGATTGCCTGTTGGGCTTTATTTCGCTTTCACCTACGGCTGGAACTGGCCATTTTTAGCACTTGGTGGGGTAAGTATTCTGAATGCGATTGCCGTTTATTTCACACTGCCACCGGTGCGAAAACACTTAGATGTAGCTGGGCCAAAACCAGATGCATGGCTGTTTATTAAGAATATTCCAAAAAATAGAAACCAATGGATGGCATTGACTTACACCATGTTGTTAATGTTTGGCCACTTTGCGGTGATTCCTTTTATCACGCCATATTTGGTTGAAAACGTTGGTTTTGAGCGCAATCAAATTACTTTGGTGTACTTAGTTGGCGGTATTGCAACCATTATAACAAACCCAAGAATTGGGCGTTGGGCAGACAAAGTGGGCAAGCATAAAGTGTTTTACATTTTGGCGTTTGCTTCGTTAGTTCCGATACTCACCTTGACCAATTTACCTGTTGTGCCAGTATGGGCAGCACTTATCGTTACCGGAACATTTTTTGTTTTGGGTGGCGGCCGAATGGTGCCATCAACAGCTATTGTGAGTTCGGTGATTAAACCTCAAAACCGTGGAAGTTTCATGAGCTTAAATAGCTCTGTTCAAAACATGACAGCTGGCATTGCCAGCATGGTTGCAGGTGTTTTAGTTACCATTCCCGAAGGTGGCCACCATGTGTTTGGCTTTTGGAAAGTAGGCGCACTTGGCGCCATTTTCACTGTGATTGCTATCTGGCAAATGAGCAGAATCGCGGCTATGGAAGAAGGCGCTTAATTCACAAATATGCGCTGCGTTTCTTGATGTCCAGGCCATGAAATCCTCAAATAATATAGACCAGCTGGTAAACTAGCTGGTATTTCGTAGTTTATGTCTACAGAGCCAAGATCAATGTTTTCTTGCTGGGTTTGTATGAGTGCACCATTTTGGTTGAGTAACTCCAAACGAGCCATACCGCTGCTTTTACTTGTAATTCTTACCGTAATACTTTGCGCTTGACGCGAAACGGGATTAGGATAGATGAACACTTCATTTGGGTTTGAAGTTGTCCATTTTATTGGCGCATCATTCGATTTTTCGAAAGGGGCTAATATGTTTGGAATGGAGTCATTAATGGCTGAAATACTTGAATCTAAAATCGATTCTAACCGCTGAAGAGCCAAGTATTTAAAGTCTTTGAAATCTGAAAGTTTAAGTGTTTGATGAAAATCTAAAAGTAATTCCGCTTTTACTTGCTTTCGAATATCAACATGCATCACGGCTGCTTCGTCATTTGCTTTGCGCAAAAGGTCCAAAGAATCTTCTTTTAATGGCTCTAATTCGACTCCGAAAGTAGGAGTGCTCATGCTGTAATTACTGCTTATAAAAAGTGATTCTAGGTTTCCGCTTAGGTGAGCCACTCCCGAAAAACCATTATAGTGATGATTGCCTAATAAATGATGATCTAATAGTTTTCCAGAATCATCATAATGAAGCAGATAGCTTGCTTTGTAGCCATCTGTTTTTAATGGCACCATTGAGTTTTCATCTTTATTGAATACCGCAGCTCTTTGGGTTATTAGCACACAAGCCAGCACAGAGCCATCTTCCATTTGCTGGAAACTGCCTATTTCATCGCGTATTTCTCCACCGAAGTGACTTACCCATTTTACTTTGTCACGTTTGTCCAGTTTTACCAGGCATAGGTTAGATTCTCGGTAATGATGCGCAAAAGAATCCGTGCCAATGACTACTGCTTGGTGGCGATCATTTCCGTTTATTTTTTGACTCTCAACTGCCATAAGATAGCCGTCATCGGGCGTTGGCTCAAAATCTTTCACATATCCATATTTCAAGTCCTGGAATAGAACGCGAATGCTGTCTATCTTTCCTTCGCTATTTACAATTACTTCCCTTACTTCTTGGCGACCTTTCTCATAGTCGATCTTAGCATTTTCGCCCGTAGTAGAGTAGAAGTAGACTTGGCTGGCTTCTATATTGGCTATGATTCTCAGTCGATTTTCGTTGTCAATCCAAATACCTCGCGGATTAAAATAATCACCGGTATAAAACACCCATTGCTCCATTCCCTGGGCGTCATATTTCACCATAGTTCCGTATAAATGAGATATGTAATAAGGTTTATCAGCATTTGGCATCAGTGTAATATTGCCAACGGTAGATTGATTGCTGTGGTGATAAATCCAAGCGTAAGCATTGCCCAGCTTGTCTGTTTTTACATCAAACACCGCTGTGTGATCATTGCTTGTGCCTGTTCGCACCCATTGCAACATACCATCTGTGCTGTATTTCGCTACGAAAAACCGATAGAATGCCTTATCGTATTGAGGGAAAAGCTGGTAGTTCAGATTAAAAGTGTCGCCATTAACGCTATGAAAAGTAGCATCATACCTAAAGTTTCCAGCGATGTATAAGTAACCGTCTTGCCCAAAATGGCTGGTCCACGCATACACCGATTCTTTTCCTTCGATGGGTGTGCTCCAAAGTATGGAGCCATCCGTATTGTATTTGGTAATCAACATATTGGTATAGCCTTTTCCTCTGGGATTCAGTTTTGCCTCTAGCTTTTGATTGTTTCCATAAACCGAATGTGCACGCACCGGATCAACGCCTGTAATGACGTATGCATTTTGATCGTCATCTGTTTCTAAACCAATGATATAATCTGATGTAAGGCTTTTGTGCTGTGCAATCCAATTCTTAGAGTCATTGGCTTTGCTCATTAATGCAATTAAAACCAAAGTGAACATCAATAGGCTTGTTTTCATGACTTGCAAGATGCGCCAAAAGTGCTTTTCTATAAGTAGACGAAACATTTATTGGGAAATTTTTGAACTGAAGTTTGCTACTTATTTAAAACTTTCATTTATAGCTTTAAGCAATGAAAGAATCTATTTTATCTATTTTGACTTTTGAAAAGTAAAAATCAAGTTTGTGACCAATGAGACTTTCTCGATTCTGCTTAGACGCCTTCAACTCTAGGCCAAACAAAAAATTATATCAATATGCAGTCCTCTTTTTTTGAAGCCATTAGTGCAGGAGATTTAGATAAAATGCAATCACTGCTTTCGCAAAATGCTGAACTCGTTCATGCACAAGATCAACGTGGTTTTCCACCATTGGTGTTGGCTACTTATAATGCTCATCAGCAATTGATAGAACCTTTGTTGATTTTTGGTGCGGATATCAATGCGCAAGATGCATCGGGCAATACAGCGTTGATGGGCGTTTGCTTTAAGGGCAATCTTGAAATTGCCAATTTCTTATTGGAGCGAGGTGCAGATGTCAACAAAACCAACAACTCTGGCGGAACGGCTCTCAGTTTTGCATGCACATTTGGTCAGTTAGAAATTGCCAAAGTATTGCTGAAACATGGTGCAAATCCGTTGCAAAAAGACAACCGAGGTGCTTCACCATGGGATTATGCAAAAATCAAAGGAAATAAAGCGCTAACAGATCTTTTTGAGGACTTCGCCAAAAGCAATTGACCTATTTTAATCTGATGAACTGGCTTCGATCAAACCTAGTTTATGAGCTGCCCAGCGTAAGGTGGTTCCTTGAAGTAGGATAGATGTGATTACAATAATGAAAACAGCGTTGAACATTTCGTTAGAATGCTGCACACCAGCAACTAAAGGCACTAAACTAAATGCGATAGGTGTTGCCCCGCGCAAGCCAATCCACGAGATGAAAAGCTTCTTTTTTCTACTAACATTGAACGGTCTTAATGCAAGAAAAACGCTGGCAGGTCGAGCAATCAACATTAGAAAGGCAGCTATGGTAATACCAACACCCAAAAACGGTAGTATTTGACGGGGGAAAATTTGTAATCCTAAAATGATGAAAAGTGAAATTTCCATCAACCAAGAAATACTTTCGAAAAAATTGATGGAGTAGGTGCGATAGCTGATTTTGCCGTTGCCAATAGTGATGCCAACTACGTACATGGTTAACAACACATTGGCGTGCAGGTAATTCGAAATTCCAAGCGCAATAAGCGCAATAGAAAGTAAGATTAAGGGATACAAACCTTGAATGTCGAGCCGTAATTTTTGAGTAATCACAACAGCTATTCGGCCAAGGGCAAGCCCCAAAATAAGACCAATTAAAATTCCTAAAAGGAAGTCTAGACTGAGCGAGAAAAAGCCTGCGTCAGAACCTGTGAGCACGCCCGTTAATGCAATGGTTAGGAAATAAGCCATGGGGTCGTTGGTTCCAGATTCTAGTTCAAGGGTTTCAGAAATGCCCTCTTTCAACTTTAGTTTATTGCTCTCTAAAATGCTGAAAACGGCTGCAGCATCTGTGGACGAAATGATTGCGCCAAGCAGCCATCCTTCAATGAAACTAAATCCTAGAAAAAGCCAAGCAAATAATCCCACAAGCAACGAGCAAATTAGTACACCTAAACTTGCCAAACTAAAGCCTTGTAAAGCAATATTTTTAAAACGGCTTATTCGTGTTTCTAAACCACCAATAAAGATGATGAATCCAATTGCCAACTCACTGTATTTGAGAGTGATGTTTGGGAAATCGAATAAAAAATCATTTTCGCCACCGTTTCCGATAAACGTGCCCAACGATAAGTAAAGGATAAGCCCCGGAACGCCAAATCGCTTTGATGGCCGATTGAGCAAAATGCCCGCCAATAGCAACAATCCGCTGATCCATAAAATATCCTCAAATCCGAAATTCATGGCGCGAAAGTACTGTCAACGATTCGCTGGCGATCGAAACCACTCTCGTTAGTAAAATTTAGCTAATGATAAAAGAACGCATGCTTCCCGAACCGAACGCAATGGTCTCGTTAAAGTATTGAATGCTCTCTGATTTTTCTTGAAGTGCCAAAGTGTAGAGCAGCGGCAAAAAGTGCTCATCTGTTGGAATGCTCATATTGGCTGCACTGCCTAAATTTTTAAAATTGATCAACGATTGGTGATCGCGTTGATCGATTAGTTTTTTGCTCAACGCATCAAACTCAAGTGCCCAATCATATGGCGTTGGATTGGCTTCTGAAATACGCGCATACCTGAGGTTGTGAACGATGTTTCCGCTACCGATAATCAGTACACCTTTTTTGCGAAGTGGTGCCAATTGCCGGGCTAAATCATACATTTTTTGAGGACTTAGATTGCGATCTAAACTCATTTGCAACACAGGAATATTCGCTTCCGGAAACATGGGCAGAAGCACGCTCCAAGTACCGTGATCGAGTCCCCATTTATCGGTCAAGTGAATCTCTGGTTCGGTAACTAAGTCTTGAATGGTTTTGGCCAATTCTGGTGAACCTGGAGATGGATATTGAGCGTCAAAAAGTGCTTGCGGAAAACCGCCAAAATCATGAATCGTTTTGGGCTTTTGTTCACCGGTTACAAAAGTGCCATTGCTCTCCCAATGTGCCGAAATACAAAGGATGTAGCTTGGTTTTAACTCTGTTCCGATACTTTTCCAAGAGCGCGAAAATTCATTGTCTTCAATAGCGTTCATCGGATTTCCATGTCCGACAAAAAGCACAGGCATTTTTTCGGTAACAGGCAGATTTAAAGCAAGATTTTCAAGATCGACTAATGTCATGTTGGTAAAACTAAGTGCGCCTAAAGCACTCAATGATTTAATGAATTTACTTCGCTTCATAGCA
>JANRBI010000043.1:0-4972 GCA_030727625.1 Salibacteraceae bacterium
TAGTTTTTCTAGGATTGGATAAACCTGGTTTGCTTTGCTTTTTTGGTAAATCAACAATGCACCAGCAAGCACCCCATAACCTATAGATACCATGCCCCATGTTTCGCCTTCAGCGCCAACAATAAAAGGCATGATAATGCTTAGCAGAATGATGTAAATGTTTTTGAAAAGATTCATTTGAGAATACTTCTAGTGCTGCATCAAGATTCAAAAAAGCTGCTATTGATTCTAAATCGTTGCCAGTTATCTCCATGATGTTGAGTCAGTAATTCATTGACCTTGCAGTTTTTATTGATGAGTGTTTGCCATTCGGCTATTCTTTTCTTCTTAACGTTGGTTTGAATTCCTTTTGGAATCGGCCAAAATTTGGTGTCAATTTGATCGGAAATTGGGTGAACCACCATTTCAAAAGTGCTATCAGTGAGATTTTTAATGATTTCGCTGAGTGCTTGCTCGTTTCCGTTGCAATAAAAATTATCAATGAAAAAGTTGGTGAACTTCAAACCACGCTCTTTGTGATCCTCTAATAGTTCCTTGTTCCTTAGTTTGTTCAGCATGATAGGAATACCTTGCAAATCGCCATAAGGAGGCAGCACTAAAATGGAAATAGCGCGATTTAGCCCAACTTTTTTGAATTTGGTTTTTTCATTGTAAGGGTTGTCTTTCGCAGTCGCACTCGTTCCTAATGTTTTTAATCTACTGATAATTTGAGTGTTTCGAACAGGCATTCCCATTTTATTCGCAAAGTTGAAATAGGTTATAATGATCTTTTCAGTGGATTGAGTCATGCCAGTATGGCAACTCACATGATCGGGCTTCATACCTACCTTTTCAAACTCAGCGTATTGTGCCTTTAGTTCTTTAAGGATAGTAGGTTGGTTTTCATCATCATTCAACTTAGAAAAGGCATGTTTTTGCATTTGTCTAAACCGGCCATTCTTGCACAGAAGTTCTAGCACATCTTTATCAGTGCATATCGGACTACCACATGTAAGACTAATATGCAGCCCCAAACTAAGCTCTTTGCGGTCAATTTTATCTTTAAACCGATGGTATAGACCACGAATAGCGTCTACGCTATTGTATTTTTCGTTTTTGATGGTTACCATGCAGTCAACGTTATCTATTGCGCCTGCTTCAATGGCATCTTCAATTCCTTTGTCTATGGCTGGATGGGCACCATAATCGTCAGCGGTAATACTTAAGTATTTCATTGGGTAGGGTTTAGGATTAAGGGTAAATCAAAAATGGATCAAACATTTGGGAATGGCAATAGCTAGTTCTAGCTATTTTGCATAACGCTTAATATTTGGGTTAAACCTATAAATCAAATGGTTTATAAGCCAATGAAAGGGTAGTGGCTGTGCTAAAGAAGGGTGGATAATATGTTGCTATACCGCTAATGTTTGCTGGGTTTTGTGGTGCAGCGCACGGTCTGGAGTATGAAAGGGAAGGTTGTTTAGGTTTTGATCAGCAAAAGCATGTGATGAGGAGAGGTTTAGTGTAAGTTCTTATAGCTGGATTGATTTGGAGACTTTCAGCGAGTTTATGCTCTGTGACATTAGGCGTTAAAAAAAGATCATCGCTTTACACGTGTTATGTATGGCCTACAACCTGCCTTTTATCCTAATTTGGCAAGTTTTGCTTTAGCTTCGGCTTCGTTTACTGGTTCAGAAAGTGGTATGTCAGCTGCTTTTTTAGCGGTGCTCGTTTAGAGCGATTTAAGCTTGCGCAATCGACTCGGCAACCAATCTGCCAGCTTTCATACTGGCATTGATGCTGCCATTCAACTGAAAATCGCCACAGGCATAAAGTCCTTTTCTGATTTCAAATTGATGAGCGCTCAAATGATTGCTAACGCTTTGCTGATTTGGGAGCGCATAATGGATTTCTCTCGTGTGCAAATGCTCCCAATCTTGTGTCGCTGCTCCAAACCAAGTTTTTAATTCTTTCCGCACCGCATCCACCAAGTCTTTGGAAGATTGGGTTGTTTTTCCAGTAATGGAAATAGAGATGAGATTTCGAGCATTTGGACTATAGCCAGCGGCTACTTTACTGATGGTACAAATATTATTGACGAGCCTTTTCGGGCTATTGTTCAAAGCGATAAGCGGCTTATTGATTGGATCTTCCGTTGCAATAAAATGCAGATGAGTAGTGCTTTGGTGCTCAGTTTTAACGCTTGCCAATTCGTGGATCAGTCCAGTTGCTTCTGTGGCCACAATAATGTGCGGAGCGCTGTATTTAGAGCCATCTTTTAAGTAAACGTCTTGTCCATCCATTTTCGCTACTCGTGCATTGGTAATGATGGATTCTGCTGGCAGCGGTTCTGCGAGCTGTTTCGCGATTTCTTCCATGCCAAGATTGGGCACAGCCGTATCTGCCTCGCTAAACATTTTGAACACGAAATCGAACATTCTGCGACTCGTTTTCAGGTCTTTTTCTAAGAAAATTCCTGCAAAGAATGGTTGGAAAAAGTGCTGGATCATCTTATCGCTAAATCCGTATTCATGCGATAAAGCTTCCAGGGTGGATATTTCCTTCTGCTCGAAAATCTGATGGATGGACAGGTTTGACAAGCGATTTTTGAGCGTCCATGTTTTGAATTTGTCTTGCAGGTTTCCAGCTTTTGAAAAAACGGTCGGAACAAGGCTCGACAACTGGCGAAGCGGATCGCCCAAAAGGTCTTTGCTGCCATCAGGATAAAGCAACATAGCGCCAGGATCGAAGGCACGCAGGTCTAGTTTTTGGTAATTGAGCCAATGTTTGGCCTCAGGATAGGCGGTCAACAAAACCTGAAAGCCGCGGTCGAGCCGAAAACCATCCATGATATCCGTCTTTACACGACCTCCAACACGGTCGGTGGCCTCAAATAGGGTAAAGTCGATATTAAGTTCTTGAAGTTTTCTAGCTGCGGTAAGTCCCGAAAGTCCGCCTCCTACAATGATTACACTGGAATTCATAACGTGTGGTTTTGATTTTCCCTAAACCGACAATAGGAGCATAAGGTTCAATATGACATTCGAACAGGATGAATTTTCAATTTTAAGATCGTTTGTATAAAAGGAATTTTCGTTGGAAAGTATTTCCAACGAAAAACAGAGAATCGCAGTCCAAACATTTGTTTCAATTATTGTTCTTAGGTACAGAAATCAACTTCGCGCCAAAACATTCATCTTTGCGCGGTGCAAAAGCAACAACAAATAGTGGTGATTGGTGGCGGTGCAGCAGGCTTTTTTGCGGCTATAAGTGCCGCAAATCATCATCCTGAAGCGACAGTGATGTTGCTGGAAAAGAGCAATAAACTGCTTGCAAAAGTGAGAGTTAGTGGTGGTGGTAGGTGCAATGTCACACACCATTGTTTCGAAAATCGGAACTTGGCAAAGTTTTACCCTCGTGGTGAGCGTTTCCTAAAAAAAGCCTTTGAGCACTTTAGTGTAAAAGACACAGTGGCTTGGTTTGAAAATCGGGGAGTGGCCTTGGCAACCGAGAGCGACAACCGCATGTTTCCGAGCACCAATACTTCGCAAACCATAGTAGATACGTTAATAGGCGCAGCATTAGATGCAGGTGTTCAGATTAGAATGAACACGCAAGTACAATCGCTAAAACCGCAAGATGGAACCTTTTTAGTGGAAACCAATTCAGAAACGATTCAAGCACAAAAAGTAATTGTAGCCTCAGGTGGAAGTCCTAAAAAAGAAGGTTTGCTTTGGTTAGAAAAGCTTGGTCATCAGATTGAAAACCCTGTGCCTTCGTTGTTCACCTTCAATTTGCCTAAGCAAGACATTACACAGCTCATGGGTGTTTCTGTGGCAAAAGTAGGAGTGAAGCTTCAAGGTTCGAAGTTGCAAAGCGAAGGGCCGCTTTTGATCACGCATTGGGGCTTAAGCGGACCAGCAATATTGAAACTTAGCGCCTTTGGTGCACGTGAATTGGCCGATAAAAACTACCGATTTCACTTTCAAGTAAACTGGCTGGGCGCGCTAAAAGAACATGATCTGAGATCAACTTTAGACGATTTGCTTGCAGAAGTGAAAAAGCGCAAAGTGAGCAACCGAAATCCATTTGACTTGCCGAGCAGATTGTGGGAATATTTGCTGCAACGGTCAGAAATTGATCCAGATAAACCTTGGCAGGAGTTAAGCAAAAAAGCGATCAACAAGTTGATCAATGCCTTGCTGAATGATGTGTATGAAGCAAATGGTAAAACCACATTTAAAGAAGAATTTGTCACTGCTGGTGGCGTTTCGCTAGAAGATGTTGACCCAAATACAATGATGAGTCGCGTGGTTCCAAATCTCTATTTTGCTGGTGAAGTGCTCGACATAGATGGCGTAACGGGTGGCTTTAATTTTCAAGCTGCCTGGACAACGGGGTTTGTTGCGGGAGTGGGCGGTTTGCAGTAGGCAGTATATAGTAGTTAGTAAGCAGTGAGCAGTATGCAGTGGGATTTTGCTACTTCGGATTTGTTTCGTGTTTGATCCCGACACTTCGGGATGAGATTGAGTTTTGAGTTTGAACTTGTTCTTGAACTTGCACTTGATTCCGATACTTCGGGATGAACTTGTTCTTGCCCCTTTCGCTAGCTACTCGTTACTCGAAACATCCACTTTCAAAGTCCACTCGATTTGAGAGAGATAAGTTGTGTTTAAAAGCTCAATAATTAGAAAGCAAAAACAATGAAACAAAGTATAGCACATGTAACTATCGTGGTAAGAGATTATGATGAAGCCATAGCGTTTTACACCAAAAAACTAGATTTCATATTGTTAGAAGACACTAAGCTTGACGAAAAAAAACGCTGGGTAATGGTTGCTCCACCAGGAGCCAAAGAATGCTCATTGTTGCTGGCTAAAGCAGCCAATGAAGAGCAATCAAAAAGCATTGGAAATCAAACAGGTGGCAGAGTGTTCATGTTTTTATTCACAGATGATTTTTGGAGAGATTACAACAAAATGGTCGAGCGAAA
>JANRBI010000043.1:5072-6794 GCA_030727625.1 Salibacteraceae bacterium
ACCGCCCAAAAACTTCCACTTACCGCCATTGCCCTTTGGGTTGATCGATTTACCTTTTCGCACCCAAAACGCTCACCATACATTTGGTCAAAATTCAAACGAAATGGAACGCACTGACATACCAAAAGACCCTTATAAAAAAGACAACTACATGCAGAGCAACAACAGTGGAAGCGGCAGAGTAGTAGTTGGGTTGTTGTTCATAATAGCTGGTGGAGCTTGGCTTATCAGCAGAATGGGTTATGATATTATTCCGCATTGGTTTTTTACATGGCCAATGATTTTAATCGCCATTGGTTTGATCAATGGAGTAAAGCACTCGTTTCGCAATCCTGGTGCATACATCATGCTGCTGATTGGTGGTGCATTCTTGGTTCGAAACAACTTCAATATTCCTTACGAATTCAAAATGTATTTCTGGCCCATCATTTTGATGATGATCGGTTTAGTCATCATTTTAAAGCCACGAAATCGAAAAAAAAAATGCCGCAATCAATATGATTTGAAGTCTGATGACGACACCACCATCTTTGGTTCGCGAGAAGGGCAAATACATGATTCATCCATAATTGAGTCGGTAGTTGTGTTTGGTGGTACACAAAAAGATGTGATTTCAAAAACCTTTGAAGGCGGAGAAATAACCACGGTGTTTGGCGGCACAGAAATAAACTTTGGAAAGGCTGACATAGTAGATGTGGCTCAATTGGAATTAACCACTGTATTTGGTGGAATAAAATTGACAGTGCCACCTCATTGGGATGTGGTAATTAAAACCACCAATATAGCTGGCGGAATAGACGATAAACGCAGGAAAGAAGCACCAACAGGCGAAAAATCAAAGACATTGATTCTCTCAGGTTCCATCATTTTTGGCGGTATTGATATCAGATCTTCGGCAAACTACTAATCACCAAAAAACCTCCACCAAAACCCTTATTACCATGAACTGGTACATTGCTCAAATTGTATTTAAAATTGAAAAGAATGCGCCCCACGCAAACGAGTTCGATTTACAATGGCGAATGATCAATGCCTCTGACAAGCAGCATGCGTTTAGCTTGGCTAATAGCATTGGCAAAGCAGAAGAAGGTGAACTTAAAAGTGCAGTGAGTCAAGTGAATGCTTGGCAGTTTATAGCGGTAACCGAGTTGCAAGTTTTTGATCACCTACATCATGGCAGTCACTTGTTTTCGTTTACCGAATCTCCGGCAAGCGAGCCTCATTTTGAGTCGCAGCTCAAACAAAAGCAAAGCGGTTTGCTTGAGTCTATTCAAAAGCGCCATCTATCGTGAGCAGGCCTAATATATCAAGCTTAAGCGGCATTGTTTATTGGACAGTTCCGGCCATTATCTGGGGTGTGTTTTACAGCTTCATTTTAGAAGAAGTCTTTAATATTTCGTTTGCACAATCCATGGTAGAAAGCGCAGTTGCGAACGTTTTCTTGATAGGAACAGCGCTGGTTTCGCTCAATATTTCGAAGTATTACACTCCGAGTTCCGATCGTATTTTTTACATGCTCGGCATTGCGGCTTTGCTTAGCGCTGTGGTGGTAAGTGCCAATTTGTTTGTGATGACACAGTTGCTCAATGATTTTATTGAAATTCCCATCGCACAGCAATCAAAAAACATGCTTGGTGGCTTTGCTTTTTTGATCAACAGTGCAGGCTTGGGTTTTAGTTTGCAGCTTAACGCGATCAAAGATTCGCAAGAAACAAAAGCCAA
>JANRBI010000043.1:6894-9107 GCA_030727625.1 Salibacteraceae bacterium
ATTGACGATGAACCTTTGGCTTGTGCAGTGGTAGAAGAATACCTTTCAGCGCATCCAGATTTTGAAATAATAGGGAAGAGCCACGATGGCTTTCAAGGCGCAAAAATGATCCAAGAACTAAAACCTGACTTGGTGTTTTTGGATGTGCAAATGCCGAAAATTTCTGGCTTAGAAATGCTGGAGTTGTTAGATGAAATTCCAT
The DNA here is from genome assembly GCA_030727625.1 of Salibacteraceae bacterium. Taxonomy (GTDB): domain Bacteria; phylum Bacteroidota; class Bacteroidia; order Flavobacteriales_G; family Salibacteraceae; genus SHAN690. Next base: position 7,097 of record JANRBI010000043.1, read on the forward strand.
CTGTCATATTCACTACCGCGTTTGAAGAATATGCGCTTAAAGCATTTGATGCCAATGCGGTAGATTATTTGCTTAAACCTTTTAGTCAAGAACGATTTGATGCTGCTTTACTTAGGTTCAAAGCCACAAATCAGCATAATAAAACCCAAATTGAGAAGCTCGTTGGAGCGCAAGCGGTGAATAGAATTGTGCTAAAAGACAACGGCCGAATTCGCATTATTCCACTAGAAGATGTATTAGTGCTAGAAGCCGATGACGACTATGTAAAAATCAAAACGGCCGAGCAAACCTTCATGAAAAAAATTACGCTATCGCATTATGAAAACCACTTGCCCGAAACGCGTTTTGTGCGCATTCATCGCTCATACATGATCAATGTAGCTGAAGTAACGCGCATCGAACCTTATGAAAAAACCTCGCACATCGCCATTACCAAAAGCGGCTTGAAATTGCCGGTAAGTAAGTCTGGCTATCAAAAACTAAAAGAAGTACTTGGGATTTAGAAATACCTTCCAAAAACAACGCTTCCTTGAAAGAAATAAGGCTTTTGCACCAAGCCAGTTTGCTTGATGTAAATGGAGTTTTGGAAATAATCACCTTCGGCAGAAAGCCCAACAAACCAATCTTTTTTGATGGTGTAATAAGCCGCTAATTCAAGATTCCAGCTCAGCGTGTATTTGTTGAATGGATTTTGTTGATCGCTGCTCGAATGCAAAACAGGCGAGTGGTCTGTGGGACTCAACCAAGAAGATTGCGCATTTAAAAGCATGGCCATACGTGCGCCAGCTGAAAGGTCTACCCTGAACTTCCCATCGCAAAACAAGTTCTTCGACACTTTTAGGTCAGCATTCATGTACTGATACGTGTTTACTGTTTGATGCGCCACGGTAGATGTTTCAAAATGATATGCCTCTGCTAGTCTCAAAAACTGGAATCCACCTTTCATGGAATACGATTTATAAATAGGAAAGGAAGCTGCAATTTGTCCGCTGTAGCTTGCCGCGAAATGTTCGTTTTGGTTTTTGTGTTCTACCACATCTGCATGCGCATCAGACCTTAATACTCTGTAGCTCAATCCATATCCGCCACCTGCAGAGATCAAAGGCCTCAGACAATTTTGACCTTTTTCGAAAGAAGAGAAACCGATTTGCTTGTTCATCGCTCTATTGCCATCTGTGAGCCACGGTTCGTTTTTCAAGTGAAGATTCAGCATTGGCATGGTTTGGAAAACAGCTCTTATTTCAAATTTGTCAATAGAACCTGCAAACTGATTTTTACTAAAACCGTCACTTACCGTGTTGGTCAAAGACGTTTTGTCATCCAAATTCTTGTCATCGAATGCGATTGACAATGAACCAACTTGATCTATAGTGCTCTTTACTGTTACAGCGATTTGGCTCGCAACTACACTCGCTTTATCCTTGCTGTTTCTCTTGGTTTTTCTAGAAACAACCTGCGCGTTGGCAGCTGTTGACGGATTAACTATTACTTTTTCAGTGACTTTTTCTTGTATGAAATCGCTTTCTGGTTTAAAGGTCTCAGTTGATCCTATTTTCTTATATGTCGCATCAGAGAATTTTGCTTTTCCATCAGTGTAAGAAGTTGAGATCAGCCCCGCATGTTCTGATGCAAGTGGTTCTGAAGTCGCTTTGCTCAATGAGTTAAGAGCAGAATCTTGACTCAAGCCATTGCTGTTATCTTGGCCGAAGTAAAGGTATGAACCTCCAATTCCAGCCAACAGCAGAATGATTCCTACTCCAGAGGTAAACCAAAAGATGAAACGTCTGCGTCTTCGCTTGGCGCTGATGGCATCAAAGTCGGCTGCTATTTTACTTTTCAAGCCCGCAGGTGGATCAAATTTCATTGATCCTAGCTTGGCTTTGAGCTGGTTATCAATTGTATTATGATCCTGTTCGTTCATAGATATAGCTATTGGCTTCAATGATCTGTTCTCGTAGCTTTAGTTTGGCTTTGGTCAACTGACTTCTTGAGGCGCTTTCGGTTATTTTTA
>JANRBI010000044.1 GCA_030727625.1 Salibacteraceae bacterium
CTATCGCCAACGCGGCCAAATTTCTTATTGGTCATGCCGCCCGTAGAAGTGGCAGAGGCAATATTTCCATGCTGATCAAGTGCCACAGCACCAACAGTCCCAAATTTTTGCTCTTTCGTTTTTGCATGATCTAACTGAAAACTGTCAGAATCTTTCACTTCTTGCCATTGCTGGTATCTGAAATCGTCATGAAAGTATTCGCTTGGCTCAAACGCACAACCTTGGCTTTTTGCAAACTCTTCTGCGCCAGCGCCTGTCAAGAACACGTGCCCCGATTTCTCCATTACCAAACGTGATAATGCAACCGGATTTTTAACACTACTTATTGATGAAACTGCGCCAGCTTCTAGCGTTTTTCCATCCATGATCGAAGCATCCATTTCATGTGTGCCAGCATTGGTATAAACAGCACCTTTTCCAGCATTGAACAGGGGAGAGTCTTCTAGTGATTTCACTGCAATTTCCACAGCATCTATGGCCGATTTGCCTTTATACAGTGCTTCATAACCTAGGTCTAGCGCCAATTGCAAAGCAGCATTGTAATTCGCCTCTTTTTCGGGAGTCATCAAGCTTTTTAGAATAGTGCCCGCGCCACCGTGAATGGCTATTGCAAAAGGTGTGTTTTCCATAGCTCAAAGATGTGCTTTTCTCTGAGCTGGATTAGAAATAAAGTGATTTCCAAACCACTTAATCTTTCAGCGAGATAATCTCACAACTGGCTGAAGTAATTTCAAAAGTGCCTTCGTACAAATCAAGGTCACCTGAGCCATTTTCTGAAGCTTCCCATCGGTAAGAACCTACTGGTAGCTCAAAGGTGTATTGGTTATCACAATCGGTTGGACTCGGATTGTTGTTGAAGTAGATAGAAGCATACTCTTCGGTGCCTTCTAACCAACCTATGAATAAGAGATTGATCCTAATGTCAGAGAAATCTCTAGCATAGAACAAGACTCTTCCTGGCGATTGTCTATCGATTTGAATGGTACGACATTCTCCATCTATCAGGGTAAATTCACCTTCAAATTCGTTTCCTACAGTATCATAACCGTAGTAAGATATTTTCCAATCATCCTCATCATCCGCAGCTAAGGTTCTGCCCATTTTAACGCTTGCAGCCAAACTATCACCGCATTCAAAATTTCCAAATGAAGTTATCGTAGTTTGGTCGGTCAAGTAAGCCCCAATTTGACGGCATTCTAAGTATAAGTTAATGGGTCCGCCAATTTCGTTGTCACACACAAAACTGATGGTTGCGGGCTTGTTAAAATAGCTGCATGAATTTGTCCCAATAGTGGCTTCAGGATCAAAATTGAGCGCTTCACTATCCATGCATCCAAATTTGCATTCGAGCATGTCTGGATTCAAGCCATCACAAGATCTATCGCATCCAAAAAGAGTCAATAATAAGGCGGCAATTAGTCTATGTGAAAATGACATTCTCATCGTTCAAAAATGGCTTTAGAACCTGAATCTACGTGTGTCAGCACCAATTGCCCGTCTGCAAGTCTGTCACTCGGAAAGCAAGCTATTGGGCTGCACACCAGCATTCGTTCAGCTATTAGCATCAACAAAATACCACTACAATATGCCAGTGCATTTATTGAAGGGGTAGAGGGCGATTCCACCGTTTTTTCAGTAAATAATACACGTGTAAAATCCTTGACTTGGGGCGAAGTAGGCTTGAGTTATGGAAGAATCTTGCATCAATTTGACAAAGATTTTTTAACGGGTGGAATTACTGTAAATCGGCTCATAGG
>JANRBI010000045.1 GCA_030727625.1 Salibacteraceae bacterium
GGTTTGGTAAACAAAAAGTTTATCGATTGTGGCGGCACCATTCGAAACGAAGAAGTAGTAAACTTTCAACTTTGGGAAGGCGAAGACACAGATCACCGCTTGGCTGCTTCTAAGTTGAAGGACATCATTGAGCTTTCTGAAAAATTGCTGGCATTGCCTGATGCAGAGGTAGAAGTTGAGTACCAAGGCGAAACCATCGGAAAATTTGATTTGTCTTTTGAAAACAACATGTTTCACTTACAATCCAAAAAAACCAATTGTTTGGCAAAAGACAAATGCATAGTGCCTAAACCACGTTTGAAATTTGCCGATTTGGGTAAATCAACTGAAAATGCTTGCACCCCTGGTGGTGGTTGTTGTTAATCATTATTTTACCTGATTATGCTTTTTCAAACACTTGAAAACACGCTGCAAAAGCTTCAATCCGAGCCTACTGCAATAGATCGTTTGGCGAGACTTGATCCTTTGATACGTTTCGCCAAGCAGTCTTTAATTGATCATGGCTCCATCAAGCTTCATTTTATTTGCACCCATAATTCGCGCAGAAGTCAATTCGCGCAAGCTTGGGCGCATGCTTGCGGGCTCTATTTCGATTTGCCAATCCAGTCATTTTCGGGTGGGGCAGAGGTTACCGCTTTTCATGCCAACACCATAGTTGCATTGCAATCTCAAGGCTTTGAAATTTCAGGTAGCCAATCGCTAAACGCGCATCACATGTTAAAAGCAGGAGCCGAAGATCAAGGCATTCTTATGTTTTCAAAATTGATAGATGATACGATTAATCCAACCGAGCAATTTGCAGCAGTAATGACTTGCGACCATGCAGACAAAAATTGCCCTCTTGTTTTGGGCGCAACTCAACGCATTTCATTGCCTTACCAAGATCCTAAAATTGCCGATGGCACGCCATCGCAAGCAGCAGTTTATGCCGAGCGTTCGCTTCAAATAGCACATGAACTTGTCTATGTTTTTCATCAAGTAGCTTTAAACCAATGAGCCAAACCAAATCACTTTCTTTTCTCGACCGCTTTCTCACTTTATGGATTTTTCTCGCCATGGCTGTGGGGCTTTTGCTAGGAAATATTTTCAAAGATTTGCCTCTATTTATTGATCAATTCAGTGTTGGTTCTACCAATCTATTGATCGCCATAGGACTCATTTTAATGATGTATCCACCGCTTGCCAAGGTCAATTACAGCCTGTTGCCAAAGGTTTTTCTCAATGTCAAATTGTTGAGTGTTTCGTTGCTGCTCAATTGGATTATCGGCCCCGTATTGATGTTTGTTTTGGCCATCATTTTCCTGCAAGATTATCCTGGCTACATGTCAGGACTCATTCTCATTGGTTTAGCCCGCTGCATAGCCATGGTTTTGGTGTGGAACGATCTTGCTGACGGAAACAAAGAATACGCAGCTGGTTTAGTTGCATTAAACAGCATTTTTCAAATCTTCGCATATAGTTTTTACGCTTGGCTTTTTATCACCAAACTACCGCCAATGCTTGGTTTCGAAGGTGCTATAGTCGATATTTCAATTATCACCATTGCCCAATCTGTAGCCATATATCTCGGTATTCCGTTTGCACTTGGGTTTTTGTTGAGGCAGCTGTTTATTTGTAAAAAAGGCCTTCAATGGTACACACAAACCTACTTGCCAAAAGTTTCGCCCATCACGCTTATCGCGCTGCTTTTTACCATCGTACTTATGTTTTCGCTCAAGGCGCAACTCATCCTTCAAATTCCCTTTGACGTAGCAT
>JANRBI010000046.1 GCA_030727625.1 Salibacteraceae bacterium
CGGTTTGCACCATCGTAATATGCTTCTAAATCGAGCGAAATTCTGTGAATGCTTTTGAAACGATAAGCCACGCCAATGGCAGCCAATTGTTTCCAATAAAGTGGCGTATTTACTGGGCGAGCCGTTCCGCCAGCTTGATTGTAGCCAATAGCCAATCGGGCTTGTATTCCCCAAGTATTTTTGAGTGAAAGCCTTTCTGCAAATTGATCTTTTGGCACTTCGGCAGAAAGAGCATAACGCAGTGCTATGCGAATGGCTGGTGTATTCAAACCCACATTGGGCAGCGAAGTGTGCATGTTTGAACTATGCCAAAAAACGCCCTCCGCACTTATGTAGAAACGATCAAAAGCGTGGTATTCAAATCCGTAAGCAGCTGAAATTAAAGCGGCTACAGGCGAACTCATTACAATGTTTTCTTGATTGGTGAGGTAGTGATAAGGTTTGGAGTTGAAGATTCCGCCCATCCCAATATGTTCGATCATTCTTAATCGTTTGCTCATGTTTTGGTGCAATCGCAGTTCGTATTGCAGCCCAATTCCGTATCCCAAAACACTTGGATTTCCGAAATCGTGAAACGTGAGTTTAAACGCATTTTGTGCCAAACCATAGTTAGCGGTGTAAGCCGTATTTCGTTGCCATTGATAGGTCAATCCAAGTATTCTATGTGCATGCCTTTCGGGAAAACCTGGGTAAATGTTGAGGATTTTACCCGATGAAACGTCTAATTCAACTGCACTTTTTTGAGCCTGACTTGCACCAAAGGCAAGGCATAGCACCCAAAAAAGGATTGTTTTTTTAGACCAAATCATTAGGCGAATATAGATGTTGAAAGCATGTATGGAATTAACCCAAATTTATCTTGCTTCGGGTTGCAGGATGTCTATTTTTGGGGCGCTTTAAAAAATGATGAAATGAGTGTATTAGTAAATAAAAATTCAAAGGTGATTGTTCAAGGTTTCACCGGAAGCGAAGGAACATTTCACGCAAGTCAAATGATTGAATACGGAACCAACGTAGTAGGTGGTGTTACACCAAACAAAGGTGGTCAATCGCACCTAGATCGTCCAGTATTCAACACCGTGGCTGATGCAGTTAACAACACTGGCGCTGACGTTTCTATCATTTTTGTTCCACCAGCTTTTGCTGCAGATGCCATTATGGAAGCTGCTGAAGCAGGTATCAAAGTGATTGTTTGTATTACAGAAGGTATTCCAGTAAACGATATGGTAAAGGTGAAATCTTACCTAACCGATAAAGATTGTCGTTTAATCGGCCCTAACTGTCCAGGTGTTATTACTCCAGGTGAAGCTAAAGTTGGTATCATGCCAGGTTTTGTTTTCAAATCAGGTAAAATCGGTATCGTTTCTAAATCAGGTACGTTGACTTACGAAGCTGCTGACCAAGTAGTGAAGGCTGGAATGGGAATTTCTACTGCAATCGGAATTGGTGGAGATCCAATCATCGGAACTACCACTAAAGAAGCGGTGGAGTTGTTAATGAACGATCCTGAAACAGAAGCAATCGTAATGATTGGTGAAATTGGTGGAAACCTTGAAGCACAAGCTGCTCATTGGATCAAAGCTGATGGAAACCGTAAGCCAGTAGTTGGTTTTATTGCTGGACAAACAGCTCCAAAAGGCCGTACAATGGGTCACGCAGGTGCAATTGTAGGTGGTGAAGAAGATACAGCTGAAGCTAAAATGAGAATTCTTGCAGAATGCGGAATCCACGTTGTAGATTCACCAGCAAG
>JANRBI010000047.1 GCA_030727625.1 Salibacteraceae bacterium
CCTGTGATTTTTTCATACAACTCTATATAGCGCTCAGTAACCACGTTTACAAATTCATCTGGCATTACGGGCATAGTTTGTCCTTCCAAGCCTTGAAACCCGTTTTCAATCAACCATTGACGCACAAACTCTTTGCTCAATTGCTTTTGTGGTTCGCCAGCAGCTTGGCGCTCAGCATAGCCAACAGCGTAAAAATAACGTGACGAATCTGGTGTGTGAATCTCATCGATCAAGCGAATGTTACCTTCTGCATCAATACCAAACTCATACTTCGTGTCTACCAAAATAAGCCCTTGCTTAGCCGCTATTTCGGTTCCGCGTTGGTAAATAGCACGTGTATATTTTTCCATTTGCACATACACATCTTCAGCTACAATGCCGCGTGCAATAATGTCTTCACGAGAAATATCTTCATCATGCCCTTCTTCTGCCTTGGTTGCTGGCGTAATGATTGGCTCAGGAAATTTGTCGCTTTCTTTCATACCATCAGGCATGTTTACTCCGCAAATCACGCGCTTTCCAGCACGGTATTCGCGCCAAGCGTGGCCACTTAAATAACCGCGAATCACCATTTCTACCATAATCGGCTGGCACTTCACTCCTACCGACACGTTTGCATCTGGCATGGCAACCAACCAGTTTGGCACAATGTCTTTGGTAGCGTCTAAAAAACGCGCTGCCAATTGGTTCAACACTTGACCTTTAAACGGTATTCCTTTAGGCAACACGTGATCAAAAGCCGATATACGATCGCTAGCCACCATCACCAAGTGGTTTTCACCAATATGATACACGTCTCTTACTTTGCCACGATACATTTTCTTCTGGTTCGGAAAATGAAAATTTGTCTCTTTAAGCGCTTCCATTCAGTTATTTCTATTCTTCTATTATATAAATCTGTCCAAAAAGGTAGATTTCATTTGCGTTGCTGATGAACGAAAACGTGTGTTCGGCACTGCTGTACGTCACCAAACTCATGTCTGCGTCATTTTTTCTAAGCATAAAAAGGGTTTCGCCAGGTTGCATTTGTACGCTGCGCGAAGTGCCATCAAACGCTGATGTGTATTCTAAATCAAAGACTACTTCATCGTTGTATTGCTTGGTTACTTTGATGGTTTTGTCTAGTGTATTGATTTCGATGATGTGCGTATAGCCTTCTGGAGTCAAATCACCTGGCTTCTGCTCTAGTCCACTCTCTAGGCGGATATACGCTTGTTTCAAATCAATTTCTTGTGCAAAACTTACAAAAGCAATTAGTGCAAACGCCAGAAAAACCCCAATCCTTTTCATGTGTTATTTATCATTTTGTGGCAAGCTCTCGTAGCGATCAATAATGCTTTCTACCAACTTGTGGCGAATTACATCACGCTTATCAAGCTTAATCATGCCGATTCCTTTTACGCCATCTAAGATATTGATGCTCTGCAACAATCCACTTTTTATATGACGAGGTAAATCTACTTGGCTCACATCGCCTGTGATCATGAATTTTGCATCGCGACCCATGCGGGTCAAAAACATTTTCATTTGGTTTTCCGTGGCATTTTGCGCTTCATCCAAAATAACAAAAGCATTGCCTAAGGTGCGGCCGCGCATAAATGCTAGTGGCGCAATCTCAATCACGCTGCGCTCCATAAACTTGGTAAGCTTATCGTGCGGAATCATGTCAAGCAAAGCATCGTACAACGGACGCAAATAAGGATCGAGCTTATCTTTCAAATCTCCAGGCAAAAATCCGAGGCTTTCACCTGCTTCAACTGCTGGTCTTGTAAGAATAATACGCTGCACCTGTTTTTCGCGCAAAGCCTTTACAGCCAGAGCCACTGCGGTGTAGGTTTTTCCAGTTCCAGCAGGTCCGACAGCAAAAACCATATCGTTTTGAGCGCATGACTCTACCATCAATTGTTGGTTTGGAGTGCGTGCTTTAATCACTTTACCATTGTTGCCATAGAGCAACAAACTTGCATCAGATTTAATTTCATTGTTGTTTGAATTGACCAAACTGCGCACATCACTTTCGCTCAAGCGGTTAAACTCGTTCAAAAAATGAATGAGTTCTTTCCACTTCTTATCGAATTTTTCCAAGTCTTCTTCTGGCCCCAATACCTTTAATTGATCGCCACGAGCGATAATTTTTAAGGCTGTAAAGTGCTTTCTTAGAACTTGAAGGTTGGCGTTGTTCACACCTAAAATATCCACCGGGTGGATGTCGTCAAATTGAATAATTATTTCGTGCAATTAATTTGCTTTAAGTTGTGGCTATTTGGTTTTTCTAATTTCGCGCCACGCAAAGAAAATAATTTTCTATCGCTCATTTTTGAGACAATTTGAAGCCATTAATAACATTAACAACAGACTTAGGTATTAGAGACTTTTATTTGGCCTCTATAAAGGGACGAATATTGACTCAACTTCCTGACGCACAAATTATTGACATCAACAACAGTGTTACCCAACACAGTGTGCTTGAGGCTGCGTATGTGTTGAAAAATGTTCTAAGAGATTTTCCAGATGGCACTATTCACATCGTTGGTGTGGGTGCTGGCGCCATAAATGACATCGAACATCTGATCATCGAGTATCGAAATCAATTCATTGTTACGGCAAATAATGGTCTTATTAGTTTGATTTCGGACGAAAAACCAACTTATGTAGGTGTGGTAAATGTGGATCCGAATTTAGAAGTGCTCACTTTTCCAGCGCGTGATTTGTATGCGCCTATTGCAGTGCATTTGGCTCGTGGCGGAAAAGCGCAAGAAATTACTATTCCACTTCCAAAACCTGTAACCAGTTTTTACCTGCCACCAACGGTAGGCGATGGATTTATAAAAGGAACGGTGCAGTATGTTGATGCATTTGGCAATGCGATTAGCAACATCCACAAATCGCTGATTCAAGAAGTGGGTAATGGTGCAGAATTTATCATCGGCTTTCGCCAAAAAGGCTTTAACATAAAGCACTTGAGCAAAAGATATAGCGATGTAATTGCCAGTGAGCGATTGGCATTATACAACTCAGCCGGCTATTTAGAAGTAGCTATAAATCAAGGTCATGCAGCTAATTTAATGGGCTTGCATATGGACGAAACCGTTTTAATCAGCTTTTTATGATCAGAATAGTAAAAATGATTTTCAAAGAAGAACTCTTGCCCAATTTCATGGAATTGTTTGCAGAAGTTCAACCAAAAATCAATGGATTTGAAGGCTGTAAAGGAGTAGAACTTTTAGAAGATATAAACGACCCATGCACGCTGTTTACCTACAGCCATTGGGAAAATGAAGACGCATTGAATGCCTACAGACATTCGGCTCTTTTTGAAAAAACATGGAAAGAAACCAAGGCGATGTTTGGCGGCAAACCCGCGGCTTGGAGTGTGGAAAAGAAGAAATAACAATGGAAGAATTAAAGAAAAAACAAGTGTTGCTGATTCAAAACCTGACATCGAGCAACGAAACCTTAATCATAAGCGCATTAGAAGCTATTCCTGAAGATGGAAGCCCAGAAATGCTTCCATCACTGATCAAACTTTGGGTATCAAATCCAAAACAAGAAATCACGAATTTGATTGAAAAAACACTTTTCAATCTGAAAGATCCAGCTGTAATTCCAGTATTGATTGATTTGCTAAGAAGCGATGATTATGCAAGCAACCGAGCTGCAGTAATGACCGTGATTTGGCAATCGGGATTGGACGTGAGCCAAGAAGTAGTGTTGCTTACCAATATCGCCATTGCAGGCGATTACATGACCGCTTTCGAAGCCATGACTATTCTAGATCACATGGAAGAATTTCCAGAAGAGCCATTGCAAGAATCAATCAGAATGCTCGAAAAAGCGGTTCAGCGCAAAGGCGATACGCAAGCTTTGTTGCTAAACCTTCACCAATTACTGATCGATAAACTGCTGGATTAAGGATGAAAAAAGGCAGTATAGTTGAAGGCGTTGAAATCGTAGATATTGGCGTAAAAGGAAAAGTAATTGGCAAGAAAGAAGGCCAAGTATACATGCTGACTGGCGCTGTGCCTGGCGATGTGGTAACGGTGCAAGTACGCAAAAACAAGAAGAGCTATAAGGAAGCAATGCTAAAAAGTGTTGACCAACTTTCAGCAGATAGAACGACCCCTGAATGTGCTTTTTTTGAACACTGTGGAGGTTGCAATTGGCAAAACTTTCAGTACGATAAGCAACTTGAGCTCAAGGGTTTAAAAGTAAACCAGCAAATCAGAAGATTAGGCGGTTTCGAAGGTTTTGAAGCAATTGATATCATGGGAGCTCCTGAGCAATATTTCTACCGAAACAAACTCGAATTCACCTTTGTAGATCAACGTTGGTTAACGCCCGAAGAAATTAAAAACAGCGGTGAAATTACTCGCCAACCTGGCCTTGGTTTTCACGTTCCTGGAAGATTTGATTGGGTATTGCACATTGATAAATGTCACTTGCTGAACGATACACACAACCATATCAGAAACTTCATTTATGAAACCGCTGTAGCGAAAAACATCAGTTTTTACTCGCCTCACGGCCAAGTAGGAACATTGAGAAACATGGTGCTTCGCAGCAACTTGGCTGGCGAATGGATGTTGCTGCTAATGGTTAAAGACAAAAGCGATGACGTGCGGGCATTGGCTGCTGAAGTTGGAGAGAAATTTCCTGAGATTAAGTCCTTGTTTTTGGTTCACAACACCAAAGTAAACGATAACTACAGCGATTGTCCAGTTGAGTTGATCAAAGGCGAAGACCATATAATTGAATCGTTTGAACGAGTGAACGATGGCGGTAAGGTGAAGTACATTATAGGTCCAAAATCTTTCTTTCAAACCAATACCAAACAAGCACAAAACTTGTATCGATTGGTATATGACTGGGCCGACATCAAACCGAATGAATTGGTCTATGACCTTTATACAGGAACAGGCTCCATTGCGCTGTTTGTTGCAGATAAAGCAAAGCATGTAGTTGGTGTGGAATACGTGCCCGAAGCCATTGAAGATGCAAAGAAAAACGCGGCACTTAATGGCGTTGAAAACACTTCGTTTTTCGCTGGCGACATGAAAGATATTCTGACTTCAGAATTCATCGCACAACATGGTAAGCCAGACGTATTGATTACCGATCCACCACGTGCAGGAATGCACGAAGATGTGGTAAATCGTATTCTAGAAGCTGAACCAAAACGCGTGGTGTATGTGAGCTGCGATCCAGCAACACAAGCACGTGATATGGCGCTCATGAAAGAGAAATATGAGTTGGTAAAGATTCAGCCTGTTGACATGTTTCCGCATACCAGCCATGTGGAAAATGTAGCGTTGTTGATTTTGAAGAATGCGTAGAATTTGGTTTACGACAGTTTAGCTCTGTCTCTGCATATCCATTTAGTATTTGATTAAAACGACAGGATTCATTTTCTTATTTTCGATAAAATTTAAAGCAGGATGATTACCAAAACTCAAATAATCAGTGCGCTAGACCAGCTTCCAGAAAATCTAACGATTGACCAATTAATTGATCGTTTAATTTTTGTTGAAAAGGTTGAAAAAAGACTGAGCGATTCTAAAAACGGACTGGTAAACACCAAGCAGGAAGCAAAACAAAAGCTCAATAAGTGGTTAAAGTAGTCTGGACAGATTCCGCCATTATTGACTTAAATGAAATCGGTGAATACATAGCCAAAGACTCTGAACGCTATGCTCAAATCACGGTAAAACGACTTTTTGAAGCTGTTGACATTCTCGAAACCAATCCCAAATTGGGCAAAATAACCTCCGAATTCCAACAGGAGAATCTAAGAGAACTTATTAGAATTAATTACAGGATAGTTTAATTGATAGTTGATCCACAAAGAATTGACATTCTTACCATTCATCGTTGCGAAAGACTGATTGAAAACACAATGAGTTTTGAAGAATAAGAGACTAATCTCTAAACATCAATGGAAGATCATATACTTATAGATGAAGAGATCGCTGAGAAAAGCGAGTTTGAAGTGGAAGCGAACGACTTCTATTTGTTGACAGGATCTGTTGTTCTGCTCATTCTTTACTCACTGTTTTTGGCATCAGAGCAATTCACTGGAAATTTTGAAGTTTCGGATAGAATTTCTCAAAACTTCTTTTTAAGCGTTTTCGTGCTAGGTCTTAATTTATTTATTGTTCGTTTTAGAATGAACATTTACAAGGCCTGCAATTTGTCTAAGCTTTTCAAAACCAGCATCATCATTGTAATCGCCAATGTCTTACAAGAAGGATTGAGCTTATTCGCACAAACGGGCCTTTTCTCCAGCAATGTTGTTTGGTTGATGTATTTTTCAAGATTACCCAATATCACCCTGGCATTGTGCATGCTTATTGAAGCTATTATGGTCTTGCGAGTACCCAAATCAAGTATTAGCGAACGATTTAAGTATCTTGAGTTCTTTAGTATTGCAACTCTGGCTTCGTGGGCGCTCGGATTTGGTTCAGCATTTATATACCAAATATCTAACAGCATGGGAATAGAAGGTAATGACTTAAGCGTTGTTTGGGCCGTTCTGGCTGTGCTTTACTCCCTACCCGACTTATTCTTAATCAAAGCAGCGCAGCCTACAATCGTTTCGATTACTGAGCAAAATCCAGAGATCTGATTGTTGATCCAAAGACTGAATTAGCCTTATTAAAAGCGGCATTTTTTACTTAAAATTGGAATGACCAACTTAACATTCCAATTATGCGCTTCTTCAAAATTCTTCTGATTGCAGTTTTAGCCCTTTGTGTGATAGGATTATCTGCCTTTTTATACATCAAGCAAACACACTCACCCTCAACTGACACTGAATATCAACTAGTTGGACTTGACTCTGAAGCAACGGTTCGCTTTGACGAGTTTGGAATTCCGCATATCTATGCCGAAAATGATCAGGACGCATGGCGAGCTTTGGGCTATGTGCATGCTCGTGATCGATTGTTTCAAATGGATGTTTTACGCAGAGTTGGCGGTGGCAGACTTGCAGAATTGTTTGGTGACGATGTACTAAAAATTGATCGTCTTTTTCGTACGTTGGGTACCGAAGAAAGTGCACAACAAGCTGCCAAAGAGTTCATGAGCAACCAAACAGAAGAATGGCAAATCCAAGCACAAGCTTATGTTGATGGAATCAATGCTTACCGTGCAAACAACACAAAACCAGTAGAATATACTATTCTAGGACTAGAACCTGAGCCATTTGAAGTGGTAGACATGTATCGCGTGGTTGGTTACATGAGTTTCAGTTTTGCCATGGCATTGAAAACGGATCCGATGGTGGACAAAATCCTACACAAACTTGGTAAAGAATACCTCGAAAGCTTTAGCGTACATTCTGAAGATTGGCATCCGCGAATGCCTTCAAATAATCTAGATACAACAGGAATTGACTCTGCCGATGCTTCATTGTTGACTACAAGTGTGCACGAAGCACTCAATTCTTTGCAAATTCCGCTTTTCGAAGGATCAAACAGTTGGGTAATTGGCAGCAAAAAGTCAAAGTCTGGAAAAGTGTTGTTTGCAAATGACACGCACATCAACTACGCTCAACCTTCGGTGTGGTACGAAGCGCACATTGAAACACCAACTACCCGGTTGTATGGCAACTTTTTGGCATGCTTCCCCTTCCCGCTTGTTGGCCACACCAATCATCATTCTTGGGGTTTAACCATGTTTGAAAACGATGATATGGACCTGTATCGCGAAAAGATTGATGGTGAAAACGTGATGTACAAGGGCGAATCAACAGCCATGAATTCAAGACTTGAAAAAGTAAAAAGCAGTTCAGGAAAAGAAATTGAATTCACCGTTCTCACCACTCCACACGGCCCAATCATCAATGGAATCTTAGATGACAAAACCATTTCAGATTCTATTTCGTGTTTCTGGACATTCAGAGAATTTCCATTGAAAGTAATTCAGGTAGCGCATGGATTTCAAGCTGCAAAATCAATGTCAGAATTTAAAAGTATGCTTCCCGATCTTGCTGCACCTGGCTTAAACGTGATGTATGGTGATGCTGATGGTAACTATGCTTGGTGGGGAACAGCTAAAATCTTGAAACGCCCGGAACATGTTAATCCAAAAACAATTTTGAATGGAAGCACAGGTGAAGATGATGCCATCGGATACTCTGACTTTGATGAAAATCCAAGATCTGTAAATGATGACCGTGGCTTTGTTCATTCTGCTAACAATGCTCCCGAAGATGTGAATGAACGCTATGTATTTGGCTATTACTATGCAGGACAGCGATCTGAGCAAATCATGAAAAAGATAGCTGCTGAGCCTATTTGGGATATGGAAATGATGAAAACGTTGGCGCTTGATGACGAATCGCCATGGTATCCGACCAACGCCAAAATCATGCTTGAAAACGTAAAAACAAATTCAGATTTTGAGGCGCAAATGTTCAAATCGCTGAATAACTGGGATGGAAAACACAGCCTAGATCAGCATGCCAGCATTATCTATTATCAAATGTTGTATCAAACCCTTAAACTGGCTTTGCATGATGATTTGGGCAAAACAGATTTTGATTCAATGATTCACACCTTGTTTTACCTACGATCAGTGCGCAAGTTTTTAGAAACTGAAAACAATCCTTGGTGGGATTTAAACAAAACCGAAGTGGTAGAAACCCGAAAGATGATTTTTCAAGCAGCATTTATCCAAACAGCACAAACACTAAGAGAAGCTTTAGGTAATGACATCTCTGCTTGGAAATGGAGCGATGTACACCAACTTACCCACGAGCACCCAATGGGTAAGGTGCCGGTTTTGGGTAGCATGCTAAATGTTGGTCCGATTGAAATTGCAGGTGGCGAAGAAGTAATCAACAAGCAAAGCTTTTGGATCGATAATGGTGTAAATTATCCTGTAAAAAGTGGTCCAGCAATGCGTATTCTCATCGATTTTAATGATGTAGAAAATGCGCTGAGTATTAACCCAACAGGCCAAAGCGGAAACCCGTTTAGCGCTCATTATCAAGATCAAGCACAAATGTTTGCC
>JANRBI010000048.1 GCA_030727625.1 Salibacteraceae bacterium
GCTTCACACGGAGAGATCAATGTTAGAAAAGCACCGCCTTCTTAGGGGGTGCTTTTTTTTGGAATGATTCGGATGCAAGCAAAGCTAAATCGAAGTGCGGGTGCGTGAGTGATAGGAGCGGCATCCTGTAACCAATGAATATTGGATACAGATATAGCGGATAGCACGACCGAGCCCCAAGGCGAGGGCACGCCCAAATTTGAAGGATGAATTTAGACTTCGGACCGTAAAATCTTGCTTTCTTTGACCAGCAGAACAGCATGGCATGGAAAAACTACTGAATTATATTAACGGCAAACTCGTTGAACCAACTTCGGGCGACTATTTTGAAAACATGGAGCCCGCTACAGGCAAGGCTTACAGCTTGATTCCAGATAGCGACCAGCGTGATGTGAATGCTGCTGTGGAGGCTGCGAAGCGTGCGTTTAAGGTATGGAGCAAGATGAGTGTGGAGGCGCGAAGCAACATTTTGCTGCGTGTGGCGCAATTGATTGGCGAAAACCTAGACGAACTTGCTGCGGCAGAAAGTAGAGACAACGGAAAGCCATACAAACTGGCACATACGGTTGATATTCCGCGTGCTCAAGCAAACTTTCATTTTTACGGAACCGGAATTTTACATTTTGCATCAGAGAGCCACGCCATGGGTGATGTGGCCATTAATTATACGCTTCGTGAGCCGATTGGTGTTGCAGGCTGTATTTCGCCATGGAACTTGCCGTTGTATTTGTTTTCGTGGAAAATAGCGCCTGCACTAGCTGCAGGAAATACGGTGGTGGCAAAACCAAGTGAGGTGACGCCATACACGGCTTATTTACTCTCGAAAATTTGCATAGAAGCGGGCATGCCTGCTGGTGTGCTTAACATAGTTCACGGACTTGGACCAAAAGCCGGAGCAGCCATAATAGAACATGATGATGTGCCAATGATCAGCTTTACGGGCGGAACGGCTACAGGAGAATGGATTGCGCGCACCGCGGCTCCAAAATTCAAGAAGTTGAGCCTCGAGCTGGGCGGAAAAAACCCAAACATCATTTTCGCAAATTGCGATTTTGAAGACATGATGAAAACCACACTGCGATCTTCGTTTGCCAACCAAGGGCAGATATGCTTGTGTGGATCAAGAATATTGGTAGAAAGAAGCTTGTATGAAAAATTCAAGACTGAATTTGTGGCACGCGTGAAGGCCATGAAAGTGGGCAACCCGAAAGAAGATGTGAACCTTGGTGCCGTGGTAAGCAAACCGCACATGGAAAAAGTGCTGAGCTATGTAGAGCTGGCAAAGCAAGAAGGCGGCACGGTACTTTGCGGTGGCAAAAAAGCTGAAATGACAGGTGAATTTGCAGAAGGTTATTACTTGGAGCCAACCGTAATTGAAGGTTTGAGTCATACTTGCAGAACGAATCAAGAAGAGATTTTTGGACCTGTAGTTACGATTCAGCCTTTTGATACAGAAGAAGAAGCGCTGATGATGGCCAATAGCACAAAGTATGGTTTGGCTAGCACGGTTTGGACTAGCGACTTGAAACGTGCACACCGCGTGGCACGTGAGCTACACACAGGCATTGTTTGGATCAATTGCTGGCTACTGCGCGATTTACGAACGCCATTTGGCGGTGTAAAAAGCTCGGGCGTGGGCCGCGAAGGTGGTTTTGAAGCATTGCAGTTTTTTACAGAACCCAAGAATGTGTGTGTGAAGTATTAAAAAATTTCAGCTGCAACTAATTGAAAATCA
>JANRBI010000049.1:0-2693 GCA_030727625.1 Salibacteraceae bacterium
AATTCGTCTGGCGCGCATTTGGTTCAGCTAGCAATCTCAACAAATTTTGGTTGTGTAGATACAGTTGTAAAAGAAGTCTTTTCTTACCCAGTTCCTGAGCCTCTTTTTAACTGGGAAAATGAAGTATGCGAAGGCGAAGATTTGGGCTTTTTTGATCAATCGACCATTGCTCAAATTACTCCTGGTGGAGACAACATTGTAGCTTGGAACTGGGTTATGGGCGGTTTGTATCAATTTTCTACTCAAAACCCGGTTTATCCATCTACTTCGGCTTCAAGTATTAAGACTAAACTTACTGTTACCAGCAATTACGGCTGCTCAGAAACCTACGAAACCACGGCTAAAGTATATCCGTTGCCCGAAGCTGATTTTGATTTTGATATTGCGTGTAAAGATTTTGAAAGTGCATTTTCTAGCGTTACTAGCATCAGTAGTGGAGTGGTGAATCAATTCAGATGGAGCTTTGGAGACACTGCCACATCTACCGTTCAAAATCCAAATCACATCTTTCAATCATCTGGTGTGTTTGACGTTACTTTTTGGGCGGCTTCAAACCAAAGTTGCGCAGATTCCATAACCAAACAAATTACAGTACCTGAAACGCCAGAAGTAAATTTTCAATCCATCGATACCGTTGTATGCAGTCCTGCTGAAGTTGTTTTACAAAATCTTTCTACCATTTCAGCTGGAAATTTGACCTATGAATGGTTTGCAAACGATGCGTTTTTTGGTATCTCAGAACTTCCAGTAGCTAAGCTTGAAAATATGGGTGTTGAGCCTAAATCTTTCAGCATAAAATTGACAGCTACAAGTGCAGAAAACTGCGTAGCATCTTTGGTTAAAGAAGATTTTATAACCGTTCTCCCTGCTCCAATTGCTGATTTTAATCTGGTAAAAGATACCATCGAGCCTTTTGATGGCATTGTTCCATTGGCCAATATTTCTGTAAATGGGGTTAAATGGTTGTGGGATTTTGACAATGGTTTTAAATCCACTGAATTTCAGCCAGTTTATAGTTATGAAGAAGGTGGATCCTACTTGATTGAGCTCAAGGCAGAAAACATCTGGCAATGCACTGATAGTACCTTCAAAAAATTGGTGGTCGATCCATTTATAACGATGTACATTCCTAGTGGTTTCTCGCCAAATGGCGATGGATTAAATGATGTTTGGGAAATCCAAGGGTTCAACGAAAACCGAGAATTAGCATTAAGGGTTTACAACCGTTGGGGAGATTTGATCTATTTCACTGATGATCTTTCAAAACCATGGGATGGATCGGATGCACAATCGGGCAAATTGGTCCAAGGCGGAGTTTATGTTTATAAACTGCGTTTTTATACAGGTGGTGACGAAGTAAAAGAGATGAACGGAGAAATTACGGTGATCCGCTAAACACCATTGCATTTGCCTTGTTACTTTCGTCATAATGTCAGAAAAAAAGGAATTTATCAATCCTATCGATAAGGATAAAATCACCGAAACACCAGGCTTGCTTGAATATGCACACACCGTGGGTAGTGCGTTGATCAAGCCAGAAGATAAAGGCAAACTAAAAGGCCGAGCGCTAGCGGCCATGTACGAGCAAACCGACCAACAAATGGCTCAAATTAAGCAGCAAATAGATCTGTTGGCTGCGCAGGTACATGAGCTTCAAAAGCGAAAAGAAATTTCAGAAAAAATTTACGATTCCAAAATCGGTTTTCAGCCAATAATTAGCCATGTGTATCATTTGTACCAAAAAAATGACGGTAGTTACATCGTTTCAATGCTTGGCGAAAACGATTGGGGTAGAAAGAAGCCAGAATGGGAGTATATTACAGCCGTAAAATTATTGGGCGACCATACTTGGCAAATTCTAAAAGATGACATTGAAATTTAAGGTTCTTTTTTTCTCTGCTTTAATCGTTTTTTCTTGTTCTCAACACAAATCTCAACAGAGTCAAGCTGTAGAAATCGAAGCCATTCATGTTGTGATGAATCGTCAAGCATCTGCATGGAATAATGGAGACATTGAAGGTTACATGCAGGGATATTGGAATAGTGACTCGCTCATTTTTACAGGAGGAAAAACAAAAACCATGGGATGGCATCAAGCCATAAGGCGTTATAGGACCTCTTATCCTGATAAGGCTGCAATGGGAAAACTAACTTTTTCGCAACTTGAAACCACGTTGACTTCTGATTTAAGTGCTTATACAACAGGTGTTTGGATATTAAATGGGGATTCAAATGCTGTAGAAGGTCGCTTCACACTTGTGTGGAAAAAAATGCACAATCAATGGCTTATAATTGCTGATCATACTTCTTAATAAAAAAAGTATTTCGCTTTATATTGCATTGTTAAATTTGAAGCCCCTAAGAGAACTCTTTATGATACAAAAAGCGCTTATTTCACTTTCTCTCATACTTTTATCTGCCTGCGCCTTTAGCCAAGATATTGAATCTAACGAAAACAAGCCTGTGGCCGCCACCGGAGATGAATCTAGAGCAGATAGGTTGTTTTTTGATAAGAATTATGATGCTGCAAAAGCTGAGTACTTAATGATTTTGGAAGAGCGTCCAGAAGACACCAAAATAAATTTCAATTTGGGACTTTGTTATTTGAATTCTGATTTTGAAAAGATTAAAGCTGTTCAGTACTTCGAAAAAATATTGTTTTATGACGAAGAAGCTGCGACAGTTTATTACTT
>JANRBI010000049.1:2793-4177 GCA_030727625.1 Salibacteraceae bacterium
TTTCTTGCTTACACTTCAAAAAGAAATGATGGGAGTATCATACTTCCTGACGGAACTTATGCCTCAAATATCTACTACTCAAGTGTAAAAGATGGCGAGTACCAGTCTTCTACAGAAATGCCAGGAGCTGAAAATAAAAACGAAGAAAGTGAAGTTGTCGTTGGAATGAACGGTGATGGGAGTAAAATGCTTTTGATGAAAGGTTTGCAAGGCATAAGTGGAGATATTTACGAAGCTAACTTTTCAAATGGTGTCTTGTCTAATGAAACGGCTCTTGGTAAGGGTGTTAATTCACGATACAGAGAAATCGCTGCGACCTACAACGTAGACGGGGATATCATATATTTTGTAAGTGATAGACCAGGTGGATACGGTGGCACAGATATTTGGATTACGAAGAAACTGCCAACAGGCGCATGGGGTGTTCCTTTCAATGCAGGTTCATATATCAATACTGACAGAGACGAAGATTTTCCAAATGTTTCTCCAGATGGTAAAATGTTATACTTCTCTTCGAAAGGACATTTTTCTATGGGTGGATTTGACATCTTCAAAGCGGAGTTTAATGCCGACTCAAATAAATTTATGAGTCCGAGAAATTTAGGATATCCAGTAAACTCTGTAGATGATGATATGAATTATCGCGTTTCTAGAAGCGGTAGGTATGGTTACATTTCAGCTTTAAGAGAAGAGGGATACGGAGATTACGATATATACCGACTTACCGTAAATGAAGTTGAGACTGAATATACAGTACTAAAAGGAATATTAACTTCTACAGACGAGCGCAGAGTACTTGAAAATGTAGCCATAACGGTAACCAATTTGAAAGATGGAGATGCTTATGGTTACTACGCTCCAAATCCTAATACAATGCGATATGTAATTGTATTGCCTCCTGGTGATTTTGACGTCTTTATCGAGGCACCTGGTTTTGAGCCTGTATCATACGAAGTAAAAGTTCTAGGTAAAAGCTCTTTTCAACCCGAGGTAGATAAAGATATTAAGCTTTTACCAAAAGGATAGTAAAACCGACCGTACATCACTTCATGCTGAAAAGATATACGCTGTATGTTTCTAACGACTGCAGCCAATGTGACAATGTCTTAGACTACATCAAGCGCAAGAACATAGCGTGCTTAGTAATCAATATTGATGATGAAGGCGATTCTCCGCCAGAGCCGGTGTTTATTTATCCAGTATTGTTTTTGAATGAGGAATTACTCGCTTACGGCCTTGATATCATCGAGCATTTTCAGCTATCCTACAACAGACCTTAAAAGTCGTCTGTATTGTATTTCCCTTGTCTGAGAAAGTAAAGGCTTATTCCACCTAAAAGCCCGAAATAGATAAACTCTGTGCACCAAACCACGGCTGTGCTTGC
>JANRBI010000049.1:4277-8930 GCA_030727625.1 Salibacteraceae bacterium
TCATTTATAGCTTCTATGATAGAAAAGAACACAAACCAAGCACCCATTGCCACCAAATACTGCAACATCAATGGACTTCCTATTTTCCAAATTCGCTTCAAAACTTCTTTATCAAAAGCATGAATTTTATGCAAAGCATATTTTCTCAAATCTGTGAAAAAGAGCATGTAGCCAATGAAAAATAGAGAACCAAAACATTCAGCAATCACCGATGCTAATGCGGCTCCTTTTATTCCCATTTCTGGGAAAGGACCAATGCCGAAAATCAGCAAATAATCGAAAACGATGTTTACAATAGCGAGCAATGGAGTGCCAATTGCAAGCACCTTAGTTTTAGTGATACCAACGTAGAATGCGATGAAAACAAAGTTGATGACCGAAGGAAAAAGGCCAAATGTTCTGATGCTCATGAAGTCTTCAGTTGCTTCAATTACACCTTGAGAGCTGTAGATGGCATTGACTAAAGAAGACGTGCCATAATGCAATATTGAAAAAGCGATAAACGTCATCGCAAGCAGCATAACCATGCTATGTTGAAATACTTTTCCGATACTCGCAAAAGCTTCTTCTCCATTTCTGCGAGCCATAATGATTTGAGTACCAAGTGATAAACCACTTAGGCAAATAACCATTGTATAGTAAAGTAAGGTTGAGTTTCCGGCTGCACCCAATTCTACTTCGCCAATGCGTGCTAAGAAAATCGTGTCAATCAAGCCAATCATATGAACGCTAATACCGCTAACCATTATGGGTAGGGCGATAGACGCAATTTCTCGATATGATACAGCCTTTTGCAGAGCGGCCAAAAGTATTCATTCAAGACACGTAAATTTGGGAGAAGTTTATGCAGAAAATACTTACCACAAAACAGATCAGAGAAGCTGATAGATTAACGATTGAGCGCGAGCCAATTGATTCGTCAGACTTAATGGAACGCGCAGCAAAAGGCTGTGTTGATTGGATTATAAATCACTATTCCAACGATCGACCTTTTATCATTTTTGCCGGTATTGGTAATAATGGAGGCGATGCTTTAGTAGTTTCAAGGCACCTTTTACAACTTGGTTTTGAAGTGAAAACCTTTGTAGTAAGGTATTCAGAAAATTTTTCAGCCGATTGTCAAATCAATCTAGATCGCTTGCGCGAAATGGGCCATGAGGTGAGCTATATTCTCGAAGAAGCTCAAATTCCACCAATTACGAGCAACACGGTTGTTATTGATGGATTATTTGGTTCTGGTTTAAATAGAGTAGTGGAAGGCTTTGCTGCCACATGTATTCAACAAATTAATGCAAGCATTGCAGATGTCATTTCTATCGACATTCCATCGGGGATGTTTGCAGATAAACCAACACCAAGAAATTCGGCAGTAATAAATGCGGTTCATACGCTGACTTTCGAAGTACCCAAATTGAGTTTTATGCTGCCTGGTTGCGAAGAGTTTTTGCAGGACTGGACCGTTATTTCATTTGGTTTAGATCCACAATATTTGCGCGAAGCAGAAAGCCAGAAGTATTTTGTGAACCAACTCAGAGAATTCAGTTTTGAATTTGAGCGAAAGCGATTCGATCATAAAGGCATTTTTGGTCACGCTTTGCTGGTTTCAGGAAGTTTTGGTAAAATGGGCGCTTCGGTGCTTTCAGCAAAAGCTGCATTAAGATCGGGAGTAGGCAAGTTGTCCGTTCATATTCCTAGATGCGGTTACAATATTCTGCAAGCTACCATTCCCGAGGCTATGGCAGAAATCGATGATTATGTTGATTTTATTGGCGACACCATCAAAACGGATGCTTACCAAGCAGTTGGCATTGGTCCCGGATTAGGAACTGGTAAAAAGACAAAGAGAAGTTTAAAGACGCTTCTGAATTCGGCAAAATGCCCTGTTGTGATTGATGCAGACGCGATCAACATGATTGCCGCATCAGACGATGGCCTTTCTTGGTTGCCAAAAGGGGCCATTCTAACGCCTCATGTTGGCGAGTTTGAGCGACTGGCGGGTAAGTCATCAGATGCATTTGAGCGACTCGAAAAACTGAATGCTTTTGCCACGAAAAACAAAGTGTTCGTATTGCTGAAAGGCGCTCATTCTGTGCTTGCTACACCCGATGGTCAGCTATATTTCAATTCTACAGGCAATGCTGGTATGGCCACAGCTGGAAGTGGTGATGTGCTTACAGGAATAATAACGTCATTCTTAGCTCAAGGTAAGTCGCCAAAGCTGGCTGCGTTGGCTGGAATGTATGTGCATGGTTTGGCAGGCGATATTGCAGCAGAAACATTTGGCCAACATGCGTTAATTGCATCAGACATTATTGATCATTTGGGCGATGCCATGCTAAATACATTTAGTTTCGAAGCATGACATTCCCATTAATAATATTAGCGGCTAATGTGCTGCTTTCGGTTACTTGCTTTTACAATCGCGACCTTTTTTACAAGCTCGATTTTCAGCCCTATGAAATCGACCGTAAAAACGAATGGTATCGATTCATAACACACGCATTTCTGCATGCAGATTTTACGCACTTAGCAGTGAACATGTATGTGCTTTACTATTTTGGAAATTCGGTTTTTGAGGCTTACGATTATTATTTTCAAGGAAATGGCTTGATCTATTTTGGTCTACTTTACTTAGGTGGTATTCTGTTTAGTGCCATTCCTGGCTATACACAGAATAGGAGTAATTACGCCTATCATGCTGTGGGTGCTTCGGGTGCGGTTTCGGCTGTGGTGTATGCTTTTATTGTCATGTTCCCATTTGCTGAAATGAACTTGATGTTCATTCCAATTGATTTTCCAGCTTGGGTTTTTGGTATAGGCTACTTGGCCCTTGAAATCTATTTGGATAAAAACTCGAAGAGCAATATTGCGCATTCAGCTCACTATTTTGGTGGTATTTATGGCTTATTGCTGACCATTTTTTTGCATCCTGAGTTTATATTGAAATACTTTTAATCGTGAACCGCGCTTTTCTATACGGTGACGGTTTTTTCGAAGCTTTTAAGGTGGTGAAAGGTGTTCCGTTATTTTGGAATTATCACTGGGAAAGAATTCAACGAACCATCAGTTTTTTAAGATTTGAAAATAGCTTTTCGGAGGATGAGCTAAAAGTTCAAATCTCAAATTATCTACAAGAGGTATCTCTAGAAAACGGGCGTTTAAGAATTACTTTTTTCAGAACTGGAAAAGGGAAGTATTTGCCTGAAAGCAATGCTTATCAAATTGATTTCAACTCTGCGGAGCTCGAAGGTTCCAGATTTGAATTACAAAGAATCGAAAAGCTTCACCTAAGTCTAATTCAGTTACCGCGACATATTTCGGGAAATTTCAAGCTTATCGCAAAGCCCATGCAAGTGCTTGCTGCGCTAGACGCTAAAGAAAATGGAGTAGGAGAAGCAGTTTTGTTGAATGACCAAAACGAAGTGTGTGAGGGTATTTCGGGCAATGTTTTTATCTTGAAAAACAATCAGCTTTTCACACCTCCGCTTGTGTCGGGTTGTCTTGCTGGAACCATGCGTGCTTTGCTATTAAAAGAGTATCCAAATACTTTTGAAAAAACGCTTTCGAAAGATGATTTAACTTCTGCTGAAGCGATTATTTTCACCAATAGCACTAAAGGAATTACGGTCTACTCCAAATTCGATAGCGAGAACACGTTTCAACCTTTAGTGGATTGGTTGAATGAAAAGATGCTTAGTTCAATTCAGGATTTTCAGGGAAATTAGCCATCACAGAGTACTTTTTACCTAGCGGTTTCAGTGCTTTTTTCCAAAGCAGATTAGCATCAGTATTGAATATGTCATACGTGCTCAAACTACCGATAATCCATGATTTATCCGCCAATTCTTGTTCCAACTGACCGGCACTCCAGCCACTGTAGCCTCCAAAGAATTTAACCTCTTCAGGTGTTATTTCACCCAGCGCTATTTTGTCTTGGATATCATTAAAATCGCCACCCCAACCTATTTCTGGATTCGCTTTTTCTCCACCAGCAATAATGAATTTAGAAGTGTAGATAAAGAAGAGATTATCGTCATTTACTGGTCCACCATAGTGAAAATCAAATCCAGGATAAGGAAATGTGTTCACCACAGTTTTCATATCAATAGCCAATGGTTTATTGATAATCACGCCCAAAGCGCCTTCCGTTTTCGAATATTCGAGCAACAAAACCACAGATCTTGTAAAGTTTGGATCACCTAAAAAAGGTTCAGAAATCAATACTTTGCCTGCCATTAAATCTTCAGGCTCCATTTCAAATGCTAATTTGCTGAAAAAGTCATTTTCCATAATTTCTCGTTTTTACAAAATCAATGCTCAATAATAAGAGACGAGCGGTTAGAAAGCAAAGTCTAGTTTTAAAACATTGACTTAGTTTATCAACCAAATACGATTTGGCTAATGGTTTTTGATTGTAAATCTTTCGTTTTTTAACGCAAGAGGTGAGCATTCTCAACTTAAATGCTAATGAATTAGTTAGAGATTTGCACAACCAACCACGTGCATTGGTTGTTAAGACAAAACACAATTTACTGGAAGCATTATGAGTATTGAAAGCGTAAGAAAAGACTACAGCAAGCATGTTTTAGAAGAGAATGAATGTCCTCAAAATCCTATAGAAATGCTTGATGGCTGGCTTAAAAATGCAGTGGA
>JANRBI010000050.1 GCA_030727625.1 Salibacteraceae bacterium
CGAACCTTTTCTAAAACGGGCGCCATGGTTTGACATGGACCGCACCAATCGGCATAAAAGTCAATGAGTACTGGTTTGTCCCCTTTTACTATTTGATCGATCTTAGCCATGTTTCATTTTAAAAGATTCAAAGGAACGGGAATAATTGTTTCGCATCTACTTCACTTCTCATCAGCTCTCAAGATTCTGGATTATTTACTGGTGGCTGAGCGGAACCAAAGTCACCTGCACTTTTCACGATTTGATTCGTTTCTATTTCCCATTCAATAGCCTTTGCTTCTTGCCATGCGGCAAATTTTCGGATATCGTCACTTATGAGTTTAAGCGCATAGCCAAATACAGCCGCATCGTCTATCAAACCAAAGCCAAGAATAAAATCGGGCAAGGCATCTAAGGGCATCAAAATGTATAAAAGCGCACCCACAATAGCAGAAATTGATTTGATGGGAATTTCCGTGTATTCTCTTTTAGCGTAGGCTTTCAGCAGGATCCAAACTAATTTGAAGTCATCCTTAAATTCAATGAGTTTCTCACTAGCAGCGAACACAGCAACTAATCGAGTCCCGTTGTTTTTGATGAATTCATTCAGATCAATTGACTTGGCTTTTTCTACTAAGCGATGAAATATGCGAATGCGTTTTGATGCCATTTTCTTCAATCAATATCTAGGTTGAAAGTATAACTGTACGAGATTACAATCCTTTAAAGTTATGACTATAGTGGAATAGGAGAAGTTCGACTTAAATCAGGTCGGCCGAAAAACAGCCGAAAAACACCGTTTACCAAAGTCTAAGCCTAGGATGCCAAAATCTTATGCGCGCATACTTTTTGACTTCATTTTCATCAACTTGTTGCTACTCTAAACTAAACGCCATGAAAAACCCTAACGCACTTAACATTCAAATAAACCAGCCTTGTCATGAAGATTGGAACAAAATGATGCCTGCCAAAAACGGTCGACATTGTGAAAGTTGCTCAAAAATCGTGGTCGATTTTTCAAACATGACAGATGCCGAAATCATTTTAGCACTTAGCCAAACGAGCACTGCCTGTGGGCGATTTAAGCCCGAGCAATTGATGAGGCCGCTACTTGCAGAAAAAGCGCAAAACTCAAAATCGCGATGGCACATACTTGCCGCAGCCAGCCTCGGTGCATTGCTGAGTTTTGAACCTACGTATGGGATGATTCACCATCAAAATGCAGCACTAAAATCCATTTCTTCACCACCTAGCTACAAATTCATTTATCCAGAATACACAGAGTTTAGCGGAATAGTTTTAGACGCGGAATTGGGAATTCCTTTGAGCCGAGCTACTATTACTATTCTCGCACTCAATCAAACAATAACTGCAAATGCAGATGGTACTTTTTACCTAAAGCTTAGAACAGAAGATTTTAGAACGAACGAACATGTTTTAATACAAGCGCCAGAATTTGAATCACTTGAACTCAATCTTTCAAGCCTATTTCAAAACCCTGAAATTAAACTGACTAAATCTGATGTACCCGAAATAAAATATCTTTCTGAATTGAAAGCAACATATCTTAAAGTGGAATTAGAAACATCTTCTATTTCCATGGGAATCGTTGTGCTTGGTTTATACTCACCATATTCAGGCGGAACAAGACATAGTGAATCAACTGCTTCCGAACCTGATTTACTTAGCCAAGCTTGGGAGGCTATTGAAGATTTATTCACAAGAAAAAAGTCAAGATAAAAGCAAGCAT
>JANRBI010000051.1:0-19049 GCA_030727625.1 Salibacteraceae bacterium
CTTTATATTTTGTGTGGTCACGAAAACATTGAGTGGGAAGAAGATGAGCTTCGCGAGCATCCAGATGAAAGAGAAATGCTATATGATTTATACAAAAAAGCTTTAGTAAGAGCTGGTAAACAGTTTCTAGAAGTAGATGGCACAAACGAAGAGCGAATGGCAAAAATTCACAAATCGTTAAAACGAAATAGATTGCTGCCTAGAACGGAAACCGTTTAAGAATTATTCAACGCATTAATATTAAGGCCTTTCTGATTTATTTTCAGAAAGGCCTTTTCTTTTCAAATACGCGTATACATTTGCAGCGCTGACTGGGGTGTCCGAGGCAATTATAGCCGAGGTCTGAGATCATACCCATCGAACCTGCCCGGATAATACCAGGAAGGAAGGCACAGCTCAATCGATTATCCGATTGTTTCGAATACCGCTGTTGGCATTTTATTAAATCAAAAAATGATGATGAAAAATGCCTTTCTGCTTTTTGCGGTAATCTTCTTCTCTAGCTTAGTTGTTGCTCAAAATGTCACATTGAGTGGTTCTATTAAAAATCGCGATCAACAGCCTGTTTCAAATGCTACCATTCAGGTTATGAATGTGGGCAAGGGAATAAGTTCTAATGATAAAGGGAATTTCAGCCTTTCTCTACCAAAAGGCAAATATCAAATTCAAATCTCGCACATAGGTCTGGAGACCATTAGGCAAGAAATAGTTTTAACCAAAGATTTGGTCTTCGATTTTGTCATGATTCCAGCCATGGTAACCATTGGCGAAGGTTTTGCGGTTGAAGCAACCCGCGCTACAGTCAATACTCCAGTCACACATCAAGAGATTACGGCTGCAGAAATTGAGGATATCAACTTAGCTCAAGATTTACCGATCCTTTTAAATCAAACAGTTTCGGCCGTTACTACTTCTGATGCTGGTGCTGGAGTCGGCTACACAGGTATTCGAATTCGCGGAAGCGATGCAACCCGAATTAATGTTACCGTAAACGGTGTTCCGCTGAATGATCCCGAAGGTCACGGTGTGTTTTGGGTGAATATGCCCGATTTTGCATCGTCTACAAATAGTATTCAAATTCAGCGTGGAGTTGGAACTTCCACAAATGGTTCAGCAGCTTTTGGAGCTAGTATTAACCTTCAAACAACCGCGTTTCAAAAAGAAGCTTCGGCTGAAATCAATAACTCTTTTGGGTCTTTTAATACAAGGAAACACAACGTTATTCTCAATTCAGGTTTAATCAATGATCATTTCAACTTTGAAGGCAGACTCAGCTATATTGGTTCTGATGGATACATTGATCGATCTGGATCAAACCTCCGTTCTTACTATTTGGCGGGCGGATATTATGGTGAAAAATTGATGGTGAAAGCAGTGTCTTTTTCAGGGAAAGAAGTCACGCATCAAGCTTGGTGGGGCACACCGCAATCAAGGGTAGAAGGCGATGTATCCGCAATGGAAACTCATGCTATAAACAATGGCTACACCGAACAGCAAACTGAAAACTTATTGAATAGTGGTAGAACGTACAATTACTACGAGTACGATAATGAGATTGATGATTATCAGCAAGATCATTATCAATTGATTACGGGTTATCAATTTAATGATCATTTAAAATTGAATTTGACAGGCCATTACACTTATGGTCGCGGTTATTTTGAACAGTATAAGGAGGGCGAGTCTTTCGGTGATATTGGATTTGCTGATCCAATTATTGGTAGCGACACTATTTCTAGTTCAAACATGATTCTTCAGCGTTGGCTCGACAATCATTTTTATGGTGGGGTTTATTCCTTTCAATATCAAAAAGGAAAGTTGAATGCCACATTAGGTGGTTCTTATAACGAATATGTGGGTGAGCATCATGGCGAGGTAATTTGGTCTGAATATGCTGTAAATACAAACATTAGAGAACGATATTATTTCTCCGATTCTAAAAAGACCGACCTTTCTCAATACTTAAAAGCAGAGTATAGCTGGGAAAAACTGACGCTTTATGCAGATTTGCAATTGCGTGCGATTGATTACCGTGCCAAAGGAATTGACAATGACCAGCGGATCATTGATGTTGATCAAAACTATTTGTTTTTTAATCCTAAAGTTGGTGCTAGTTACAGACCAAACAAAAACAACCGATTCTATTTTACAGTTGCGCAAGCGAGTCGTGAACCTGTTCGATCAGATTTTATTGATGCTGAGCCTGGGGTTATACCAAAACCTGAATTTATGACCAATGCCGAGCTAGGTTGGAGTTTTGCTGCAAAGAAATGGAGCGTGAGCACCAATGCCTTTTTAATGAATTACAAAGATCAATTGGTTTTGACGGGTGCGTTAAATGATGTTGGATCTTCATTAAGAACCAATGTTGCCGAAAGTTATAGAGCGGGAATCGAGATCGCTGCTGAAGTAAGGCCTTATAAAGGTCTTTTTTGGAAACCAAATGCCACTTTCAGTCAAAACAAAATCGCGAACTTTAACGAGGTGCTATATGATTACACGATTGATTTTGATGTTGTTGAAGTGAATCATGGAACCACAGATATTGCCTTTTCTCCTAACGTGATTATTGGTTCAACTTTGGGATATGAGACCAATTTTGGATTGACACTTGCATTTTTTTCGAAATTTGTGGGCAAGCAATATTTAGACAATACCTCATCTGAAGATCGAATTTTAGAAAGTTATTTCGTGAATGATGTTTCCATCAGTTACGATGCGCCAATCAAAGGGGTGAAAAGATTGACTTTTAGCTTATTGGTAAATAATGTGTTGAATGAAATGTATTCTTCAAACGGATACACTTATTCATACTATTATGGCGATTTGATTACCGAAAATTTCTACTATCCACAAGCTGGAACCAATTGGCTTTTGGGAATGAAGTGGAAATTTTAAGCAGCTAAGAAACGAACCAGACTTTTTGAAGGTGTTTGAACACTTTTCCAAATAGAGCTTGAAAGTCCAATGCCATAAAAGCCCGCTGCTTTTACAATCGGCAGCTTTTCTTCGTTCACTCCACCAAGCGCAAGTACTTTTTGGTTCGAAAGGTTAATTGCTTTTCGAAGTACATTTAATCCAGAAGCTTCTGTAGGATCGTAATACGTTTTTGAAGTGAAAACAGGGCTCAAAAATACGTATTCAAAAGAGCTCTTGTTTTGCTGAAGGCTCTGAAGACTGTGGAACGAAGTGGTGAAAATTAGTTTTCTATGTTGAATCTTAAGTTTGAGTCGCCTCCATTTGTCGGCAATTGAGTTTCCTCGATGCGACTTTGATAAATGAATACCCTTTAATTTGAATTTGACTGCCAACTTATAGTGGCCATGAAGTACAATCTTGTCGTAGTATATGGCAGGAATTTCACGGATGAATTTTTCCATTTCTTTACTCGTCAAATTCCTCTTTTTCAAATGAAGTGTTTCTAAACCACTTTCAAAAAGAGTAATGATTTGTTCGATTTCTCCGGGCTCTTGTTTTTCCAGAGTTAATACTGTTATTTTCATAACCTATCGAGGTTGGGGACTTAATAGATTGCAGATTTATGCAATTATTATTCAAACAGGTAACGAGTATTGCTAATAGTTCTGGATGAGCCGATTAAAGATGTGAGTTTCAATTAAATCTGAGTTTGCTTTTCAAAATCACTATTTGTAGATAAAGTGTTTCTTTCTAATGCATTGCCTATTACTACCAAGTTCGCACCTGATTCCCAATAGCGTTCTATGGTCTTCATGTCTTTAATACCTCCACCAACAATTAAAGGCAAATCAATAGAGTCAGCAACCGAACTTACCATTGAAAATGGAACGGAATTTATAGCGCCACTACCTGCATCTAGATAAATATATTTCATACCAATAAATTGGCCAGCTAAAGCAGTGCAAATGGCAATGTCATTTTTATCTCTAGGAATGGGCAGCGTATTGCTAATGTAGCTTACGCTTGTTGGCTTGCCGCCATCTATCAGCATATAGCCCGTTGAAAGTATTTCTACCTCAAGTTTTGCTAAAATGGGTGCCGCCAAAACATGTTGGCCAATCAATAAATCTGGGTTTCTTCCTGAAATAAGAGAAAGCAGTAATACACCATCCACATAATTGTTCAGCTGATTAAAGTGCCCAGGGAACAGAATGAGCGGAATATCGGTGATGGATTTTATTTGTTGAGCAGCTTTTTCAACGTTAGATTTTACAATAATGCTGCTTCCAAGTAAGATGTAATCTGGTTTAAGCGATAAAATAGTGCTTACAAAATCTATAAAGTTACTATCCGAGTGTTTATCGGGATCTACCAATATCCCGAGTTTTCGATCTGTTTTTGAAAGTTGAATGATATTTTTAAAAGGGTGACTCATCTATGTACGAAACTAGGATTGGGTCAAATATCATGGAATTTACCATATAACGTAGCTCTATATCATGATGCTTGACGGTACAAATGGTTTTAATGGTCAAATCACTTATGGTGCAACTCAGTATTCTTAAGTCGGTTAAAAAGTGGACGCCTTGGCGACCAAGAATTTTGAAGAGACATTCCTTAATACTCCAAATAACAATTAATGGATTGCTCAGATTCGCTATTTCTAGCACCGACAACTCTTCGTTATCCGTAAATCGATTCATGATTTTTAAAACATTTCGATCATAAAATTCAATGTCAATACTTACCTCAACTTGGTTGTGATGTATCAGTGATAAAATGTTTTGGGTGTGACTGATCGATATATGATGATCTGCACTGCTTAGGTATGGCTTGCCCTGAGCGTCACGCTCAATATAACTCGTATTGTTGATTCGATTTTTTACAATCCAATCACTTGCAGCAAGTTGTTTGGCTCTTAGATCAGATTTCCCAGGTTTAAAGGCATTCAAGTTTTTTTTGGAAATACGGCCTGCAAGCTCTGTTACATCAAGGGTGATTATCTCAGCCTTTTTTCTTGTAACATTAATATAAGGGGGAAGTATGATTGGATTTGAACTCATTCTTTTGCAACTTGTTACCTTTGCACACTTAAAATTTAAAAGATGAGCGAAGTTACTGATAGACTTTCTTACAAAGTAAAAGACATTTCCCTTTCTGATTGGGGTAGAAAAGAAATTCAATTGGCTGAGGCAGAAATGCCAGGTTTGATGGCTCTGAGAGAAGAGTTTGGAGCTGCTAAACCTCTTGCTGGAGCTAGAATAGCAGGCTGTTTGCACATGACAATTCAAACTGCAGTGTTAATTGAAACATTGGTTGATCTTGGTGCTGAGGTTTCTTGGTCAAGTTGCAATATATTTTCCACACAAGATCATGCTGCTGCTGCTATTGCTGCTGCAGGTGTGCCAGTTTATGCTTGGAAAGGCATGAATGCTGAAGAATTTGATTGGTGTATTGAGCAAACATTATTTGCTTTTGAAGGTGGTAAACCATTGAACATGATCTTGGATGATGGTGGAGATTTAACCAATATGGTTTTTGATAACTATCCAGAATTGACAAAAGACATTAAAGGTTTGTCTGAAGAAACTACAACTGGTGTTCACAGACTTTATGAGCGCATGAAAAATGGAACCTTGGTAATGCCTGCTATCAATATTAATGACTCGGTTACTAAATCAAAATTTGATAACAAATACGGTTGTAAAGAGAGTTTAGTAGATGCAATTCGCAGAGCTACAGATGTTATGATGGCTGGTAAAGTAGCTGTTGTGGGTGGTTATGGCGATGTTGGAAAAGGTTCTGCTGCTTCGTTAAGAGGAGCTGGTGCAAGAGTTATTGTTACTGAAATTGATCCAATCTGCGCGCTACAAGCTGCAATGGACGGTTTTGAGGTTAAGAAAATGATTAGCGCAGTTGCTGAAGCTGACATTATCGTAACAGCTACTGGTAACAAAGACATTATTAGAGCAGAGCACTTCGAAAAAATGAAAGACAAGGCAATCGTTTGTAACATAGGCCACTTTGATAATGAAATAGACGTAGCTTGGTTGAATGCAAACGCAACGATTAAAGATGAGGTTAAGCCCCAAGTAGATCTTTATACAATGAAAAGCGGTAATCAAATCATTCTTCTAGCTGAAGGAAGATTGGTAAATCTTGGTTGTGCTACAGGTCACCCTTCATTTGTAATGTCTAATTCATTCACAAACCAAACATTAGCTCAATTAGAATTGTGGCAAAATAGTGCCGCCTACAACAACGAGGTTTATGTGTTACCAAAGCATCTAGATGAAAAAGTAGCACGTCTTCACCTTGCTAAAATAGGAGTTGAATTAGAGGAGCTTTCAAAAGATCAAGCTGATTATATTGGAGTTACTGTTGAAGGTCCATTCAAGCCAGAGACTTATAGATACTAGTCTTGTGCAATTGCATATGAATAGGAAAGGGGGCGAGAGCCCCCTTTTTAGTTTGTAATACTCAGCATAATGCCGTCAAAGTATGTTTGGTATTCCTTTAGAGGAAAAGCCGCTGGCCCATTTAGTATTTGTCCATCTTGCAAAAGCCAAAGCGAACCGCTACATGTATCTTCAACAACTACATCGCTGCTGTCAACCCTTATTTGGCAATCATTTATCACCTGATATGGTGCTTGCCTGTCATAAGCTTTAAAGTCTTCATTGGTTACTCGATACACCAAAATGCCATTATAGCCACCATCAAGATAAATCCATCCGCCAATGAAATTCAAGTCGTTATATTGAGCTAGATTCGTGGATATGTTTAGATTCACCGCAACGGCTGGCACTTGGTGTTCATCACTCCCTTTCTTGCAGTCACTCAATGAAACTGCACATATAATAATTGTAGCAAGCCTAATTCCTTTCACTTTACTAATATAGTATCACTGTTATGACAAACCTAATTGTTAGAGCTTTATTATTTGCGTTCTTTATTTTTTTCTTTTTGCCAAATAATGGTCAAGCTCAAAGTAGAAAAAGGTTGAGAGAGCTAGACAACAAAGAAGCACAACGTAATGCTGAAGAAGAAGCCTCAAATGATGCCGCCAAAAAAAGGCATTTGGATATTCAATCGAAGTCAACTCGAAAAGAGATGCGCAGGCTGAAAAAAATGAGCGAGCGACATAATACCAATAGGAGGGCGCCAATTTGGAAAAGATCAAAACGAAGAAAGAGATAACCACTACCTAAACTAAACCATGGAAGAACTACCTAAATACCTCGCTGGAATTGTTGTTCTGATTATTACCATCTATAGGGCAATTAAAAATCAACAAAAAAAATCAGTTGCTCAACCTCAAACAACTGCTACAAAACCAAATACTGCCACGAGCGATCTGGACACTATTTTCGAAATGGACCGTGAGCGTAATTCGTATAATCAGGTCCAAGAAAATGTTGTTCTCAAAAGCAATCCTATCAAAGAGACAAAGCAAACAACAAGAGTTAATTCAGATTCATTCTCCTACGAAGAACAAGAAGAGGAATTAGAACACGAAGATTTGCTCGAAAATTTTGATGCCAGAAAGGCAATTATTTACAGTGAAATATTAAAACCTCCCTACCTATGAAAAAGATTAGAACACTTATAGTGGATGATGAAGAGTTAGCAAGAAAAAACCTAGCTTTTCTGTTGGTAGATTATTGCCCAACAGTTGAAGTAATTGGTATGGCGGCAAATGCCAAAGAAGCACAAGCATTTATAGATAAAGAAGCCATTGATTTGTTATTTCTGGATATAGAAATGCCAAATGGTTCTGGATTCGATTTGCTCGAGAGCATTAAACATGATATTGATTTCAAAATCATCTTTATTACTGCATATCATGAATATGCATTGAGAGCATTTAAATACTCTGCAGTTGACTACATTCTGAAACCGATTAATCCAGAAGAATTAACAGCAGCTGTAGATAAAGTGAATCCCGGAGAGCAATCTGAATCTGTTGAGAAAATTGATCATTTAATCGAGAATATTCAACGAAGAGGAGAACAGCTTGATAAACTGGCGCTTCCTTCAATGGAAGGGTTGCATTTTGTCAATTTGGACGAGATTATCTATTGCGAATCGCAAGACAATTACACGCAGTTTTTCTTAACCGATGGACGCAGGATCATGGTTTCAAAAACCATCAAGCACTTTGAAGATATGTTGGATGAAGAGCGCTTCTATCGTGTTCATCGTTCTAACATCATAAACCTTAAGTATATAGACAAGTATGTAAAAGGTGAAGGTGGTTATGTAGTGATGAAACAAGGTCCAAGAATTCCGGTTTCAAGACGAAGAAAAGAGAGTTTTTTACAACTCTTTCATCATGAGTAAATTAGGTTTTTGACCGTAAGTTGATCCAGTGTTACCGTTTTCTAAACCTTTATTGTGCGGTCCGTTTAGATTAACTTACTTTAACGCCAGAAACAAGAGAAAAGAACATTAAAATGCAGTAACCACAAGGCTTTCAGGGAGTTTAAAAAAATGTTAAGCGTATTATTACTTTTTTATCTTTACCCGCTTTTTGCGGGCCTGAAACCAATCGCCTGCCAACCTATCTAAAGACAGTTGAACATGAGAAGAATTTTACTACTAACCCTAGCGCTGTTTATTGCATCAATAAGCGCTTTTGCACAAGTCGGACAAGGAGCTATGAAAGGTGTCATTACTGAAGAAGGTAATGGACTTCCTATTCCGTTTGCCAACGTTACTTTAAAACAAGGTGGTGCGCTTATTTCAGGTGGTCAAACCGACTTTGATGGAAAGTTTGATATCCGACCAGTTCCAGCAGGAAAATATGATGTGGAAGTGACTTATGTAGGTTATCATCCTATTAAAATAAATGGTGTATCGGTCAATTCAAACGAAACCAGAACCTTGCCAAAAGAGCAATTACGAATGACAGTAAGCTCCAAAGTGTTACAAGAAGTTGTAATTAAGTATGTGGAGCCATTAATCAAACAAGATGCTTCATCCACTTCAACTAAAATGGACGCTGAAGCAATTAGTAAAATGCCTGTTCGTAGTGCAGCAGAAATGGCTGCCACCGTGGGTGGAACTTACTCTAAAGATAATGGATCAGGAGGCATTAACGTAAGAGGTGGTAGAGACGATGCTAATTACTATTACATTGATGGTATTAAGGTAAGAGGTAGTTCTGGTATTCCTCCATCAGCTATTGGTTCTATTGACGTAATCACTGGTGGTCTTCCAGTGCAATATGGTGATGTTACTGGTGGTGTAATTAGTATCACTACAAAAGGTGTAAGTAGTAAATATGCTGGTGGTCTTGAAGTGCTAACATCAGGTGTAAAACTTGGTGATAACCGATATGTAGGTTTAGATCAATTTGGATACAACCTTATAGAAGGAAGTTTGTCTGGTCCACTTTTGATGAAATTGGATTCAACAACTAGAAAGAAAGAACCAATTCTGGGATTTTTTATCTCAGGAAACATCTCAAATCAATTGGATGGTAGACCATCTGCTGTTGGAGCTTGGAAAATTAAAGATGATGTATTAGATGAGTTAAAAGCAAATCCCTTACGTCAAGGATTTACTGCCAACTCCGTTATTCCAAATTCTGATTACTTAAGACTAAATGATTTTGAGAGAGTAGCGGCTAGGCCTAATGTTGCTCAAACAGCGGTAAGTTTAGCCGGTAAAATAGATGTTATTACATCGAATAGTACTAACCTAACTTTTGGTGGGAGTTTGACATACAGCAATGGCCCTCAATATGAATACAACCATAGTCTATTCGATTATGAAAATTATCCAATTAGAACAAATCTTGATTGGAGAGTATTTGGGCGATATACCCAACGTTTTTCTAGCACAATGCAAGAAGGAGGCTCTTCTCTAATCAAGAATGCGTACTACTCAATTCAGGCTGATTATAGTCGCGAGTTTGATAAGTTGCAAAGCGCAGATCATGGAGATAACTTTTTCGATTATGGATACTTAGGTAAGTTTAAAACTTACCAATACATTGATACAGCACAAGGTGTTGATGGTAAAACTGGAATTACTGGATGGATCCAGCAAACTTTCGTTGATACTTTAATCACATTCGAACCAGGTGATGCGAATCCTGAATTGGCTGCATTTACCCAGCGTTATTATGAATTAAATGGATGGGAAGGTTTTGACCCAGAAGGAAACCCAATATACGATCCAAATCAAGTTGCTGCTTTTACCAACTACAACAATATTCAAAGTGGTGGTGGTATGATCAATGGTGACAACTTGGATGCTAGAGGTAGAAATGTTTACGGTATTTGGTCATATAATTCTGACATTACCAATGATAGAGGTGGAAGTACTGACAGATATTTCGAGTCTATTTCTAACCAAATTCGCTTGTCTGCGCAAGGTGCAGCCCAAATTGGTGATCATAACATTATTCTAGGTTTCGAATACGAACAAAGAATTGATAAGTCATATTCTCTAAGTCCAAGAACACTCTGGACAATCGCTCGTCTAAGATCAAATACTCACGTATCTGAACTAGATACAAACAATCCTAAAATTAATTATCCTGGGCCAACCATTACTTATCCTAGACTTAATAGTTCGCCAGGTGACTATGCTGGTGAAACAGGTTTAGACAACCAGAGTTTTATTGACTATAACTTAAGGAAAGTGACAGGACTCAATCCTGATGGAAATGATTTTCTTGATGTTTTTGCAATTGATAAAGATTTATTCAATATAAATTACTTCAGTGCAGATGA
This sequence comes from Salibacteraceae bacterium, assembly GCA_030727625.1. Taxonomy (GTDB): domain Bacteria; phylum Bacteroidota; class Bacteroidia; order Flavobacteriales_G; family Salibacteraceae; genus SHAN690. Next base: position 10,665 of record JANRBI010000051.1, read on the forward strand.
ACTTTATAATAGTGGTAACTCTTTGGTAAGTTATTACGGTTACGATCCTTACAGCAACAGATCAAATGCTAATCCATCTTTTGATGATTTCTTCACTGCAACTAATGAGTTTGGAAACTATACTAGGCCAATCGGAGCATTTCAGCCAATTTATGTGGCGGGCTTTATTGAAGATAAATTTGAATTTGATGATTTAATCTTTCGTATCGGTGTTCGAGTTGACCGTTTTGATGCAAACCAAAAAGTGTTGAAAGATCCATACGTACTTTTTCCAACCATAAAAGCTGGTGAAGACGAAGCAATGAACCTTTTACCAGAGGGAACTACTCGTCCAAGTAATATTGATGATGATTACGTGGTTTACGTAGATAATGTCGAGACTCCAACAGCCATCTTAGGATATCGAAATGGAAGTACTTGGTATAATTCAGAAGGTGCTGAATTGCAAGACGCATCTGCACTCAGAGTGTCAAATGGTTTGCCTGCTCCACTGCTAGTTGATAAGGTTCTAACAAACAGTACAGATATTACTTCCGAATCATTTGAAGATTATAAGCCTCAAACTAACTTCATGCCTCGTATTGCTTTTAGTTTTCCAATATCAGATGAAGCAAACTTCTTCGCTCACTATGATGTATTGACTAAGCGCCCTACTACAGGTATTAGATTAGATCCTTCAGATTATTACTATCTGCAATCTAGAGCGAGTTCAGCTCAGCTTAACAATCCTTCTTTGCAGCCAGAAAAAACGATTGATTATGAAGTTGGTTTTCAGCAATTGCTTACAACAGAAATGTCATTGAAGTTCTCGGCATTCTATCGTGAGTCTAGAAACATGGTTCAAGCAATCAGAGTTTTCGATGCTTACCCGATTGAGTACAGAACATATCAAAATATTGACTTCTCCACAGTAAAAGGTTTGACGGTTACTTATGAACTAAGAAGTACTAAAAATCTTACAATGAGGGCATCCTACACGCTTCAGTTTGCTGAGGGAACTGGGTCAAATTCAACTTCTCAGCTAAACCTTGCTAGAAGCGGTCAAGCAAATTTGAGAGCGCCAATCAGATTGAGTTACGATCAGCGTCATCAATTTGTAGCTAGTATGGACTACAGATATGGTGCTGGAGAGAAATATAACGGACCAATCATCGGTGATAATTTCAGAATACTAGAATCAATGGGATTTAACTTGCAGCTCAGAGGTGGTTCAGGTGAGCCATACAACCCACAAAGTAACTTTACTTCAGCTGCTATGTTCCAAAACAACCCAGCATCGTTGCAACAGGGTCGTATCAATGGAGCAAGCCTTCCTTGGAAATTCCGTTTTGATTTTTCGGTAGATCGAGACATTAAGATTGTTACCAAAGGAGACGAAAATGGAAATGGCAAAAAGAACTATACAGCCAATGTATACCTTCAGGTGAAGAACTTACTTAATGCTAGAAATATCAATAATGTATGGAGAGCAACAGGTAACCCAGATGATGATGGTTATTTGAATTCTGCACTAGGTATCCAAAGAACGGAGGAGCAGAACAGTCCTTACTCTTATTTAGATTATTACCAAATGAAATTGTGGGATCCACAAAACTGGGAATTGCCTAGAAGAATAAGATTAGGTCTAAGATTTAACTTCTAATAAGAACGAAGATTTTTTGATAGTATGAAAACGATGAAAACCTTATTAAGCGCAATACTTTCAATTGCATTTATTTCTTCAGCTTTCGCTGAGAAATTTAAGTACGAAAGCAGTAATAAAAATGGTGGTTCACAAGGTGATATTACCGTAGCGAATTGTACCCCTGCAACAGCAGCTACTGAACTTGATATCAACAACACAAGAGCGTTGATTCAAAGTGGAGGTGATATGTGGTGGGATTTTAACAGAGCTCGATATGAGATTCCGAAGGGTTCTAATAAGACCTCACTTTTTGCAGGTTCACTCTGGTTGGCAGGTCAAGATGTTTCAGGTCAGTTCAAGGTGGCAGCTCTTAGATTCCGTCAAGTTGGTAATGACTATTGGACTGGTCCTTTAAGCACCATTAATGCGGAAATTGATCCTAATACTTGTCGTCTTTACGATCGTCATTGGGAAACTACCAGGTCTATGGTTGCTGAATTTGCAGCTTGGTTTGATGCTGGTGAATTTGATGCTGAGAACGGAACTCAAACTCAGTCAACATTGTTTCCCGGTTATGCGGTGCCTTCAGAAATTTCTGAATGGCCGGCTCACGGAAGAAACTATAGCCCTTATAATGAAGATTATTATTTAGCACCGTTTTATGATAGGAATGGTGATGGTGATTATAACGTAAGTGATGGCGATTATCCAGGTTACGTTTTAGTAGGAAAGAGTGACTGCAGCAGAAGAGTTCGTGACCTTTATGGTGACCAGAACCTTTGGTGGGTATTCAACGATAAAGGTAATGTGCACACCGAATCAGGTGGTTTGTCAATTGGTATGGAGATCAGAGCTCAGGCCTTTGCATTTGCAACCACAGATGAAGTTAACAACATGACCTTTTACAACTATGAGTTGATCAATCGATCTACGTTTGAATTAGCAGATACTTATTTTGGACAATGGGTTGATCCAGATCTTGGTAATGCTCAAGATGATTATGTGGGTTGCGATGTTAGACGAGGCTTAGGTTACGTCTACAACGGTGATGACAATGATGAGGATGCTTCTGGTAACCTTGGCTATGGTGTTAACCCACCAGCGCTTGGAATTGACTTTTTTCAAGGTCCATTTCAAGCTAATGATGGAGTTGATAATTGTTTGTGTGTTGATGATTATGCTGGAGCAATTGCTGAAGATGGTATAGTTTACGATGGACAAGGAGCCGGTTACGGTGACGGAATTGTTGACAACGAACGCTATGGTATGAGGAAATTCCTTTATCACAACAATGCTCCAGGACCAGTAGGTGATCCAAACATTGCTACTGATTACTACAATATGTTGCGTGGTATTTGGAAGGATGGAACACCTATGACCTACGGTGGAAACGGTTATGATCCATCAAACGCAAGCGCAATTCCAGCGGGTTACATGTTTCCAGGTGAAACAGATCCTGTTTTTTGGGGAACTGATGGTGTAGACCCGGGAACGGGTGCTTGGTCAGAGAACTCTGCTGGCAACTTGCCCGGAGATAGACGATTCGTTCAGTCGTCTGGGCCTTTTAGACTAGGGCCAGGTGCTGTAAATAATATTACAGTTGGTCTTGTTTGGCAGCAGGCTACTTCAGGTGGTAGATTAGCATCAGTTGAGGCTATGCGAAAGGCTGATGATAAGACCCAAGCTCTTTTTGATTCTTGTTTTGAAATCTTAGATGGTCCAGATGCTCCAGATGTTACAGTTCAAGAGCTTGATCGAGAAATCATTTTAATGCTTTCAAATCCGCAAAATTCTAACAACTACAAAGAAGGTTACTTCTCTACTGATCCTTTCTTGGCTGCACCTGATTCTGTTGATATAAACGGAGATGGTAGTAATGATTTAGCCTTAACTGATGAAGAGAAAGAGCTGTATGGTACTTACAAATTTGAAGGATACCAAGTGTATCAATTAGCTGACGGAAGCGTTGGAACTTCTGACTTGGAAGATAATGACAAGGCTAGATTAATCGCCCAGGTAGACGTACCTAACGATATAGACAAACTGATCAATTTTGAATTTGATAGTCAATTAGATCAGGATGTTCCAAACTTAAAAGTTGATGGAGCAAATGAAGGAATCAAGCACGCTTTTAGAGTTAATGAAGATGCTTTCGCCACAGACGATAACCGCTTAATCAATCACAAGACCTACTACTTCATGGTTATAGCCTATGCCTATAATCGTTTTGGTGATGGTTTTGGTAATCTTCAATATATTGATGGAGTTTACGATCCTGCATCAAACAGACTCGAAGGACAAAAAATCCCTTACTTGGCAAGTAGAAAGTCTCCAGCAGGCCCAGTGAGAGTATATGAAGCAATTCCTCACTTAACTTCTATGGAGCAGGGTGGAATACAATTGAACTCTTCATTTGGTGATGGAGTAGAATTGAAGAGAATAGAAGGAAGCGGAAATGGTGCTAATTATGTAAATATTAAAGAAGATGTTGTTGATTCATTAATTTCATCTGCTACTGCAGATGGAGAATGGTTAATACCACAATTGGAATTTGAAGCTGGTTTCGGTCCAGTTAAAGTTCAGGTTGTCGATCCTTTAATGATTCCTCAAGGTAACTTCACGCTGGCATTTAGAGATTCAACATCAACTAAAGATTTCACCAAGCTAACATGGGTTTTATATGGTGATGGAATTGATACCGTGAAGTCAGAGCAAAGTATTAGCCAAGGCAGCGAGCAAGTAATTTTTGAATTAGGATTGTCAGTAGCTACTGAGTATGGTTATCCAGCGCTAAGTGGGAAATCAGTTACAAACGGTTATTTAGGATCAGAAATTGGATATGCTGATGAAACAGATAATTGGCTGTCAGGTATTTCAGATCAAGACCAGAGTCAGGTATTTAATTGGATAAAAAGTGGAACGTTTTTGTCGCCTTCAAGTAGTCAAGATTTAACCTCGGATGATCACCTGAATAACTTCGCAGCTACCACTTCTCCCGATTTGGAAGTGTTCAGTTTCTTAGATCCCGAAGAATATTGGGAAAACGCAATAAATAAAACATGGGCACCATTTGCCTTAGCTAGTTATGATACAGCTCATCCCGTACCCATGTTCAATGGCAATGTTCTTGGAGCAGAAAGATTACTTCAAGCTGCTAATTTGGCAAATACACCGAGTGTAAATGTTTATATCACTTCAGATAAAGCAAAGTGGACTCGTTGTCCAGTATTCGAAGCTGGTGACGAAGACATTCTTTCTGATGGTCCCGCAACAAGAGGTGAACTTCGCAAGGCGCTTTCAGTAGACAAAAACGGTCGAAATCAACTTGATGCAAACGTTAACGAAAACGAAGCAACCTATAATGGATTACAAACGATTGGTGATAATTTGTCAAACATGACAGCTGATGATATTGCATATTACCAAGCGATAACGGGAGAAACTTCATCTAGCGGTTTGTCTAAATTCTCTGTTGGAATGGGATGGTTTCCTGGTTATGCCATCAATGCTGAAACGGGCGAACGACTAAACATGGCATTCTCGGAAGATAGCTGGCTCAAAAATGAGAATGGTGCAGATATGCTTTGGAATCCTACGGACAAAATAGTAGAAGATCTGTTTGGCGAATTGAGATTTGGCGGAAAACATATGATTTATGTTTTCAGAAACAACATCGAAGATGCCGCTACTCAAGATGCTCAATATTTGATGCCAAGTTATGATGGTGGAACTTTTTCATTCCAAAGCTTGATTGATTTTGATCCATCACAAGGTTCAACCTTAATCGATGCTAACAGCGCCAAGTTTAGAAAATATGCTGGCGTGTGGAGAGCAGGAGCTTGGGTGGGTTATCCTTTGTTGGCTCAGGATGCTAAACTCTTTGGTGAATCAGGAAATAATGATGTAGTCATTAAATTACGGTCTACAAGGCCTTACGTTCCTTATGCAGCGCATGATATTCTAGAAGACCCTGCTTCGTTAGTAGTAGGCGAAACGTACTATGTTTATTCTGGAAGTTTGACTACAGATGTCAGTTTGCCTTCAGGAGATACTACAGTAGTTGCGAATACTTCGGTGAAAAAAGGGCAAACTTTTGTAGCGGCATCATCTGGCTACACTTCCAATGCCATAGTAAAGTTGGTGCAAACTATAAATTCTGGACTTCCGATGTATACGTTTAACACAAACGACATAGCTCCTACTTTAGATCCTAAAATAGCTGTAGAAGCACTAGATATTATAGGTGTTGTGCCAAACCCTTACTATGCTTATAGTCAATATGAAACAGGAAGGTTAGATTACAGAATCAAGATCATCAATCTACCTCAAACATGTACGATAAACATATTTACTGTTAATGGAACTTTGGTCAGGTCATTTAGTAAGGATGATCCTACTGTTTCGAGTGTAGACTGGAACCTTAAGAATCAGGATAATATTCCTATTGCAGGAGGTATTTACCTAATTCATGTTGAGGTGCCTGGGGTGGGTTCAACAGTAATTAAGTGGTTTGGTGTATTAAGACCAATTGACCTTAACTCATTCTAAGAACCAGAAAAAGAGAATATTATGAAAACTTCTAAGTACATACTATCCATAATACTTTCAAGTGTTGTTTCAGTAACATTTGCTGGTAACAAAGAAAGAATTGGTCAAGCTGGAGCAAGTGAATTGCTAATAAATCCATGGGCGCGTTCTACTGGTTTTGGTGGAGCAAATACGGCTTATGTAAATGGTGTAGAAGCAATGAATTTGAACATTGCTGGATTATCAGCTGTAAATAAGACAGAGCTATATTATTCCAATGTGGCTTTGTTTTCTGGAGCTGGTATTTCGATGAATTCCTTGGCTTTTGGCCAAAGGGTTGGTGAACAATCTGTTTTTGGTTTAGCTGTGACATCTATGTCTTTTGGTGACATTCCGATTACAACCACAAATAACCCGAGTGGTGGACAAGGAACTTTTAGTCCACAGTTCTTGAATTTGGCAATTTCTTATGCTAGGTCATTTTCAAAAAGTATACATGCCGGAGGTTCTATCAGAATTGTAAGTGAGTCTATATCTAATGCAAGCTCTCAAGGAGTTTCTTTAGATGCTGGTATCCGCTACATTACTGGAGATTACGATCGTTTGAAATTTGGTATTGCATTAAGAAATGTTGGTCCTAAGATGACCTACACTGGTGATGGTTTTGCGACTGTTGTGTTGTTGCAAGACGCGGAATTTACGGTAAATCAAAGGACCGAAGCTTTTGAAATGCCTGCATTATTAAATATAGGCGCTTCATATGATTTGTATTTGATGGGTGCTGTGGAACCAGAAAATGCAAGTGATGATTGGAGACCTTCTGATTATCGATTAACGATTGCTGGAAACTTTACCTCGAATTCGTTTTCTCCTGACCAATTTAGATTGGGAGCTGAGTTTGGATTTAAAAAGTATATCGCTGTTCGTGCTGGCCTTGTATATGAATCGGATGTTTTTACAACATTAGAAAGCGGAAGGTTAACTGCTAATTCGGGTCCAACAGTTGGAATGTCTTTGATGTTGCCAACCAAAACATCTGACGATAGTGGGTTTAGCTTAGATTATGGATATCGTTTTTCAAATCCTCTTGGTGGAACTCACACGGTTGGATTGAGAATGAATCTTTAGTAATACTAAAACATATATTTTCGCAATTAAGGAACCGTTCTATGAACGGTTCTTTTGTTTTTAACAGAAGACTCAAAAGATAACATTGAGATGTCACAAGTAAGATATTATACTGAAGAAGGTTTTGTGAAGTTGAGGGATGAATTGCATCAACTTAAAACGGTTGAACGTCCATCAATTTCTAGGCAAATAGCCGAAGCAAGAGATAAAGGAGATTTATCTGAGAATGCCGAATATGATGCTGCAAAAGAAGCACAAGGCTTACTAGAGATGAAGATTGCTAAGCTGGAAGAAGTGATCAGCAATGCACGCATAATTGACGAAAGTCAATTGACTTCAGATAAGGTTCTAATCCTTTCAAAAGTGAAGCTTATGAATATTGGAATGAAGAAGGAGTTCCTGTATACGTTAGTTGCTGAAAACGAAGCTAATTTGCGTGAGGGCAAGATTTCTGTTGATTCCCCAATTGGAAAAGGCTTATTGGGTAAGAAAGTAGGAGATATCGCTGAAATTCAAGTTCCAAATGGAATTATGAAATTCGAAGTGCTTGAAATTTCTAGATAATGCCAAGCATTTTTACTAAAATATTATCCGGTGATATTCCTGGTCACTTTGTAGCAAAAAGCGATCAATTCTTTGCAATGCTAGATATAAACCCATTACGAGAAGGCCATGTACTTGTAATTCCAAATCAAGAAATAGATTATTTGTTTGATTTAGATGAGGAACTTTTGGCAAGTTATATGGCTTTTACAAAGCGTGTGGCAAAGGCGATTGAAAAAGTAGTGCCTTGCAAGCGAATAGGAGTTGCTGTGATTGGTTTAGAGGTACCTCATGCGCATATCCATCTTGTGCCAATAAATCACGTTGGTGACATCGATTTTACCCAGCCAAAGCTTTCGCCAAGTCTTGAGCAACTTGCTGAAACGGCTGAAAAAATACGTTTAGCCTTTATTTAATGCGATCAGGGTTTTGCCTGATGAAAGCATCCCACCCTTTTTTACCTCCACTCGGAATTTTTGATGTTGATTGGTAGTAGTGGCAAACCGCCACTGCTAGGCCATCAGTGGCATCTAAGTATTTGGGCAATTCATTGATGGTCATCA